>CAZQML010000098.1:0-9651 GCA_964594245.1 uncultured Dehalococcoidales bacterium | reverse complement strand
TCGCGCGCGGCCTGGACGGCTGGAGCGATGCTGATGTCATCTCTCACGCCGTTACGGATGCCATTTGCGGGGCAGCGTGTCTCGGAGACATCGGGACGCTCTTCCCCAGCGGCGACCCGCGGTTCAGGGACGCCTGCAGTCTGGGCTTGCTGGAAGCTGTCACCGGGATGATTGTGGAGATGGGTCTGAGCATTGCGAATGCCGATGTCGTCGTCATCGCCGAGAGCCCGAAGCTCTCGCCTTTCGTTCGACAGATGAGAGAGAAGCTCGGCGCGGCGATGGGAGTGGTCCCTGAGCGTGTCTCCGTCAAAGCTAAGACGAATGAAGGCCTTGGATTCATCGGGCGGGGTGAGGGTATCGCAGCCTACGCGGTAGTTCTTCTGGAACCCTAGATCACCTGCATCCGGCACTTGACCCCGCCGTGAGCCTGGGTTAGCTGGAATGTGACTCTTCTTCCGCTGTGCAGCTCCTTCTCGCTTTCTGCCCTCAATCTTGCGAAGTCGGCTGTCTCAAGGAATCGCCGTAGTAGTTCAACCTCTTGCAGCCTCTTGTTGTCTGTCTTCTCTCCGCGGAGAATCGACTCGGTGAGACGGTGGAATCGCCGCTGTGCCATTGTCTCGACACACTCTTCGACAGTGGGGTTCAGCTCGATTCGAGTCATGTGAGATGTTAAGCACAGCCGCCCCGGCCAATCAAGCCTTTGTGGGTGGGCACGATGCGTGGAAATGGTCCCCCCTCTGGATGCCGACCCGGCGCGGTTGGCGTTGCCTCAGCAGGCATCCGACTTCGGGAGTGCTACAATTGGGCTGCAACTAATAGCAGTGGGACTGTGGGCGCGCCCTGAATTGGCTTTGTGGGCAAGTCCGGGTGACTGTAAGCCGGGCAATGGTGGTGCAAGGTGCGAGGCTCCACGCGTTTCCCTGGAGGTACTGTATGCCGCTTTATGAGTACGAGTGCGAAAAGTGTGGCAAGAGATTCGAGGTTCGACAGGCTGTGGGGCAGGATGGCTCGGACCTCAAGTGTCCCGATTGTGGTGTTGTCGGTCCCAGGCGGTTGTTCTCATCTTTCTTCTGCTCCGGCTCAGATGATATTTCTTTCTCGGGCGCCGGCGGCAGCAGTTGTTCAACGTGTAGCACGGGTAACTGCGCGTCGTGCGGGTTCTAGTGGCGTTTGCGTGCTGGCTCCCTTCGACGCGCCCCTTCTCTGAGCTCGAGGATGGACCACATTCGCTTGTGTCTACAGGTGTGCGGCGGCAGGAACGCGGCGATCCAGTCCCAGGAGCGTGTACGCCCGACGGCGATGATGTAGCCGACTCTCGGAGCCGGCGGTGACGCAGGACAGCGGCTGCAAGGAACTCATGCAGCGGGCTGACCGGGTTCGACATCGCTACGATGCTGCGATAGTGCCCTGCTGTAAGGCCACGTGGCTCTTCGCACCGACCCGCACCCATGTGCCCCTCGTTTCGGTTGCGGAATGCCCGGGAGGTGGCGCGCATGCTTGATTTCCTTCCGATCCTCGTCCTAACCGGGGCAGTGGTTGGCTTCACCGCAGCGCTGCTGGGTGTGGGTGGTGGCTTCATCATGGTTCCCGTGATGTACTGGGTCATGTCAGGGGCCGGCGTCTCGGAGGACATCGCACTGCTCACAGCTTTCGGAACGAGCCTTTTCGTCATCATTCCTACCGTTGCAAGTGGCACCTGGCGACACAACAAGCGCGGCGCCGTCGTCTGGAACGTATCTCTCGTTCTTGGCCCGTGCGGACTCCTGGGAGGGCTGGCAGGCTCAACGGTTGCGGCAAGTCTGCCGGGGAGTGCTCTCAAGATGGGTTTTGGAGTGCTGGTCCTGGTGATAGCCCTGAGGATGGGCGTCGGGTTGCGAGGAGAGCCCTGCGAGGACGAGTCCTGCCCTCAGCCGCCCCGCTGGCGGTTGGTTGTGCTTGGCGTTGTGATGGGTGTTGTCAGCGGCCTCACAGGGTTGGGGGGAGGGGCGCTCATGGTGCCGGCGTTGGTCCTACTGTTCCATTTCCCCATGCGGCGGGCGGTGGCCACGTCGAGCGCCGCAATCATCTTCTCCGCGCTCGGCGGCATTGTGGGCTACATCGTGAATGGGATTGGCGTGCCGGGCAGGCTCCCCTACAGCCTTGGCTACGTGAATCTGGCAGTATGGCTGGCCCTCATCGTCCTGAGCATACCTATGGCTCAATTGGGTGCGAGAACCGCGCACATGGTGGACTCTCGCCGACTGAGGCTGCTGTTCGTCGTGCTGATGGTCTACGTGGGCCTCAGGATGATGGGCGTTTTCGAGGGGCTCGGCTCCTAGACCGTTGTCTTAAGAAGCTGCTGCCACGCGAACTTCGTCTCCCACCAGGGCCTCCAGATACTCTGCAGCGCTGCTGTTTCGCAGCGAGACCTCAAGGTAGCCGCTGCTGCCCAGCAGTGCCGCCAGCCCTTCGGTCTCCTGGTAGTAGTGGGAGATGCCGTCGATTCGAGTGCTGCCGATGTAGACGTCCACAGGACCGGGCGGCAGGTTCGAGCCCCTGATATCCGTCAGGAGGTTCCCGAAGTGGTCCACGTGCATTACGCGGCCTACAACATCCCCTGATGCGTCAGTGTATGGTCTCGGGATTGGCTGGACAGTGAGCGAGTTGGTCTTCTCGCCGAATTCGTAGGTGGATAGGCCGAGCGAGAGACCGGCTGCGACGGGCGCGAAGATGTCCCTGCCGTGGAATGTGGGGCACACCGGATGTCTCCAGAAACGCGGGTCTGTGATGGAGACCGCCTCGATTCCTCGCTTTAGCCGTACTACCTCGGACTCTGCGCTCCCATCGGGAACGCTGTCTTCATTGAGCGCGAGCTGGTCTATGACGTAGCTGAGCACGCCATTGTCGGGCGCGACGAAGAGGGCTCCCGGGACCTTGAGGATTATTCCCCTGCGCTCACTGCCGACGCCCGGGTCGATGACCACTACGTGAATCGTGTTCTCGGGGAAGTAGGCGTAGGACGTGGCTAGAATGAACGCACCATGCGTCACGTTCTGAGGCTCGATGGAGTGAGTGATGTCGATAATGGTCGCGCGCGGGTTTCTGCTGAGGATGACTCCCTTCATCACCGCTGCGTACGAGTCGTCGGTTCCGAAGTCGGTCAACAGAGTGATTGGCGGTCCCATGACCAGGCTAAGAGATCGCCACAATCAGCATGGCGAGCAAAACGAAGAATATCGACAGAGCAATCGTCAGGCGGAAGAGTGTCTTCTCTACGCCCCTTCGGGTGCGGAATACGGAATCGGGCTGCCCGAATATGCCGCCAAGGCCGCCTCCGTGAACTTGCAGAAGGATGACAGCGATGAGGGCCACGGCAACCAGCATTTGGCCTATAGCTAGATAGGTGGGCACTCTCACTCCTCCCGGGCTGCTTGCCCGATGCTTCTTGTCTCGCTGCGGACTCCAGGCAATTCCCTTGCTGCTGTCGTACAGTCCGCATTCCAGCACAGGACCGCAAAGTCGCGGCTGGAAGGCCATTATACCAGTTGTGCTGCTGTGGCGAAAGCTCGCGCTGACGTGCGTCCAGCCTGGGCCGCATGGTTCGCCCCGCTACGACGTGCCCCGCCCCTGCCCCGATGCTTCCAGTTTGCGCTTTTCGCTGGTAGTATATTGGGGTTCCCGGTCGTTTCTTCGTGGGGGGCGAAGTAGTGATTGGGGCCATGGATGGGGGGTCTCCACATCATGAGCAGTATCGAGAAGAGCCCGGCCGAAGTCGCTCTCGAGCTCGGTGAATTCGCGAGGCGACACGGTCTTGTCCTTGCGAACTCGGAGTCCCTCAAGTCACACACTGAGAAGTACGTTGAGCTTGGTCATTGCCCGTGCGTGGCGTCTCGCATTCACTGTCCGTGCGAGGAGTCGCTGACCGATATCGAGAATATGGGCAGATGTGAATGTGCAATCCTCATCGACCCGGCGCGACTCTGCCTGCTCAAGGGGCCGTGAGACAACATTTGACCAGACCCATTAGGAGGTAACTGCGATGGTAAGCGTAGAGCGTCTCAAGGAAGTCGAAATATTCCAGGGTATCAGTGATGAAGAACTCGACATGGTCAGACTGAGCGTTGTCCGGGTCCAGCATTTCTCTGGAGACTCAGTCGTGTTCACAGAGAACGCGGAGAGTACCGAGCTGTACGTCCTGGATTCGGGGCGTGTCAATCTGGAGATTGAGGCGATTCCGGACACACGCCTTCAGGTGGCGTCCTTGAGGCGAAATGAGGTGTTCGGTTGGGAGGCTCTGGTTCCACCCTATCGCTACACAAGCACTGCCAAGGCAGTGACCGATTCCGCAATGGTCGTCCTCGATGGGTCACGAATGCGGAAGCTGTGCGAGACGTACCCCGACATCTGTGCCCGCGTGATGGAGCGGGTTGTCAGAATCGCTGCTGACCAGTTGGCCGCAACCAGGCAGCAGATGTTCATGCTCTACCACACCAGGTAGCTGTCTTCCGGGGGCGCCATCACTGTGGCTGAAGAGGCGCCTTGTAGTGAGCTAGCCACCGCGGAGAACCGCGGAAGGAGATATCGGCCTTGCGGTACGTACATCTGCCTGAGGGCTCAGACGACCATAGCGGGCATGGAATGAAGGCTCACTGGGGAGAGCGCACGGTCGTGCACCAGGGAAGGGATGTCCTCTACCTGCTCACCGATGCGGTGGTCGATACCGTATGTTGTGGCGACAGGGTCTTTCACTACGCCACCGTCCTGGGCTATGTGAAGGAATGGCAGTCGGAGAAGGACGAGCATGGATTGCCCGTGTCTTCTGTTGAGCCTGTCGTTGACTCCTCCACGCAGCGGCAGATCGAGGACCTCCTCAAGCGGGAGGATTCCGAGTTGCAGGTCAGCTTCCGCTCAGAGCAGTCGCGGGATTCGCTGCGAAAGACGGGTTGACACTGATTTTGCACGCCTCGTATAATTCGGCACTCATGGCAGCGTTCCTTCGGCCGGTCAGTCCGGCGCTGTTGGCTCCTCTATGGCCGGAGTGTCCTTTCTCATTGCGGGGACGTTTGCTGTTAGTGTCTGTATTCGATTCAAATGTCGGCATTCTTCGTCACGCCGTCTGAATTCGAGCGCTTGCTGTGTTCCTGGGCTCAGGACAGGCCGGTCTACGCGCCGGTCTCCAGGAGAGGGCATCGCCACTGGGGGCGGTTTTCCCCTGAGGAGGGGGCCGAACTCGAACTGGACGGAATTCGCGCGGTAGAACCTCTCAAGACTTTCTATTTCCACGTCAAGGAGACCGTCGCGAAGTACCCTTCTGGCCCTGAGCCACAGGGCGATGAACTGGGGTTCGTGCTCGTCGGTGCGAAGAACTGCGATCTCCGTTCCCTTGAATGCCTTGACCAGACCTTCGCCCGGGGAGAAATCCAGGACCCGTACTGGGTTTCGAGGCGCGAGAAGGCGTTTGTTGTAGGGGCCGACTGCTCCGATCCTGCGCCGACCTGTTTCTGCACACTCCTGGGCATGATGCCCTATCCGCAGAGCAGCTTCGACCTCAGTGTGGCTGTCATCTCCGGCGGTCTCATCGTGGAGGTCGGCACCGAAAAGGGTGCCAGGCTTCTTGAGGTTGACGGCGTAGAACTGAGCGAAGCGAGCGACGAACACCTTGCGGAACGCGAGCGAAACCGGGAGCGGACACGCGGAACGGTGGAAGAGCAGAACCGCGAGTTCGAGACTGCTCATTCGTTCACCGAGCTCGTCGAGTCGAATTTCGAGTCACCTGCGTGGACCAAGTACGTCGGTAGGTGCAGGGAGGACGCTGCCTGTCTCAGCGTGTGTCCAACCTGCCACTGTTTCGTGCTCTACGACCAGAAGGTGGGCGACCGGAACGAGCGTGTCAGGGTATGGGACTTCTGCTACCTGCGTGGCTACACCCGCGTGGGTGGCGGACACAGTGCGCGGGCAACAGGCAACGACAGGTTCAAGAACAAGTATGTGAAGAAGTTCCAGTTCTATCCGTCCAAGTTTGACATGATGGCGTGTACTGGTTGCGGGCGGTGTATTGAGGCATGTCTCGCCGGAATCGATATGCGGCAGGTACTCCACGACCTGGAGGAAAGCCAGAGTGACTAACCCCTACGTGCCCGTCGAAGCGGAGATACTGGACGTTCTCGATGAGAACCCGGCCATCAAGACATTCGTCTTGAAACCGAGTGACTCGCTTTGCTTCAAGCCCGGGCAATTCGTGATGGCAGGCATGCCGGGGGTCGGAGAGTCCCCGTTCGGCGTGTCATCCTCCTGTTTTGACCTTGACAGGTTCGAAGTGAGCGTGCAGATACAGCCTCATGGCAAGAACACGACTGCGCTGCATAGCGCGAAGCCTGGTCAGACGGCTCTTGTGCGGGGTCCGTTCGGCAACGGGTACCCGATGGACTATTTCAAGGGGCGTGAGGTCTATGTTGTCGGTGGTGGGGTGGGCATGGCCCCTATGCGGGGTGTTCTCCTTGCGCTCCTGCACGAGGCTGAGCAGTACAAGAGCATCGTTCTCCGCTACGGAGCTCGCAACCCGGAATTGAGAATGTACAAGGAGCTCTGTCGATCGTGGGAGACCGATTCGAAGATTGATGTTGCCTACACGGTTGACGTTGCTGATCAATCGTGGCGACATCACGTAGGCGTCGTCACCACAATTATGAAGCCGGAGGACATCAAGGATGTCCAGAAGGCAGTGGCGGTGGGGTGTGGTCCTCCGATAATGCTGCGGTTCATGGCCCCGCTGCTTCTGCAGATGGGCTTCAAGCCGGAGCACATGTACTTCTCGATGGAGAAGAACATGAGTTGCGGCATGGGCATGTGCGGACACTGCCGGATAGGCAACTACTATGTGTGCAAAGACGGCCCGGTGTTCACGTATGACCAGATATGTGACTTTCCTGACGCCTGGACGTAGAGAAACATGGATGTGAAAGAGTCGCTCTGTCTTCTGTGCCCTCTGGGCTGCAAGATAGGCCTCAGAGTGAAAGGCCAGGCAGTCGTTGGTCCGGAATTCTGCCCCGGCCAGGGCCCCAATGATGGCCGCGTGTGTCCTCGCGGACTCTACGCGACTGAGTTGCTGAACCATCCGCAGCGTGTGGCAACCCCGCTCGTTCGAAGGGACGGGAGACTCCGGGAGGTTGCGTGGGATGATGCCATCGGCGAGCTGGCCTCCCGCCTCAAAGGGATCCTCAGCGCCTCCGGTCCGCAGTCTGTGGCAATAGTGACCGACCCGACACGAAGCACAGAGGAGCTTCGGGCCGTCGGACGGCTGGCGCGCAGTGTCGGCACGGATGCCGTGTCGTGCGTGTTCGAGCCTCAGGACCGGCCCCTCATGGCGGCCGGCGCGAGTGCAGACTCGTCCTCCTTTGATGAGGCTGCTTGTACCGTTGCGTTCGGAGATGTGTTCACGACACATCCCGTTCTGTCGAAGCGAATCATCGATGCCAAATACGCGGCGCGTGGCAACAGCCTGTTCGTTGTGGCTCCCCGAAGGAGCAACACCGCATGGTTCGCGAGCGAGCATGTGCAGAACCGCCCCGGTACCGAGGCCCTGGTCCTTGCCTCGATGTTGAAGGCAGTCAGGGCGCTTGGGAGGTCGGACTCCAAGTCCGCTGCGTGGGTTGACACTGTGGACGACGGGAAGCTTCTGGACGCAGCCGGCGTCTCCAGGGAGACAGTGGCGCGAATGGCCCGCTCGTTCGTGGATGCCGAGAAGGCTGTGGTGGTTGTTGCGCCACCGATGCGTGGAATCGCCGATGTCGGGCTTGTGTCGAGCCTCGCCGGTCTTCTGGCGTCCATCGCTGGTGCAGACAGGCAGTACGTTTCACTGCCTTCCGGCGGCAACTCGCGTGGAGCTTTGAAGGTTGCGATTGAGGAGTCGTGGAAGCCTGCGTCCCGGCTCATGGCTGACCTTGAGGAGGGTAAGTACAGGGCGTTGTTGAGCTTCGGAGCCGACATTAGTGCTACATATCCTTCGTCGGAGCTGAAGCGGGCTCTCTGTGGGCTTGAGCTGGTCGCGACGTTTTCGATGCTCCCGGGAGAGATAGAGGACCTGTCGTCTGTCGTGCTTGCCGGTGCATCGTGGCTCGAATCCGCGGGCTCGGCAACGTTCTTCGATGGGAGCGTTGAGCGTTGGCAGGCAGTGGTGCCCCCCTCATGGGGCACGCTCCCGATGGGTGACGCGATTTCACTGCTCCAACGTTCCCTGGGCGCTGTGGACGACTCAGCATCGAAGGCAGCGAGTCCGGGTTCTCCGGGCAAAGCCGCTTCTGTCTCGGATGCGTCCTTTCTCGAGCGGCTCGAGTCCGTAAGGAGCGAAGCTGTTGCGGCTTCGGCGCAGGGCATGGTCGTCATCAGTCTGGCTTCCACCGGTCATTCCGGCTGTGGCAACGTTACGCGCCGGATGGACTGGGCTGCGGAGATGCTTCCGTGGGATTTCGTCGAGCTCAGCCAGGAGGACGCGACGGCCGAGGGCATATGCGATGGGGACCGCGTAGTGCTGACGTCGGCCTCCGGTGAGGCCGAGGCGAGGGCAAGGATAACGGACCGGCTGCAGGCTGGTGTCGTCGCAGTGCCGGAATATGATGTGAACATGAGAGCCCTGTTCTCATGGCGCGCAGCAGATGACGGCTGGTTCTCCACGGCTCCCGGGGCTGCGCGACTGACCGCGAAACGCAAGTCATGAAGAGAGTCTTCGTCAATATCGATCGTTGTATCGCGTGCCGGACATGCTCGGCGGCGTGTGACTACTCGCACAGCGAACACAGGCCCACGATAGGGTACGGCGAATTGCGGGAAGATGTTCGATTGCCGTTCATCTGCCGCCATTGCGAGGAGCCTTCGTGTCTCGCGGCCTGCCCCCAGGACGCCATCAGGAAGCTCGACAGCGGGGCTATCAAGAGAATGAACATGCTGTGCACGGGCTGCGGCTCGTGTGCGGTCGCGTGTCCCTTTGGTGCGATTGAGCCGGAGATCCGGTCATACGTGATCTCCAAGTGCGACCTCTGTGCCTCGAGGTTGGAGGAAGGCAGGGAGCCGGCGTGTGTCATGGCGTGCCCGGCCGCCGCCCTCACGTACGAGGAGGCTGACGAAGTCGCTGAGAAGGGCGTCATGATTGGCTCCAGCATGAAGGGGCGGCATCCGTTCTTCAGGAGAGTATAGGTGTCTGTGACGAGTCTGCTGACGTACGTTGGTCTCGTGGCCGTGTTCCCGGGATTCGTGTTCACGGCTGTTGTGGGCCTTCTGTCGTCGTGGTTCGACCGCAAGCTAAGCGCGAGGCTCCAGTGGCGCGTTGGCCCCCCGTGGTACCAGTCGTTTGCGGATGTGGCGAAGCTGCTGGGGAAAGAGACTATCGTTGCCGATGGCAGCGCGAAGCTTACCTTTCTTGGCGCCCCCTTCGTAGGGTTCGCTGCGGTTGTGGTCGTGTCCACAGTACTGTGGATGGCGAGCATTCGCCCCGACGGCGGGTTTGTGGGCGACCTCATCGTCGTGTTGTATCTGCTTTATGTGCCATCACTGGCTCTCATAGTCGGTGGCTCTGCTTCGCGCAATCCTTTCGCAGCTCTCGGCGCCGGCCGCGAGATGAAGCTGATGCTTGCCTACGAGGTGGCGTTTCTCATCTCGGTCTTCACGCTTGTTGTGAAG
>CAZQML010000097.1:0-3079 GCA_964594245.1 uncultured Dehalococcoidales bacterium | reverse complement strand
CCCTTTATTCCCGACACGTTCCGTGAGGCTAAAGTGCTTGTAGAGAATTGGAGGCGAAAATATAATCATATACGGCCATGCGGTTCATCGGGGTATCGGCCTCCCGCCCCGGAGAGCATGATCCCGATGGGAGCGCAGGTATTCGCTTCCGCGCCATCTCCCACCTGCGCATTGGAGACCAGCTCTCGAAGCGGTACAAAATATGAAGGCCGGGCACTGAGGGGAGAAGAAAAAAACTTATAGAATCAATTAATAAGGATGAATATTCGTGTGTCGGAAAGAGCCTTTGGCTCACCATCGCAACAGGAGGAAGCAAGTATGCGTGGTGTGAAGATTCTCGGAAAACGGTCTTTAACGGTGTGCGACTGGCCGGACCCGGAACCTCGGGGCGACGAGGTGGTGGTAAAGGTAAACGCGGCGTCGATCTGCGGATCGGACATGCACGGGATATACTACAGAGAGGAAGCCCACGGCGTAATTCCGGGCCACGAGGGTATGGGAGAAGTCGTGGCGGTGGATTCCCCGCGCAACGTGCGGACGGGAGACCGGGTCATGATCCTGGCACTCATAGGGTGCGGCCGCTGCCGGTGGTGCCGCGAGGGGGACTTCTCCCTCTGTACGGAGCTGCGGAGCGTGCTTGGCTTTACCCGGAACGGGGTCCATGCCGAGTTCGTCCGTGTCCCGGATATTGCGCTGCTGCCGTTGCCCGAATACGTGTCGGATGAGGCGGCCGCGTGCATTCTCGATCCTGTCGGCACATCGTATCACGCGCTGAAGAGGATGGGCGCCAATGCCGGTCATAGAATCGGGGTCTTCGGATTGGGTCCTATGGGACTTGGCGGGGTCCTGGTGGCGTCGTTCCTCGGGGCCGAGGTGATCGGCTTGGACCCGGTCGCCTTCCGTCGCGAACGCGCAGAGAGGATCGGTGCCGCGCACGTTGTGGATCCCGCCTCGTGCGACGTGGCCGAGGCGCTGGCGGAAATAACCGGGGGACGCGGCCTTGATATGGCGCTGGAGTGCTCCGGCAACGGCGTAGCACTGCGCCAGGCGCTCGACGCCGTGCGTGCCAGGGGATACGTGTCGATCATCGGCGAGAACACCGAGGCCTCCATAAGCCCTTCGGATCATTTCAACCGTAAAGAGATAACGCTCTGCGGGTCGACGTGCTTCCCGATGAGCGACTATGAAGGTATCCTGGCCGCCATCGAACGAGGATTGGACCCGGGCCGACTCATCACGCATAGATTTAATCTTGAGGACGCGGCGGACGCCTATGCTGCGTTCGATCGCGGCAACACGGGCAAGGTGGTGTTCGTGCCTGGCATCTGAACTGCGAATTAGACTATTCCGGTGCGTGCCCGATCCCGATGGCATTCTTCTTGACCCTTTCGAGAACAAGTCCTGTGACTTTGTATATTACGGAGACACAACACTTATTTACGAACAGGTCAATCAATTGATGTGCCCCCTTATTCCCTTTTGCCAGCATCAAGAGACAATATGATGTGACCTCCTAGCTTGCAACGACGCGGATTTACCATCAGAATGATGGGATTAACGCATACAAGAGGAGGCCACAATGAAGATTCTACTCTATGCAGGACTCGATGTCCACAAAGAAACGATCGATATCGTGGTGTACCGGGAGAACGAGCGGCCGGTATATCTGGAGCGGAGGATTCAGAATCGGGAAGGCTCGATACGGAAGGTATTCGGGAGGCTACTTAAGGAAGGGTCGGTGGTAGCGTGCTACGAGGCTGGGTGCATGGGATACCGATTGCAGCGGATGCTTGAGGGGATGGGTGTTGAGAGTGTGGTGGTGGCGCCCGGGAAGGTGCCGAGGAGGGCGAGAGATCTGATCAAGACGGACCGGCGGGATGCGAGGCGACTTGCGGAGCAGCTGAGGGCGGGGACCCTGGAGGCGATACACGTACCGGATGTGGAAGACGAAGCCACACGAGACTACATACGGTCGAGGGATGACGTGAGGTTAGAGCTAAAGAAGATGAAGCAGCGGCTGCAGATGTTTGTGCTTCGTTACGGGTACGTGTATGAGAGCACCAGGTACTGGACGGGGCGGCATGAGAGATGGCTTCAGTCACTTCGGTTTGATCTGCCGATGCAGAAGGAGACATTTGAAGGGTACTATTACAGGATACAGGAGCTTAAGGGGCGGTTGCAGGAGATGGACAAGAGGATAGAGCAGATTGCGATGAGTGAGCGGTACACAGAGAGGGTGAGCAGGCTTCGATGTTTGAAGGGAATAGACTATCTGACGGCATTAGCGATGGTATGCGAGGTGGGTGACTTCAGGCGGTTTGGGAGTGCGGAAGCGTTCATGGCGTACCTTGGGCTGATACCGAGGGAGAGGTCGAGCGGGGAGGTACGGAGGCAGGGGAGGATCACGAAGACGGGGAATGCCCATTTGAGGACGTTGCTGATAGAGTCGAGCTGGCACTATCGGTACAGGGTGGCAGTGGGGAAGCGTCTTCGGGAGAAGAGAGAGGGGCAGCCTGCGGGGGTTATTGCGCATGCGGACAAGGCGATGAGACGGCTGCAGGAGAAGTTCTTTCACCTTCATATGAACGGGAAGACATCAACCGTCGCCGTCACTGCGGTGGCGCGGGAACTTGCCGGGTTTATCTGGGGCATGATGGTGGGACAAACGGCATAGATACATACATATGACATACGAAAGGAACATCCGGTAAAGAGATGGGTAGAGGCACCACGTCAGTAAAGGAGAATCCTCGGTTTGACCATAAGGCAGCCCGAAGGCATATAGCCTACAGGTTGATCCTTGACAAGAGAAAGAGGCAGCTCCCGATGGACACATTGTCATGCGGTACCCAATCCGCGTATATCAGTCTGATCAATCGTCGTGAATCGTGCGCTCTGCCCTTCCCTTTACCGGGCGGGTAAAACGATAGAAAAATAGTGAGATAAAAAAGGCATTGACACAGGTCACATCATATCAGTTAATTTCCGATCGCATACCCTTTGTATTTTATTCTCCCTGTGAGTATCTTATTATTTTAGATCCATTCGATATCGCGCAGGATACAGCAATAATGAAGAA
>CAZQML010000096.1:0-4768 GCA_964594245.1 uncultured Dehalococcoidales bacterium | reverse complement strand
CGACCTCATCGACATGGGGACCGGGGGCATGCAACTCGTCCATGTCCTTGCCGGGTACGGCTCGGTCATCATCATCGACTCAGCGGACATGGGCCTCTCACCGGGAGAGTCCAGGGTCTTCTCCCCTGAGGAGGTCGTCTCCCTCAAGGAGACAAGGGCGTATTCCCTTCACGACTGGGACCTCATGAGGTCCATAGAGATATCCAGGGATCTGGGAGAAGCCCCGGAGAGAATTCTCATCCTCGCGGTGCAACCCGGCTCTTTGCACATAGGCGAGGGCCTGTCCCCTGAGGTGGAGAGGGGAATTCCTGCATATATCGACGAGATCAGAGGGTCTGTGAGGGAAATACGGGGACACCATACTCATTCCCGTGAGTGAGGCAAGAACAACCAATAGACGTCGGTGCGCGCAATGCGGCTGACAGTGCCGGTTGGAGTCCAGCGCAGGTCTCACTTCACCGCGGCCGAGGTCCTGGTGACCGCCGATGTCTCAGTCGCTTTCGCGCTTGCGGTACTGCGGCGCCTTGCGGCTGCCTGGCGGACCGCCCATCATGCAGTGCGCTACAATATGAAGCCGGTCGTTTCGGAAGCTGGCGCTATGACGTGCCTGGACGGGGAGGCGCCACCTGGCGGAGTGCGCGGTTGGCACGAACTGGTGTAGGGCATGAAGGACGGAGAGACAGTGGTGAAGATGGACAACTGGCGACGCGTGGGCTCCGAATCGGCGGGAGTGTGCGAACTGTCCGGAGTCCTCGTTGCGGAAGACGTGAAAGCTCATGTCTCAATTCAAGGCATGTGTATCGGTCAAGGCAGCTTCACGTGCTGCATCAACATGGTTCCAGGGGTGATGGTGGGGAGTCCGGGTCTTGTGACTCTTAGGGAGGTGCCGCCGGTTATGTGTTCGACCTGGCCGCCGTCGAGTTGTGTGGCACTGCATCGCGTCGTTCAGTGCGGCTGATTGTTGGGTGCCGGCCTGCAAGTGATATCGCTGAGGTCACCGAGCAGTCCGCGTCAATCGCTAGGAGGAATGATTGTGGCAAAGGCAAGAGTTGCGCTCATAAAGACTCATGAACAGCCAGGTGGGGAACAGATAGAAGCTGCTGTCAGAAAAGCGGTGCAGCTTTCCGGGGGTTTGGCCGGGATTGTTGCCAGTGGCAGCACAGTTATCATCAAACCAAACCTTGTAGCGCCCAAAGCTCCGGAGAGCGGAGCGACCACCGACCCGAGGATCTGCAAAGCCATTGCCGACATGGTCCGAGAGATGGGAGCTCGACCGATAATAGCTGAGTCGTCGTTTGTTGGACTGGACACCGAAGAGGCAATTCGGGTGGCTGGCTACGACAAACTCAGAGAGGACGGCTACGAGGTAATCGACCTGAAGCGGAAAGGGATCGAGAAGGTCACCATTCCAGTGCCGCGGGGCAAGGCACTGAAGGAGGTGTCACTGCCCAGGGTCGTCGTTGAAGCAGACGCGATAATCAGTGTGCCCAAGATGAAGACACATGATCAGGCTGGAGTCACGCTCGCCATCAAGAATTTGAAAGGTCTACTGCCGGATGCCTGGAAGCGCAAGTTTCATCACACGTACGGCGTGTTCCAGAGTACAGCCGACCTGTTGACGGTGGTCAAACCGTCCCTTTCCGTGGTTGATGGCATTATCGCGATGCAGGGTCTAGGGCCGGCTTTTGGGGAAGCCTTGGAGATGGACTTGATTATCGCTGGACGGGATGCCGTAGCGGTAGACACCGTTACCGCCGCGGTAATGGGGTTCGACGTTCAGGAGTGTGGCTGTGTCAGAGAAGCGGCTGAACGGAAGCTCGGCACTGGAGAGCTGAGCGAGATTGACGTCGTGGGCGAGACCATCGGCAAGGTGCAGCGCAGGTTCAAGCGCACTGATGAGGCCATTTCTGAAGCTATGCCGCTCCCTCGTGACCTCAACATCATCGTAGGCGAGAAAACGTGCAGCGGGTGTAGAAACCAGATTCTCAGTACGCTGTTTGACCTGAAAGAAGCGAACCTGCTGGAGAAAGCTGCCGGCTGGACGGTTGTGTGTGGCAAGATGGAGAAGCTTCCCGAAGTCCCCAGAGAACGACTGTTGCTTGTGGGGGCCTGTCTTGCCAGGTTCAGGAACGAGGGCACGTTTGTTGAGGGGTGCCCACCGAACAGCCGTGATGTCATCAGGGGGTTTGGTGTAGCTCAAGCTGTCGGCATGGTGGACATAGACGCCCTGGAGGCTGACCCGGACTGACGCCTGAAGAAGTGAACGCCTGCTCGGGCAATTCTGGGGGACACCATAGCTGTCTCTTCGCAGAAACTGAGCCTCCGCGCAGTTCCTGGCCCTTCTGACTACTCCCCCTCCCGCTTGCGGTACTGCAGGGCCTCAGCGATGTGGGGGTGTCGATGAGGTCGGCGCCTTCGAGGTCGGCGATGTTGCGGCCGACGCACCAGGCCACAGAGAGTTCCGGGGACACCACACTTGTCTCCGATGTCCCACAGCTGAAGCTGTTCAAACGACGGCGACGAGAACTCGCTGAATTCCATTCCTGAACGTGATGGGCAATTGAGTGTGGTGTCCCCGTAATTCTCAGGAAGCTCAACAAGGAGAGGGGACAGACCATCGTCATGGTGACGCACGAACCCGATGACAGCCAATACGTGGACCGTGTGGTCTGGCTGAAGGAAGGACGAGTCGAGACCGGGGAGTGAGACAGCCTCACGCGGCCATCACCGGGCCAACGTCTCATTGCGTGAGGGCGCCGTGGCTGTTTCCGGTTGATGACCCGCGCGGATCGGAGTGTGGGATGTGAGGCAACAACTCACCGGGCCCTTGATGCCTCCACGGAATCCTGGGGACGTCGCACCTGTCTCTTCCCAAAGATTGAGTATCTGCCATGGGTAGGGTGGTGTCTCAATCCCCTTCGCGCCGGGAACTTGAACCATCGATTCGAAGCCGGGGCGGCTCCGTTTCTACTTGACGGGAGGTGATTGAGGGGAGTAAATACTCTCAGTTCGTCCCAATTCTCAGCACAATTGTTCCAGGCCCAATGGAATGATGGGGGAGAGGAGAACACAGGAGATTGAAAACACCACGGGCACTGCAGATCCATGCGCGGGACAATGTCGCCGTGGCTCTGTCTGACATACAGCGAGGTCAGACGGTCAATGTCACGGGACCAACGGGTGACGTTTTCACGATCACTGCCGAAAGCGACATCCCATTTGGATTCAAGATCGCCCTCACGGACCTCGCGACGGGCGAGACAGTCTTGAAGTATGGAGAGTCAATCGGCGAGGCATCACAGCCGATCAGACGAGGGATTCTCGCCCATGTGGACAACATTCGTGGCACGAGGGCCTAGTATGGCTCTCCCGCAGAGAAGGGGGAAGAGACCATGGCAGAGTTCTTGGGATATGTGCGTCCGAACGGCACTGTGGGCACTCGGAACTGGGTACTAGTAGTCCCGGGAGGGTTTCTCGCTGCGCAAATCGCCTCCTCGGTCAGCGGTGTCCGACACGTCAACTCCATCGACACGGGTAGCGGTCGCACCCACAGAGACAAGGAAACGCTTGCGCGGTTCCTGATGGGGCTGGCGCTGAATCCCAACGTTGCGTCCGTCATCATACAGCAGGACGCGGTCAACCTCGGGACTTCTGAAATCGCGCCTGAGGTTCTTGCTGACGAGGTTGCGAAGTCAGGGAAGCGAGTTGAGGTGATCTTGGCAGCGCGTCAGAAGGGCACAATGAACGCGCTGGCTCGAGGCATCGAGCTGGCCCAGGAAATGGTGTTCGAGGCCTCGCGTCTGCGACGTGAGCCCGTGGATGAATCGCATATTACCGTGGGCGTGAAATGTGGTATGTCAGACGCCACGTCCGGAGTCGCCGGAAATCCGGTTGTAGGAGCTGCTCTCGACCTTCTCGTTGAAGCGGGAGGAAGCGTGCTATTCGGTGAGACCACGGAGGTCATCGGGGCGGAGCACATTGTCGCCCGCCGGGCCAGGAACGCTGACGTGGCCAAGGCATTCCTCGAGATGGTAGAAATTACGGAGGCAAGATCCAAGGCCGTCGGAGAAGACATTCGAGGAACAAATCCGGGGCCCGTGAACATAGCGGGAGGGCTCTCAACCCTTGAGGAGAAGTCATTGGGCGCCATTCACAAGGTTGGCACCAGTCCGCTGATGGGTGTGCTGCGATATGCCGAGCGCCCTTCGTCCAGTGGGCTTCATTTCA
The DNA here is from genome assembly GCA_964594245.1 of uncultured Dehalococcoidales bacterium. Lineage (GTDB taxonomy): Bacteria > Chloroflexota > Dehalococcoidia > GIF9 > AB-539-J10 > SKVJ01. The sequence goes on along the minus strand of CAZQML010000096.1, from coordinate 541 downwards.
TGGATTCGTGGCAGACCTACTCGTCCATCCTTCCGGGATTTGCAGCCTCGGGCGCTACATTGACGATTTTCCAGCTTGGGGGCGGGACCCTGCCTGCCGGCGCGGTCCTTAGTCCGTCTCCAGCGGTCGTGACTCCCCTGATCTGGTCAACAGGCAATCCTCAGACGAGCCGCAACTGCAGATCTAGTATCGATTTCAGTTCCTCCGGGATACTCGAGGGCAGAGAAACCATCCAGCAAGCCGGTGCTAGATTGCACCGGCTTCTCTTGGACATCGCCTCAGGGACTCTGACCAGGTGTGAGCCTTTGGCCTACGTGGCGCCGGTGATGCCGTACATGCTGGACATTCCTTTCTGATCAACCAGGCAGGGAGTCCCTCGCAGAGGTCACGTCCCGTCAAGTGGTGTTTGAGGGCATCGCCACCACGGCTGCGCCTGCCAGCGACGACCGGTTCATCTCTTCCTCTATTCCCCCTCCCGCTTTCGGTACTGCATGGTCTCGGCGATTTTGGGTGTCGATGAGGTCGGCGCCTTCCAGGTCGG
>CAZQML010000095.1:0-18236 GCA_964594245.1 uncultured Dehalococcoidales bacterium | reverse complement strand
GTCTAACTCGTGTATTCGTCATTCCTTTTTGTGCCGGCCACGCGATGGCGGGGCACTTCTCTCATTCATCCTATCGAAGATCGAACAAACGACCTATTCTTCGCTCTTGTCCAGTATCATCTGCGCCACAATCCGAGCCGCCCGTCCAGGCACGTAGCTACAACGCCTGTAGCCGTCCATCTTCACGAACTCTTTCGCATCCTCTGGGCTCGCGAGGTTCAGTTCCTTGCCAAACCGCTGCTTCACGATATCCCGGCACATGACCGTCCCGAACTCCTTCTCGAACTGCTTGCAGAATTTCCGGCCATAGGCTATCGCGCGGAAGAAGCCGTCAGTATCCTTGGGGTCCTCGCGCCCGTACAAAATGCCTATGGCCATCAAGCCGCCGATAACACCACCACAAGTCTCGCCTCGTAGCGCAATCCCGGGCATTGCCGTGGCAGCCTTATACGTCTCCGCGTTACCGAAGCCGAACTGTTCCTGAAGTGCCCTCAGGCAGCCCTGGGAACAGCAGCCAGACTCAATCTCATATTCCCCTGCCTTTCTCTCAACTTCGTCCAGAATCTGCTCTCTCGTCTGCTCAGCGGACATTGTCAATCCCTCCTCTCTGTCACTGCGTGCATCTGACGCCGACAACAGCCTTACTACGACGCCACAGCATGGCGCAAAGATGCCGTCTTTTCAAGTGCCATGCCTATCGGACCGCGTGTTGACACTGCCGAGTGCATCGTATAATGTTGCAGCGTTGCAGAAATGCTGCGGTGTGCTGGCGACACAGGCAGCTGAAGTGCTTGGTCATGTCGTATTCCAATCAGTGCGCAATCGTAACATCGCGCAGCAGACCTCCCACCACTATCCCGAGACTGGGGTCTTCGACAGGGGAGCAGGGCAGCGTGATTGTGGTCACCCTGTCCGCGGGGGTTATCGTTCCAGTGGCTGAGAGTTCGCACAAAGCGCTGTGTCATCATGAGCCAGAGGAACCCGTGGACTGACCAGGGGAAACCAACGGCCAAGGAGGCAGACAGAATGGGCAGTGTGAACGTTGCAATCATAGGCGTCGGCAACTGCGCGTCATCGCTCGTGCAGGGTGTCCACTACTACCGCGAGGCCAAGCAGGACGAGTTGATTCCGGGCCTGATGCACACGGTTCTCGGGGGCTACCACATATCCGACATCCACTTCGTTGCAGCCTTCGACATCGACAAGAACAAGGTCGGAAAGGACCTTTCGAAGGCAATCTACTCTCCGCCGAACAACACGTTCAAGTTCTGCGATGTTCCAAAGACCGGCGTGAAGGTCGAGCGCGGTATGACGCACGACGGTCTGGGCAAGTACCTTTCACAGATAATCGAGAAAGCTCCCGGGCCCACGGCGGACATCGTGGGTATTCTGAAAGAGACGCAGACTGACGTTGTGGTGAACTACCTCCCCGTGGGAAGTGAAGAGGCAGTCAAGTGGTACGCCGAGCAGGTTCTCGCCGCCGGGTGCGCTTTCATCAACTGCATGCCGGTGTTCATCGGACGTGAAGCCTACTGGCAGAAACGGTTCGCGGAAAGGGGCCTGCCGGTAATAGGCGATGATATCAAGTCGCAGGTCGGGGCCACGATCACCCACCGGGTGCTGACGAGGCTGTTCAGAGATCGCGGCGTGAAGCTCGAGAGAACCTACCAGCTCAATTTCGGCGGCAACACCGACTTCCTGAACATGCTCGAACGTGAACGACTCGAGTCAAAGAAGATCTCCAAGACAAATGCCGTCACGTCACAGCTGGACTACGATATCGGTGCGGAGAACATCCACGTGGGGCCAAGCGACTACGTGCCCTGGCTGCACGACCGCAAGTTCTGCCACATCAGGATGGAAGGCCGGACATTCGGCGACGTGCCTCTGCTCCTCGAGATGAAGCTGGAGGTGTGGGATAGCCCCAACTCGGCCGGCGTGGTGATTGACGCCATCAGATGCAACAAGTTGGCGCTTGACCGTGGACTGAGCGGCACCATCGTAGGGCCCGCGTCCTACTTCATGAAGTCACCACCGGTGCAGTTCTCAGACGACGAAGCCCGCCGAAGGACGGAGGAATTTATCAGCGGCGAGTGTCAGGAGGAGCCTGTGACACTCCCCGGACCGCTTCTTGCAGAAGAGTCGCGAGGCTAGGACGCAGGATGGGCCGTTAGCACATTGGACGCGGGCCCGCCCACGCGGGCCCGTCGTACGTCAGGGATGGCAAACCTACCGGAACTCAGAAGACGAATAGGCACTCGCCTCTCGCAGCCGCTGGTCGTCGCACTCCGGCGATGCCCGGTGTCTCCGAACATGCTCACGGTGGCCGGCATCGCCATCACGCTTGTTGCAGCATGGCTGGCATCCGAGGGGAGGTTCTTCACAGCAGGTATAGTGCTGTTTGTGGCTGCACTTTGCGACCTGACCGACGGAGCACTCGCGCGGGCGACAGACCACTTCTCCTTGTTCGGTGCAATCCTGGACTCTGCAAGCGACCGTGTCTCCGAGGCACTGCTTCTCGGGGGTCTGTCCCTCTGGTTCGTGAGAACCGGCAATATGAACGGCGCCATCGTTTGCTATGTCGCGCTCGTCAGCTCGTTTCTGGTGAGCTATTTGCGGGCCCGAGGCGAGGGCCTTGGAATCGAGTGCTCGGTCGGTTTGTGCACCCGCCCGGAGAGGGCTATAGTATTCACGCTGGGTCTATTGACAGGCCTCGTGTTCGTTGCGGTTTCCATCGTCGCATTCTTCGCGTCCGTGACCGTTGTCGAGCGACTTGTCTACCTGTGGAGGAAAGGAAAGGAGACGGGAATCTGATGTCAGTCGTCGCTCTAGTTGGAGGACAGTGGGGAGACGAGGGAAAAGGCAAGGTCATTGACTCCCTCGCTGCCAGAGCCGATATGGTGGTGCGTTTCGCCGGAGGCGACAACGCGGGCCATACGACGGTAAATCCTTACGGCACCTTCAGGCTTCACCTCATTCCTTCCGGCATCTTCTACGACAACGTCGTCTGCGTCATAGGGAATGGGGTCGTTGTGAATCCCGCCGTCCTCCTCCGCGAGCTTGCAGAGCTGCGAGAACACGGCGTTAAAGGCCATAACCTTGTGCTTAGCGACAGGGCACACGTAATAATGCCCTATCACATCCTCCTCGATGGCCTTGAGGAGGAGCGCAGGGGCAGCCGTGCCATCGGGACAACACGGAGAGGCATCGGCCCCGCTTTCGTGGACAAGGTCGCCCGCACAGGAATCAGGGTCGGCGACCTGCTTGATACCGACGGCTTCCGATCAAGACTTGCCAACGTCATGGAGCAGAAGAACGCGCTGCTCACATCCATGTACGGTCATGCCGCATTGCCGCTGGACGAGATTCTTGAACAGTACGTCGACTACGGAAGGCAGCTGCGGGAGTACATCAGGGACACTCTTCCACTTCTCCATGATGCGATGCGGCGCGGTGACAGGATTCTGCTTGAAGGAGCTCAAGGGGCGCTGCTGGACACCGATTTCGGCTCATACCCCTTTGTTACGTCATCTTCGCCGCTTGCGGGAGGGGCAACCATCGGCACGGGTATCGGCCCGACCCACATCGACCGTGTCATCGGCGTATTCAAGGTCTATGCCACGCGCGTGGGCGGCGGCCCAATGCCGACCGAGCTTGAAGACGAGACCGGCCACTTCATCCGGGAGAAAGCCGGAGAGTACGGCGCCACCACGGGGAGACCACGACGGTGCGGTTGGTTTGACGCCGTCGCAGGCAGATTGAGCGTCCAGGTCAACGGGATGACCGACGTCGCCCTTACTCACCTCGACATCTTCGACGGCTTCCAATCCATCAAGGCGTGCACCTCGTACCGTCTGGATGGAGAGACTGTCACTTCGTTCCCCACAAGGATTGAGGCACTGCAGAAATGTGAGCCTGTGTACGAGGAATTCCCGGGTTGGGACGAATGCACCGAGGACATCGAGGATTTCTCTCTCCTTCCTCCAAACGCCCAGGAATACGTTCACACCATCAGCAGGCTGCTGGAATGTCCGGTAAGTCTGCTCTCGATGGGGCCCAAGAGGGAACAGATGATTGAGATCAGGCCCTAGAGGACCTGGTCTCGTTGCAGCCAGACGCCCCCCTGAACAGTCACCTATCCGCGGGGATAGGGAGATCAATCTTGCAGCCTTTCAGAGCCGTCACGATGGTTTCGGCCGTCCTGTCGTCCGGCTCACACAGCGGCAAGCGGGTTCCCCCGACTCGGAATCCCAGGTAATTCATCGCATATTTGAGCGGAATCGGGTTCGCAACCAGGAACAGTGCGTTGACAAGCGGAAGCAGGTGACGGTGGATTGCTGCCGCCTCTCTGACCTGGCCCGCAAGGACCTTGTTCATCATATCCTTGACCTGCACGCCAACCAAGTGGGTGACGACGCCAACCACCCCATAGCCTCCGAGCGCCATCAGCAGCAGGGTGTCACCATCATTGCCGCTGTAGACCATGAAGTCATCTGCAACACCCTCGATGATCTCCGATATCTGGCGGAAGTTGGCGCTTGCTTCCTTGACAGCCACGATGTTGTCGACCTTGCTGAGCCGTATGACGGTGTCCGATGCGAGGTTGCACGAAGTGCGAGAAGGCACGTTGTACATGATGCACGGAAGACTCGTCGCTCCGGCAATAGCACCGAAGTGCCGGTAGAGGCCTTCCTGCGTCGGCCTGTTGTAGTACGGGACAACGAGCAGACACGCGTCCACACCAGTTTTCTCTGCCTCTCTGGTCAACTCGATGCTCTCTCCCGTGCTGTAATTGCCTGTACCGGCAACGACAGCGCCATCAGCTCCAATCTCTTCCTTCACTTCACCAAACAGGCGCAACTTCTCATCGACGCTAAGCGTAGGCGACTCTCCGGTTGTTCCGCTCACCAACACTCCATCGCTTCCCGATTGCAGAAGCGCTCGAGCAAGCTTCCTCGCCTGCGCGTAGTCGACTTCCCCCTTCTCGTCAAAGGGGGTGACCATGGCTGTGAGCAGTCTCCCAAGTTTCTGCATGTCAGGGGCTCCTCTTCTTAGACTTGATCCAGTCTCGTCTCATGCCTTCCTCGACTATCTGAACTGCGTTCAAAGCGGACCCCTTGCGCAAGTTGTCGCAAACTATCCACATGGATAGCGAATTCGAACGGGAGCTATCCCGCCTGATACGTCCTACGAAGACTTGATTCAGCCCGCTGGCAGGCCACGGCTGTGGATAGAAGCTGACGCTCGGGTCGTCAAGTATCCTTACGCCCGGGGCCTGAGCCAGCACCTTCCTCGCCTCTTCCGGCGATATCGCGGAGTCGAATTCGACGTTGACAGCCTGGCTATGACCGAAGTACACCGGTACCCTGACGCAGGTTGCCGAAACGCCGATGTCACTGGCCTGCAGCAACCTTCGAGTCTCTTCGACGATTCTCCACTCTTGCTTGGTCTGCCCGTTGTCGAGGAACACGTCAATCTCAGGCAGCACGTTGAACGCTATCTGATGAGAATACATGTGCGGGCACACCCTGCGTCCCTCGAGGACCCGTTTCGCCTGGGCGGTGAGCTCTTTGAGGGCCATCGCCGTGCCGCTGGACGACACGGACTCATATGTGCTGACGACTATTCTCTTGACAGGATTCACCTTATGGAGCGGGTAGAGAGCCACCACCAGCTGAATCGAGGAGCAGCCAGGGTTTCCAAGGATTCCCTTGTGCCGCGCTATGTCGTCAGCATTCACTTCCGGCACAATCATCGGAACGGACTGATCGGAGGCAGACACCCCGCTATCGTCGACGACAATCGCACCGGACTGCACGGCGGAAGGAATGAATCGACGGCTTACGTCAGCTCCGTCGCAGAAGAATGCCACATCGACATCGCGGAAGGAGTCCGCCCTCACATCCTGCACCTCAATTCGCTGGTGTCTGAAGAAGAACTCGGATGAATTGCTTCGCTCGCTATCGAACAGCTTCAGGGAGGCCACGGGGAACTGTCGCTCCTCCAGTATCTTGAGAAGCTCCTGTCCAACGAGCCCTTCAGCGCCGACTATGGCGATGTCCACGGCGTCCATAGCTCCTATAGGTCAAGTAGCTGGTCAAGACCCAGCACGAGCCCCGTCCTCTTCACAACCTCTTTCACGGCGAGGACAACACCCGGCATGTACGATTCGCGGCTCGTCGCGTCATGGCGGAGGAGCATTGTCTGGCCTTTGCCTCCAAAGAGCACTTCCTGTGAAGCCATGACGCCGGGCATCCGTACGCTATGGATTGCGATGCCACTGACCTCTCCACCTCGTGCCCCGGCGAGCACCTCCCTCTCCGTGGGAGGATACGTAAAGCGAGAGCCTCGCGCTTCTGCCATCAACCTCGCGGTCGCCATGGCTGTTCCAGAAGGCGCGTCGAGCTTCTTGTCGTGATGCATCTCGATAATCTCGGCATTCTCGAAGAACCTGGAGGCTGTCTTGGCAAGATGCATAAGGAGCACTGCGCCGAGGGAGAAGTTCGGGGCCACAATGGCCGCAACCTTGTGTTTGTCACAGAGGTCCCGGATCTCATCCAGGTCTGCCTGAGACAATCCTGTTGTTCCGATGACCATGTTGACCTTCAGTGGCAGTGCGATGCGCGAGGCCTCCATGGCCACTTGAGCCCGGGTGAAATCAACTATGACATCAGGGCACGCCTTCTCGATAAGGGACCCCATGTCGGAGGAGAAGGGGATGAGATCGGGCGTCTCCGGAGCTGGCAAATAGGCTTGGGGCACCTTCTCTTCAACGGCTCCCACAAGCCGCAACTCGGAATCAGCAAGGACGGCCCGGGCCACCTCTTGACCCATCCTGCCCAGAGCACCATTCACCACAACACGTATCGGCGCCATAGAACCACCCGAACAACCAGTCAATGCCCGCAGTGCAGGCTATCTGCCGCGTCCGGAGAAACGTCCGGGACCACCCTGAGGGCGGAAAGGTCGCTCACGTGACTGCTCGGGCCGGCGCGGAGGTCTATCCGAGGCCTCTCTTCCCGTCTGACGGGGCTCGGAGTCCTCTTGTGCCCCGGCGAAGGCAGCCCTACGGGACAGGTTGATCCGCCCCAGGCTGTCGATCTCAATGACCTTGACGGTCACCTCATCGCCCAACTGCACTTCGTCCTTTACGGTAGGAACCCTGTGGTTCGCTAGCTCGCTGATGTGCACAAGACCTTCCTTTCCGGGAAGAATCTCAACCATCGCTCCGAAGTCAAAGATGCGAGTCACCTTGCCTGTGTATATCTCGCCGAGTTTCGCCTCACGCGTCAGGTCTTCAACCATCTTGATGGCACGCAGTGTGCCTTCCTGATTCGAGGAGCCAATCATGACCCTGCCATCATTCTTCACATCTATGGTGGCCTTCGTCTCCTCGGTAATGGCGCGGATGTTGCGGCCGCCCGGTCCGATGAGAGCCCCTATCTTCTCGACGTCAATTCTGAGTTCAGTGACGCGCGGGGCAAATGGACTGAGTTCCGGCCTGCTTGCGCTGATGGTCTCAGCCATCTTGCTCAGAATCGACAGTCGCGCCGTACGTGCCTGGGCAAGCGCCTCGCCAAGGATGGAAGGGTCAATACCCCGCAGCTTGATGTCGAGCTGCAGCGCAGTAACGCCCTCAGCCGTCCCCGCAACCTTGAAGTCCATGTCGCCCAGGGCATCTTCCATGCCCTCTATGTCCGTCAGAATGACGTGGGCTCCATCCTCACCGCTGATCACGCCCATGGCTATGCCAGCCACCGGAGCCTTGATAGGCACACCGGCATCCATCAGGGATAGAGTTGAGCCGCAAACGCTCGCCATCGAGGAACTGCCGTTGGAACTGAGTATCTCAGACACGAGCCGCACCGTATACGGAAACACTTCTTCCGAAGGAAGAACGGCTGCTATCGCTCGCTCCACAAGTGCCCCGTGACCGATTTCCCTGCGCCCTGGCATTCGAAGCCGCTTGACCTCCCCCGTCGAGAATGGAGGGAAGTTATAGTGATGCATGAATTTCTTCGTATCTTCGAGGCCAAGACCATCCAGAATCTGCTCCTGTCTTTCCGAACCAAGAGTCGTGACGGTCAGGGCTTGTGTCTGTCCTCGCGTGAAAAGACCGGACCCATGCGTGCAAGGGAGCACGCCAACTTCAGTCGTGATAGTCCGAATCTCATCAAACTTGCGGCCATCAACATGCTGCTTCGTCCGCAGAACATGCTCACGCACCAGTTTCTTCAACTGGGACTCATAGACATAGACAATCTCGTCTTCCGGATAGGTCTCAGACCAGGTGTTCAGCGCCTCCGCCTTCACCTCATGCAGTATCGCAGAGCGGCCCGCCTTGTCAGGCTGACCGAGTGCGCTGCCGAGCTTCTCCTGAATCAGGCCCGCAACGCCCGATACCAACTCCTCTGCTATCTCCCGAGGAGAAACGGCCACTTTCTCTTTGCCACACAGCGTAATCAGCTCATCCTGAAGCGCGATAATCTCAGAATTGGCCTTGTGTGCGAACTGAATCGCCTCCAGAACAACCTCTTCGCTGACCTCATTCGCGCCAGCCTCCACCATGACCACTGCGTCACGAGTGCTGCCCACAACGATATTGAGACTACTCTCAGACACATTCGCCATGTTGGGATTGATGACCAGTTCACCATCAATACGACCAACGTGGACTGATGCCACAGGGCCGGCAAACGGTACATGGGAAATGGATAGCGCCGCCGAGGCACCTATGAGCGCGAGAGTGTCAGGATTATTCTCCTTGTCAGCAGACAGGACGGTTGCAACCACCTGAGTCTCCCTGCCAAACGCCTTTGACAGAAGAGGCCTCAAGCATCGGTCGGTAAGGCGACACGTGAGAACCGCGTCTTCCGTGGGCCGACCTTCCCGCCTCGGAAAACTGCCGGGGATCTTGCCGGCCGCATAGAGCTTCTCCTCGTAGTCCACCGTGAGAGGAACGAAGTCCATCCCTCCAACGGCCTCTGAGGCAGCACAGACTGTAACGAGAACAATGGAATCACCGTACCGCACCAGAACAGACGCATCTGCCTGTTGCGCAAGTCGGCCAGTCTCAAGACTGAGAGTACGCCCGGCGACCGAGCGCTGTACCAGTTGGGGCATCCCTACCTCCTCAAGCCCAGCCTGCCAACCAGCGCGCTATACCTCTCGGTGTCGGTCCTGTCAAGATACGACAGCAACCGGCGACGCCGACCAGTCAGTCTCAGAAGAGCTCGTCGTGTATTGTGGTCATGCTTGTTTGCCTTGAGGTGTGCGGTCAGGGCACTGATTCTCTCCGAGAGGATTGCCACCTGCACGTCAGCAGACCCCGTATCACCGTCCTTCAACGCGAACTGACCGATTATTTCTTTCTTCCTGTCCACCTGCAACATAATGGCGAATTATAGCACAGGCCTCCTACATTGACCACGCGGAGTCGTCACACTATAATCATGTCGTAAGGCCCTTCATGCACGAGAGCTGCGGCATCTTCGGCGTCTTCGCCCCCGGTCTGGACATAGCGCGACTAGTGTTCTTCGCGTTGTTCGCGCTACAGCACCGTGGGCAGGAATGTGCAGGCATCGCTGTCACCGATGGCGATGACCTGGAAGTCCACGCCAGACCGGGCCTCGTCTCGCAGGTTTTCGACGAAGACGATCTGAAGGCGCTTCCAGGGTTTGCAGGCATCGGCCACACCTGCTATTCCACCAGCGGTTCGTGTCAGCCGGCGACTCCGCAACCGATTGTAGAGCGCAGCGGCCCCTGGAGGCTGGCGGTCTCGCACAACGGGAACATCACGAACTCGGCTGCCCTTCGACGCGAACTCGAGGAGGGCAGGCTGACCTTCCACTCAGACAGCGATGCGGAGCTAATCGCCAAGCTGGTCGTCGTGTCACGCGGGGCCACATGGCAGGAGAAGTTGTCACACGCCGTGAAGCGGCTCCAGGGAGCCTACTCCATGGTGATGCTGACTCCGGAGATGCTCATTGCAGCCCGCGACCCGATGGGAGTACGACCGCTCTGCGTTGGCTCGCTCAATGGCGGCTGGGTCGTCGCCTCAGAGAGCTGTGCGCTGGATCACATCGGCGCGGACTTCCACCGCGACATACGCCCGGGTGAGCTCCTCTTCCTGGGGGCCGACCAATCATCACTCATCCAGCCGGGGAACAACAGACGCGCTTTCTGTATCTTTGAGCACATCTACTTCGCCAGGCCGGATAGCACTATCGAGGGCCGCCTCGTCTATCAGGCACGTCTGGCCATGGGGGCAAAGCTGGCTCAGGAATACCCTGTGGATGCTGACATCGTCGTCGGAGTGCCCGATTCCGCAACGGCGGCCGCAATCGGGTACTCACACGCTTCGGGCATCCCCTATCGGGAAGGGCTCCTCAAGAACCGCTACGTCGGCCGGACCTTCATTGCCCCGGATCAACGACTGCGAGACCTTCGCGTGCAACTCAAGTTCAACCCTCTCGCCAGCCTCATCAAAGGCAAGCGGCTTGTCGTCGTGGACGACAGCATAGTCCGAGGCACAACTACTCCCCACGTCGTGAGTCTGTTGAGGCAGGCAGGTGCAAGCGAAGTTCACCTTAGAATATGCGCTCCACCTCTCCGCCACCCATGTCCCCTCGGAGTGGGCATGGCATCCGAGTGGGAACTGATAGCGTCGAGAATGAGTACGTCGGAAATCAGAGACTACCTCGGAGCCGACTCTCTAGGCTACTTGAGCCTCGACGGCCTCATAGAGGCAGTCGGGCTGCCTCGAGACCTCCTCTGCCTCGCCTGCTCTGACGGCAACTACCCGCTCCCGGTGCAGATAGCACTATCCGGACTGGCAACCGAGAGTTGACATGAAAGCAGACCGCAAACAGCATCCCCGAGCTCATTCCTATGCAACCGCCGGCGTCAACGTAGAGAACGCTGATTCGGTCAAGTCCCGAATCCAGCAGTCACTGAGCACAACGCTTGACGGCCGGACATTGGGAGTCGGTTCTTTCGGCTCTCTGTTCCACCTCAGAGATTACGAGGATCCCGTTCTCGTCTCCAGTTGTGACGGCGTAGGCACGAAGCTGAAGATCGCTGCGTCGCTCGGCCGAAATCGCAGCGTGGGATATGACATCGTCAACCACTGTATCAACGACATCCTGTGTTCCGGCGCGATGCCTCTCTTCTTCCTCGACTACGTGGCGATGGACAGGCTGGACTCAGCTCAGGTAGCAGACATCGTCTCCGGTCTTGCCGGGGCCTGTCGCGAGAACGGCGTCGCGCTCATAGGAGGCGAGACGGCGGAGATGCCCGGCTTCTACACGAAGGGGCTGTACGACCTTGTGGGATTCATCGTCGGGGTAGTGGAGCGTCGCAACATGATTGACGGCCGTTCCATCGAGGTCGGCGACGTGCTTCTCGGTCTTCCCTCCTCGGGCCTTCACACGAACGGGTACTCACTTGCCCGCTCGGTCTTCGACATCGATCGTGACCCCCACCAGCTCGAAAGGCACTTCGCTGAGCTAGGAAGGACCCTGGGTGAAGAGCTTCTGGAACCGCATCGCGCGTACCACAAGCTCCTCGGGCCTTTGCTTGGCAACATCAAGGGGCTGGCACACATCACCGGAGGAGGCTTCGTCGGCAACGTGCCGCGAGTCCTGCCCGCCGGCCTGGCAGCGCACATCGACCGCGGCTCATGGCATGTGCCCGCCATATTCCGGCTCATACAGGATGCGGGAGGCGTCGATGCCGACGAGATGTACCGCGTGTTCAACATGGGCACGGGCATGGTCATCATCGCGTCCCGGGAGCAGGCAGCGCAACTGGCACAGGATATCCCGAATGCGTACACTATTGGCAGTGTCGTTCGCCACAAGGGCGGCGAGCGAGTAATCTTGGACTAAGGGAGGGAGAATGCGAGCCATTCTCAGCGTTTCAAACAAGACAGGAGTGACTGATTTCGCACGGGGTCTCCGTGAACTTGATGTCGATCTGTACAGTACGGGCGGCACCAAGAAAGCGATTGATGAGGCAGGGGTGAAGGTCTCGAGTATCTCGGACCTCACCGGCTTCCCGGAGATTCTTGACGGCCGAGTCAAGACGCTCCACCCGGCAGTGCACGGAGGCATACTTGCCCGCCGCGACGTGCCGGCCCACATGGCTGCCCTGGAGGAGAACGGCATCGCGACAATCGACCTGGTCGTCGTCAACCTCTACCCGTTCGTCGAGACAGTTACACGCAGCGGCGTCACCCTGGAAGAAGCCATCGAAAACATCGACATCGGCGGCCCCACAATGATTCGTTCCGCCGCGAAGAACTGTGACTCCGTCATCATCGTCGTGGACCCCCAGGACTACGGTTGGGTTCTGCAGCAAATGAAAGATGGCGAGTTGGGCGCCGAGAGCCGCAGGAAGCTTGCCCAGAAGGCCTTCCAGCACACCGCGTCCTACGACACTGCCATCTCTCGATACCTCTCCGAAGAGACGTTCCCGGAGCACATGACTATCGCCCTCGAGAGAGCATACGGGTTGCGCTACGGAGAGAACCCGCGGCAACAAGCCTGCTTCTACACTGCCCTGGACGTGAAGTCCCGAGACAAGGGCCTCGGAGCTCTGGTCCCTCTCAGCGGCCCTGAGGTGTCCTTCAATAACCTTCTCGACTTCGACTCCGCCTTGTCCACCCTTGCGGGATTCTCACTGCCGACCGTGGCAGTGTTGAAGCACACCAATCCTTGCGGACTGGCAAGCAGGGACTCCCTGGCGGAAGCGTACCGTCTGGCCCTTTCCGGCGACCCCGTTGCGGCATTCGGAGGCGTGGTGGCAAGTAACAGGCCCATAGACATGGAGGCGGCAGAAGAGATAAACAAGATGCATTTCGACGCCGTAATTGCGCCGGACTTCTCGACCGACGCCGTGGCCCTGCTCTCGCAGAAGAAGAGCCTGCGGCTCGTCAAGGTGCCGTTTCCCGAGGCGGAGGACGAGCAGCTGGAGTTCCGGCACGTGAGAGGAGGTTTCCTCGCCCAGAGTCGCGACTTCGTGAGTGAGGAGGAACTGGCGCCGAAGACGGTCTCGAAACGAGCGCCCAGCTCCTCCGAACTCGAAGACCTGCGCTTCGCGTGGAGAGCCGTCAAGGCGATCAAGTCCAACGCGATAGTACTCGCGAAGGACTCGGTGCTCGTTGGCATGGGAGCAGGCCAGCCATCCCGTGTCGAGTCTGTAGCTATTGCCCTCAAGACGGCGGGCGACAAGGCCGCCGGAGCGGTTCTGGCAAGCGACGCCTTCTTCCCGTTCGCAGATGGCCCTGAACTGGCCCTCAAGGCCGGAATCACCGCAATTATCGAGCCCGGTGGCTCCGTCAAGGACAACGAGGTCATAGAGACGGTCGACGGCCACGGCGCTGCCATGGTCTTCACCGGCACGAGGCATTTCAAACATTGATTCTCCACCGTCCTACGGAGGCGTAGCGCACACAAATGGCACGAGCCGTACTTGCAGTGGACATGCTTCGAGGATTCCTCGAGGAAGGACACCCGCTGTTCTGCGGTGCCCGTGCGCGCAGAATCATCCCACACATCCTGGACCTGTTCAAAGCTGAGCTGGAGCGCGGGTCGCATATCATCTGCGCCTGTGACAGGCACGCACCCGATGACCCGGAGTTCGAGCGGTTCCCCCCTCACTGCGTTGAAGGAACCGAAGAGGCCGAAATCGTGCCGGAACTCGCGGACTACCCGCAGACAACGGTCGCCAAGCAGCATTTCAGCGCGTTCTCCGGCACCAACCTGGACCAGCTGCTGCGTCAGATGGACATTGACACGCTGGTTGTGTGCGGCGTGTGCACGGACATATGCGTGCTGCACACCGTGGCGGACGCCCGGGACCGGGGCTATGTTGTGGAGGTCCCAGGCAGTTGCGTCGCGTCTTTCGACGAGAAGAACCATGCTTTCGCACTGGAGCACATGGAGAGGGTCCTTGGAGTCACTATCACCTCTGAGAGCGTTCGGCCGCCAACGCCGAAGTGGGACATCCCTGACAGCTGGCTCAGGGGCGACACGGCCGACGTGTACTTCCTCCGTACAGTGGAGGTGCTTAAGAAAGAGGGCATCAACCCTGTCGTGACCATGGAGGTCTTTCCGCGGCGCGACGGCATTCTGTGCGGAATCGAAGAAGTGAAGACACTGCTGAACCGTGTGCTGCCCGATGGGGGCGCGGAGGTGTGGGCGCTGGAAGAGGGCCAGCCGATCACCAGAAAAGAGATAGCACTCCGAATCACTGCGCCATACCAGAGTTTCGCCATACACGAGACGGCCTACCTGGGGATTCTCGCTCACTGTAGTGGGTGGGCAAGTGCAGCAAGAGAGTGCGTCCACGCAGCTAGAGGTGTGCCGGTACTGAGCTTTGGGGCACGCCACGTCCATCCCTCTACCGTGGCAGTAATGGACTATTCTGCGACCGTCGGCGGGTGCAGTGGCTGTGCAAGCACTGCGGGAGCCAGACTCGCCGGCAAGGACCCGGTGGGGACCATCCCTCACGCGCTCATCATCATCATGGGGTCCACGGCGGCAGCGACCCTGGCATTCGACAGGGAGATGAGTCCGGAAGTTCCCCGGATTGCCCTCGTTGACACATTTGAAGATGAGGTGCGCGAGAGCGTGGCAGTCGCGAAGGCAATGAAAGGCCGGCTTTCTGGAGTGAGGCTCGACACGCCGTCGGAAAGGGGCAGGGTGACTGCGGACCTCGTCAAGGAGGTCAGGGCCTGGCTCGACCTTGAGGGATTCAAGGACGTGCGAATTACCGTGAGCGGAGGTCTGGACCCCGACAGAATCCGCTACTTTCTCGAAGAGGGAGCACCTGTCGACGTCTTCGCCGTTGGAAGCTATATCAGCGACGCTCGGCCGCTGGACTTCACCGCAGACCTGCATGAGGTCGACGGCAGGCCTATTGCCAAGCGTGGAAGGATGCCTGGCGTGACCCCCAACCCCAGACTCAGGCGCGTCCTGTAGACGGAGTCTGCGGCAGCCGACAAGAGGATCCAAGAACATCGCTGGCTGCGCGACATCGAGCCATCGATTCCACGAGAACCGGCACTGCTCTTGAGAGGGAATGATGGGTCCCGTCCAGACAACTCGACTTCCCCTTCTCCCGCTTCATGGCAGACACGTTCCTGCGTGGATGCTCGTGAGGTGGCTGCACTCGCAGCAGGAATCGCTTCAGCCATCGTCCCCGACTTCAGCCCAAGATGCGACGGCGCCTGGCCGAGAGAACAACATCACACGCAACCCGGCAGGAGCCGGCGATTCTAGAGGTGGTGCTACCAGATGACATGGCTTGATGTCGCGGTTACGGTCACCATATGCCTTCTTGCGGCATTCGGCTTCTGGAAGGGCATAGTGAGGGCAGTTATCGGCATTGCCGGGCTGCTCGGGGGGCTGGTGATTGCGGGGTCGCTCCACCGACAAGTGGCTGCATTGCTGTGGCCTTCCGGAGGGACATGGTCACTGATTGCGGCCTATGCCGTCGTCCTGATTGCGACGCTCATTGTGGCGGCGCTTCTCGCGGCGCTGCTGTCACGTCTAATCCACATGACGGCGCTCGGAATGGTCGACCGCCTCATCGGCCTTGCAGTGGGAGCAATTGTCGCCACCCTGGGATGGGCGCTGCTTCTGACGCTGCTCGTGTCGCTTAGCCCCGGTTTCGCAGACCTCGTATCGCAATCTCCAATCGCCCGACTACTGCTCGACTGGAGCCTTGCAGTGCCTACTGACCCCGGGTACACGGTGTAGGTCGGTCAGACAAGGGTCGGCGAGGAACAGCCTACCGCGGCGACCGCTACTGCTCTTCGCCGAGCGCGGCGTCCAGTATCTTCTTGAGTTCTTTCTTCGGCTTGAGCCCAACCAGTTGCTTCACGGGCGCCCCGTTCTTGAAGATGAGCATGGTTGGGATTGCAGCTATGCCGTACTTCGCGGCTATCATGCCGTTGTCCTCAACATTTACTTTGGCGAAGGCCACTTTTCCATCGTATTCCTTCGCAAGCTCTTCAACCACCGGGGCCGCAGCCAGACAGGGAGCGCACCACTGCGCCCAGAAATCCACGAGAACCGGAGTGTCCGACTGCAGCACGGCAGTCTTGAAGTTCTCTTCACCGCTTATGGCCTGTACCATGTTAAGCAACCTCCTCGTTATCGGGTGAGACATCCTCGCCAAGCAACCGCCTGGCCCCACGCGTTGTGTATGCCGCCACCGTGTCCTCGCTCTCGCACTTCAACTCGACGACTGCGCGCAGGCTTCTCAGAACATCCGCGGGACATGACTCATACTTCTCGGCACGGCCGTACCACACTGGAGCGTCCGTCTCCAGAAGCAATCGCTCGAGTGGAGCCGTTCGAACGGCTCTTCTGTGCTCCTCGTGATACTCGGCAGCGGGAGTCGCAGACACATAGTAGCCAGCGTCTATTATACCCCGCAGCACGCCGGCAAGGCCAGTGAACCAGTGAAATACGGCTCTGGACGTTCCTTCCTCAACAACCAGACGAAGTGCATCGGTCCAGGCATAGCGACTGTGTACAAGGACCGGGCGCTGTCGTCGTTTGGCCAATGACAACAGCTCGCCAAAGACCTCTCTCTGAAACTCTTTCGGGACGTCCATGACCGTCCTCTTGTGATAGTCAAGACCGATCTCGCCGACCGCACAGGCTGCCTCAAGATTGTCCTCAATGAACGCCAGTTCCCGCGAAATGCGTGCCGCATCGAAGCCAACGAGGTGACAGGGATGAAGTCCGAGAGCCGGATACACGAATCCCCTCCAGCGCTCGGCTATGCGAAGGATATTCTCGTTCGAGGACATGTCGGTGCCCACAGCGATAACACCGACCATGCCGGCCTCACGAGCCCGGTCGAGGCAGGAATCGACTTCGCCAATCTGGTCCAGATGTGCATGAGTGTCGAAGACCTCATTCACTGTGGCCGTTCCTCGCGCATTCTGCGATGCAACTCCAGCCCGTCAGCGGTCGGCTCATACGCATAGATTGAGCCACGGCCACCGGCGTGGCGGCTTATCATGCGGGCTTGAATGAGCACACGCAGCATGGTCTCACCGAAGTATCCAGTCATCTGGAGGTAGTGATCCGGAACCGGTCGACCCAGCTCTTCGTACTTAGAGCATACACGTATGAGAAGCGCTGTCGGCTCCTCATCAAGGCTGCGCACAAGCTCCTGCATGGCGTCGGTCTGGTGGATTCTATCTACAAACTCATCTAATACCGACATCGCTCTCCCTTCCCGCCACCTGCGGCAGGTCAGGTATTCTAGTCACTGTGGCACATCCCGGCAAACCACGAGCCCGATTGACAGGCCATTTTGTCACTGTTAGTGTAAGGCCCACATAGAGGAGCAGGGGGGCAGGACAACGAGCTACGAAAGAGAGCTTCTGAAAGGCAGTACCGACGGCCTGGTCTTGAGCGTTATCAGCAATGGGCCAACGTACGGATACGAACTCATCAGAGAACTGGAAAAGCGCAGCAGCGGGTACTTCCACTTTCGTGAAGGCACACTCTACCCCGCGCTCCACAGGATGGAGAAGGACGGCCTTATCGAGGGAAGATGGCGGACCCTTCCGGGCGGGCAGGAGCGACGCTACTACTACATAACTCCCAGAGGCATGGAGGCGCTCTCGCGCCAGCGGACTACGTGGAGCAACTTCTCGGCCGCGGTCAGGTCCGTACTGGAAGCCAAGACTGCGTGACAAGAGTCAGATGCACAGGAATCCGGCCGACTACGTATCTGCTCTGTGCGGCAGCCTGAAGATCGATTCGCGCACGCGTCAGGCAATCGCCAGGGAGTTCCGTGCGCACCTCGAAGACCACAGCTGCTACCTGAGGTGGCATGGCCTGAGCGAAGAGGAGGCCTGCGACGCAGCCGTCGAATCCTTCGGCAACGCTCAACTGATTTCAGAGGACCTGCTTCGCATTCACTCGAAGGGAACCTGGAAGGACGCCTTCCTCACGTCATTGCCACACCTGGTGGTGGCTATGCTGCTCACGGTATCTTTCCGATACGGCGCTGCCTGCGGCATTGCCTGTGTGCTGGCCACAGCCGTGGGCCTCTATCACACCGTGTCGCGAAGAGCGCCATCCTGGTCCTTCAGTTGGCTGGGTTACTGCCTGCTCCCGTTCATTCTCGCTGCTTTCCTGTTGTTGGATGCGACCAAGTGGTGGACGATACTGGGCGTCGCGTACATACCCTGCGCCGTTCTCCTC
>CAZQML010000094.1:0-4091 GCA_964594245.1 uncultured Dehalococcoidales bacterium | reverse complement strand
GTGGTGTTGTTCCCGTAATAGGAAGTAAGAGTGAACACGTTGAGAAGACAAATGCGGCTTCGACGGGTTGTGCCCGTGCTTTGTGCTGTCGTCCTCTGCGCTGGTGGAACAGGGGCATTGGAGCGAGCCAGTGCGGCCGTGGGCCACTCCGCTCATGCCGGCGGAGTGGATACTGCCGCCCTGCCCGCGGACGACGGAGCCCTGCAGCCGGGTGGCGATTCCTCGCAGTCGACTCCGTTTGCGGTTGATGTGTGGACGGACAAGGGAGGTAAGGGCCCCGGGGCGTACGGGGGCACTTTTTCAAGCAACGACCAGGTGGTTGTTTACATAAGGTCCACGTGGGATTGCTACGCTTCGATTGTAGTTCGTCCTGAGGGGGGCGAGCCCTCGGCGCTGATGGACGCTCAGATGGTGGCGGGAGAACGATACCAGATAGCGCCGAAAGAGACGGGCGACAACTTTGTTGGCACGTGGCAGGTGTCGGTTGATGCAGTGTCGGGAACCACATATGCGTCCGATGTTGTGGTCTTTACAGTGGGCGATGTGGCGTTGTCCGGCCCCCTTGTCGTGGACGTGTGGACCGACAAGGGGGGCAGGGGAATCGGACTTCCCGGCGGGAGCTACCTCCTTGGCGAAAACACGACCGTATGGATAGAGGTTGGTGCGGATTGCGAGGTCACGTTGATTATCGATGGACCGCGTGGTTCGGGCTCCGAGAGCGTCTACCTTATGGCCGGCGCCTACTCCATGCAGCTTGGACAGGCAGAGGCTGGTGACGCTGGCACGTGGGCAATCACCGTCGAGGTCAAGGCTGCCGGGCAGACGGTCTCGGATACGGTGGGATTTGCCGTACTGCCGATCGAGTCCGGTGCCCCTGCGGAGTCCATCGAGCCCTCGGGCCTCCAGTCTCGCGGGCAGGCGCCTCCTCGGGCACCTTTCACGCCCGATTCTGCCACAGAGCTCGACGCGCTCATCGCCTTGAAGATGGCGAAAGGTGCGCTTCCGCCCGACGCTTCAATGGACGTGAACGGGGATGGACAGGTCACGGTGGATGACGCCCGGCTTATCCTCTTGGCGGCAGTAGAATAGTCGCCCCGCGTGTCTCACTCTCCCCTGAGGCCGTTCAACCGCCGCCCGTACTGCCAGAGACAGGACATCACCTGGCCGACGTCCTCTGCGCTGCGGTATATGGGAAGGGTGCGGGTCATGGATTGGACCACGTCTATGCCGTCGGGCCGGGAGAAGTAGCAGATGGTCACAGGCTTGCCTGTCTCGTGCTGAATCTCCTCCAGCCCGCGCAGGAGACGCTCGTTCGGAGGGAACGGGCGTGAATGAAGCCCGATGATTGCACCGTCAATCATGTCCAGTCCAAGGACTACTTCCGCGCACTTGAGCAGCGGGTCGGGACGCAGGTCGGCCGCGAGGTCGATAGGGTTGCGGAGGGACGCGAATGGCAGCGCGTCCGCCTCCTCTCGGAGTCTGCGCTGGAGCATGAAATCGAGCTCCGGCACCTGAAGGCCGTGCTCGGCGAGGAAATCGGTCGTCGCGACGCCGAATCCTCCGCTGGGCCCGACGATGGCTATCCTGTTGCCTCTCAGCGGCGGCTGCATCGCGAAGCCCATTGCCACGTTGAGCAGGTCATGAGTACGTGTTACCTCGATAACGCCGCATTGCTTGAAGAGGGACGTGTAGATGGCGTTGGACCCGGCGAGTGCGCCGGTGTGGGACGCGGCCGCACGCGTGCCGTCGTCAGTCCGTCCGAACTTCATCACGACGACGGGCTTCTTCTTCGTCACTTCCTTCGCGACCTGCATGAACTTCTTCCCGTCGCGCAGGCTCTCGATATAGCCCATGATGACACGTGTGTCTTCGTCCTCTCCGAGGTACTCGAGGTAGTCTGAGAACCGTGTCACCGCCTCGTTGCCGCTGCTGATGAACGTGTTGAACGGTATGTGCTGATGCAGACCGTAGTTGAGAGTGGTGACTCCGTAGGTCCCGCTCTGTGAGATGAAAGAGAGATTCCCCGGCTCGCTCTCCAGCGGCTCCATTGTGGCTACGAGCTTTGCGGGGAAGCTGCACAGGCCCATGCAGTTGGGGCCGGCGGTCGGAATGCCTGCTTCCTGGCACAGTCCGCGGATCTCCGCCTCCCTTTTCCTGCCCTCCACGCCGGTCTCTCCGAAGCCTGCAGTTATGATGACGAGGCTGCGGACGCCGACGGCGACGGCCTCCCTGACGGCTGAGAGGACGAAAGGAGAGGGGATGACGATGAAGGCAAGGTCAACCGGCTCGGGGATGTCGCTCAGGGACCTGTACGTTGTCTGGCCGAGAACGGTGTCGGCGTTCGGATTCACCGGGTAGACGCGTCCCGCGAATCCCCCCTGGGTCATGTTGTTGAGGACCCCGTACCCCCACTTGGCGGGGTCTTCCGAGGCGCCGACCACGGCGACCGACTGCGGCCGAAACATGTGCCTAAGGGGATTCATTCAGCGGTCCTCCTCATGGGCGTCTTCGCACGCGTTCACAACCGCGACACTGCCGGAGGAGCGCTGTTAGACCCAAGTTTGGCCTCATTCAGAAAGGGCAGACTGCCACGTGTTGCATGCGATGCCGATACAGGCGCAATTCTGATGCAAATGGTCTGTGGGGTCAAGTCCCGCACGCAAGCGTGGCCGGACGGCAATCAAGAGGCAGTCACGCACCACGTCAACGGGGCAAACAGCCAACGCGCTTGAGATAGTCGCCGTACTGGTGGAGGCCGACCATGACCTGGCCCACTTCCTCCGGGCTCCCGTAGGCAGGAATCTGTGCAGTCATTCGCCGGATAACGTCCACTCCATCGGGGCGGGCGTAGTAGCAGATGAGGAGTGGCTTGCCGGACTCGTGCTGCATTCGCTCGAGTTCCTTAATCGTGTGCTCTGTGGGAGGGAATGGGCGGGTAGGCAGGGCAGCGATGGCTCCGTCGACAACATCCTGCTGCAGGGCGAGGTCTATGCATTTGAGCAGCGGCGCGGGCCTGAGGTCGGCTGCAAGGTCGATGGGGTTCCTCACCGAAGCGTAGGGCATGGTTCCTGCCTCGTGGCGCAGGCGTTGCTGGAGTTCATCGCTGAACGTCGGAACCTCCAGGCCGTGCTCCTCCAGGTAGTCCGTGACCGCCACTGCGAACCCGCCGCTCGCTCCCACCGAGACAATACGTGGTCCCTTGAGCGGAGGTTGCATCGACAGCGCCATTGCGGTGTTGAGCAGGTCCTGCGTGCGCGTCACCTCGATGACGCCGGCCTGGCGGAAGGCGGAGCTGTATACAGCGTGGGAGCCGGCCATTGCGCCGGTGTGCGACGTGGCGGCCATCGAGCCCTTCTTCGTGCGACCGAACTTCATGACAACGACAGGCTTTCTTTTCGTCACTTCCCTCGCGACACGGGCGAACCTCTGCCCGTCGCGGAGGCTCTCAATGTAGCCCATGATGACGTGTGTGTCCGCGTCATCCCCCAGGTATTCGAGGTAATCGGAGAAGTGTGTGACCGCCTCGTTGCCGCTGCTGATGAATGCGTTGAAGGCCACTCCCATACGAAGGCCATAATTGAGCGTCGTGATGCCGTAGGTCCCGCTCTGGGATATGAAGGACACGTGTCCCGGCTCGCTCCGGAGAGATTCCATCGTGGCGGATAGGTGCACGGGGAAGGAGCATATGCCCATGCAGTTCGGGCCGACCGTGGGAATGCCGGCCCGTGTGCTGAGTTCGCGGATCTCTGTTTGCATCCGCTTGCCCTCATCTCCGGTTTCGCCAAAGCCCGCCGTGATGATGACGAGGCTGCGGACCTTTGCGGCCACGGCATCTCTCACGGCATTCACGACCAGTCGCGCCGGGATGACGATGAAAGCGAGGTCCAGACGCTCAGGGATATCGGCCAGCGAGCGGTGGCTCTTGAGTCTAAGAACGGTATCCGCGTTCGGGTTCACCGGGTAGACACGGCCACGGTAGCCCGCATCAACGATGTTCCGCAGAACCTTGTGGCCGTACTTGTCCTCATCATCCGACGCTCCGACAACGGCTACCGACTGTGGATGAAGAAGGTATTCAAGCTTGCTCATGG
>CAZQML010000093.1:0-5396 GCA_964594245.1 uncultured Dehalococcoidales bacterium | reverse complement strand
ATCGGAATCACTACCATGTTCCCACGGGCAACCGCCGGCTGCCGCCGTGACGTTCATCGGCAGCCGGGTCCTTCCCGAACGACCCCTACATTCGGACCACTCCACACCCACCGGGCACGTGCAACCTGCCCCTACGCCCGAAACAAACCCGCCACAGCACACGGGCGGACACGGAGGTCCGCCCCTACATTCGGACCACCCCCCCATCCAAGGGCGACCATGGGCCGTTCACGAACGACCCACCACCCCATCAGATTGCGGCTGAAGCCATTGTCCTGGTCGACCGAATTGAAGCCACTATCGTGGCCGGCTGAATCGTCGAGTGCTGCCGCCGGGGATTGCTGCCTCCCTCACTACCTCAATTCTGCCAGCTACGCGTCACTGAGTAGCGCCAGGCTCGCCTTCTCGATACCCGCAGCATCAAGCCCGTATGCCGACAGCAGACGCTCTCTATCGCCGTGCGGGATGAACTCGTCGGGCAACGCCACCCGGGCGACGCGAATACGATGCAGTCCGGCATCCTGCAGGGCAGCAAGAAGCATGGACCCGAATCCGCCGCTGCGAACGTGCTCCTCGGCCGTGACCACCATCCCACAGCGGCTTGCCTCCCGGCAGAGCAGCTCGCGGTCCAGTGGTCTGGCAAGACACGCATCGATTACAGCCGCCTCGATCCCCCGGGAGCGCAGCGCATCCGACGCCTGCACGGCAGGAAGCACCATCGCCCCCAGCGCGACAATCAGGACGTCCTTGCCATCTCTGAGCATCTCAGCCTTTCCGTTGAAGGCCGCAGAATCATGCAGTGGAGCTATGGCCCCGGGTACGCGCGCCCGCGGATAGCGCAGCGCCACCGGGCCGGTGGACTCGACGGCCCACCGGAGCATGCGCCGCAGTTGCTCCCCATCGCGGGGTGCAGCCACGGTCATGTGCGGCATGAGCCCGAGATACGCGAGGTCGAAGATTCCCTGGTGAGTCTTTCCATCCCCCCCCGACAATACCACTCCTGTCCAGAGCGAACACTACCGGCAGACCCGGCAGGCAGACGTCATGCACCATCTGGTCGAACCCCCTCTGCAGGAAGGTCGAATAGATGGCCACAACAGGTCTCATCCCACCCACCGCCAGCCCCGCCGCCAACGTCACCGCGTGTTCCTCGGAGAGGCCAACATCCAACACCCTTCCAGGGAACTCCACCTCAACACGTTTCAGGCCTGTGCCGTCAAGCATCGCCGCCGTGATGACTGACACGCGAGGGTCCTCGCGCAGCAGACTCCCCAGGGCGTCGGCAAATACGTCGCTGAACGTCTCCCCTGCCCCATCGCGCTCGCCCTTCGGCGCAAGCCCGTGATAGCCGACAGGGTCCGCCTCCGCAGGGCCGTACCCCTTTCCCTTTCGAGTCACGACGTGCACCACGGAGGCGCGCCGCAGAGTACGGGCGCGCCGGAGAGAGCTTTCCAGCGACTCGATATCGTGGCCGTCAACGGGACCGAGATAGGTCAGCCCGAGCTGCTCGAACAGCGTGACAGGCGCAACCACCGCCCTGGCGCCCGCCTTGAGCCTCCTCAACACCCACCTGAGGCTTCGCCCTTTCGGCAGCCCGCGGAGAGCGTCGTTAATTCGCGACTTGAGCCGCGAGTACGCGGGGCCGGTCCTGAGCATGTGCAGTCGCCGAGCCAGCGAACCCACCGTCGGAGAGATGGACATGCCATTGTCATTCAGGACCACAATGAGCCGCGTCCCCGCATGGCCCACGTGATTCAACGCCTCGTAGGCCATCCCGCAGGTCAGGCCGCCGTCCCCGACGACGGCGACGACGTCGTACTTGTCGCCCGCCCGGTCGCGGGCCATTGCCATCCCCATCGCCGCCGAGATGCTGGTTCCCGCATGTCCGGCCACGAATGCGTCGTGCACGCTCTCCGCCGGCTCCGGGAAACCTGAGAGTCCACCATACTGCCGCAAGGTGTTGAAGCGCGCCGCCCTTCCGGTGAGGAGCTTGTGTGCATAGCTCTGGTGCCCGACATCCCACACTATGCGGTCGACCGAGGAATCGAAGACGCGGTGCAGGGCAACCGTGAGCTCGACGGCCCCGAGATTCGAGGAAAGATGCCCCCCGGTCTCGGTAACAGTCTGCACGAGCTTCGCCCGCAAGTCGGCACACAGCTCCTTCAGCTCGCCCACATCGAGCAGCTTCAGGTCCGGGGGACCGCTTACACGCTCAAGCACGCTGTCTGTCCCTCACGATGCCTCCGAGCCGATGTTCAGCACGAGGGTTCGCACTCCTCGTCGCTCAATCTTGCGAATCCCCGTCGCCACCGCCTCAGCGTCATGGCTCATGTTGCTGATAGCGACCAGCCACCCCGGAGAGTAGCGGCGTCGGCCCGTCTCCAGAATAGAGCTGGCCGGGTGCGCGCCGACCAGGCCCACGAGGGCCTGTTCCTCCAGGCCGAGAATCTCCCACAGTCCTACCCCTGCGTCGCTCTCGACCCCCTGAAGACGCGCCCTTGCGAGGGCAATATCATGCAGGCTGACCACCTTCAGCACCCGACTCCACCGGGGCCCGGGCACAAGCTCTCGTCCCACGGCCAGCGCCTGCTTCACCAACTCCTTCCCGTCCAGGGGGGCGCTCAGGGTGTGAACCTCCCCCTCATCGTATGAGGCGATTGAGCACCTTAGCGACATCTGCGCGACAGTCAGTGCCGCGGAAAGCAGCTCGTACACGAGGCGGTCCGCCTCCTCAGCATCGGAGACGACAAGATTCACAGCTAGCAGCCCGGACTGATTCGAGTCATCCGCGTAGGTCTTCACGGTGAGCGTTTGCAGCTTCGCCGTGTGCTTCCAGTCGATATCCGTCGCTCTGTCCCCGGAGGCGTACAGCCGGCTGGAGAGATACTCCACTCCTCCCCCTCTCGAAGACAGGAAGCGACGCACCGCGCCTGAAAGCGCCGGCGTAGAAAGCCCACTGGCGTTTCCTCCTCCTTCCAGGAAGACACGGGCCGCCCGACGGGCAACCCGCGCCCGTGGTATCACATCGATGTGAAGCACCGTCAACTCCTGTCTCACGCACAGCAAGCCCCAGCCATCCGAGACCACGGAGACTACTCTGATGACCGTCGGGCCGCCAAGGGAAGGGGTCACTTCCACCGTCAACGTCGCACTTGACGACTCCAGGCTGAACCGCTCCGGCGTCACGACGACACCTCCTGCAACGCTGCCCAGCCACACGTGCACACGCAACCTATCCCGAGACACCACCGGCACGCGAGCCTTCACCGGCTTTCCAACGACGACCGAAGCCGAGGCGGCGTCCACACATAGCGGCCCTCCCCTCAGACGCCTGACTGCGACAAGCGCTGCGCCGCCCAGCAGGAGTCCCAGCAGGCCACAGCCACACAGCAGTGCGGAGGACGACACGAAGACCGCGAATACGCTCAATGCCCCCAGCGCCAGTAGAACAGAGCGGCCGAGGCGAGACAGCGCCGGACGCTCGTCAGCCTCGTCCGGGATTGTCACGCGCGCCATTCCTTGAAGCCCCGCGGCCACCGAAGGCAGCGCAGGCACCGCTGCCACAACAGCCGCGGCTCCCAGTTGCGGCTGCAGTACGATGGGAATCACCAGCACACATGTCACACCGGTCACCAGGCATCCGGGGCGCCACGGCAGCAGGACGCACGTGGCATGGGCGACGGCCAGAACCAGGGCGGCAACGGCAGTGGTCACCCCGTCAAGCTGCGAGCCGGCAACGAGTGCGCCCGCAGGGTATAGCAGAAGGAGCGTGGCAAGCGGGCGGCGTAGACCAGAAACCACGGAGAGTGCACGTTTTGACGCCAATGACTCAGTCCTGCGTCCGTCCGGATTCACAATCGGAAGACCCCGGGCACGCTGGTCTTCACAGCTCTCTCGGGACAGGGACCTCTTCGACCGCCGCACGGAGCACGCTCTCCACACTCACCTCGGCAGCCTCCGCCTCCGCGCTCAAGACAACCCGGTGGAAGGCGACGTACGGGAAAAGATACTTGATGTCGTCTGGAAGCACATAGTCGCGCCCCGATAGGAATGCCAGTGCGCGTCCCGTCTTGTAGAGTCCAATCGTGGCCCTGGGGCTCAACGGCGCCATTGTGGCCTCGTTCCGCCGGACGTGCTCAACAAGGGCCAGAGCGTAGTCCGCGACGGCGTCGGAGACATGGGTGCCCACCACTTCTTGTCTCAGGGCGAGGATGTCCCCCGGGCTCGCGACAGCCGTCACGTCGCCTCTCTCAATGACATCGATTCCGGTCAGGATGCGCCTCTCATCCTCAATGTCAGGGAGGCCACTCCACACCCTGAGAATGAACCGGTCGGCCTGTACCGATGTCAGTGGATATGTCCCCGGGCCACCGTAGGGCAACTGACATCCAATCACCATTAGAGGCCGCGGCAGCGGGTGCGTTACGCCGTCCACCGTTACCTGCCCTTCCTGCATCGCCTCAATCAAAGCCGCCTGCGTTCTCGGAGTCGTGCGGTTCAACTCATCCGCCAGGACGAAGTTCGCGAACAACGGTCCCTTGACGAAGCTGGAGTCGCCGTTCGGCTGGTACAAATAGAACCCGGTCACGTCACCCGGCAGCGTGTCGGGGGCAAACTGTATCCTCTTGAAGTCCCCGCCAACCGCGTGCGCAAAGACCCTGGCCGTGGTCGTCTTTGCCGTGCCCGGCAACCCTTCCACCAACACATGCCCACCCGAGAGCAGCCCCACCAGCAACAGCTTCTTCAGTTCCGCCTTGCCGACCACGACACGGTCGACCTCCTCCACGATGTGCAGGGACACCTCTTGCAGCTCAGTTCTCATAGCGCCGTTGGCGATTATAGCATGCGTGCAGTACTGCGAAGCCGACTACCGCCAGCACTACAGCGGCTACGGCGGCAGTCGTTCTCAGCGCCGAGCGAAGCCCCAGGACGTAGCGCTTCCCGCGGTCCACGCCCGGGTCCGGCAGATGAACCTGGTCGATGAGCACATCGCCCTGCGTGACTTCCTGGATACAGCGCAGGTTGTCCCCTGCCGGGAGCATGCCGTTGATGAGCAGGCTGGCGTCTGACACCGCAACGACCTTCCCCCTCCCTTTGCGACACGTGGCCGCCACCGGCAGCGGACCCTGTGGCTCACCCTCATCCCAACTGCCGTCGAAGTCCACGTCGCCATAGCTGAAATAGGACGAGCGCGCCCACACATCTGCCTCGTCAGCCACAACCAGCCACGAGCCATGGTTCAACACCATCATGCATGGCCCTTCTTCACCATCCTGCGTATCGACTGCCACCCTCGGCATGTTCTGATTCGTCAGGCAGTACAGCGGATCGAGAAGCGGCGCGCCGCTGAAAGTCACGTATACTCCCAAACCGTCAAGCACTTAGTTTCAATACCC
>CAZQML010000092.1:0-9491 GCA_964594245.1 uncultured Dehalococcoidales bacterium | reverse complement strand
ACTCCCAGACAGCGGCAGCCATCACAGTCGCGGCCCCGGAGTCAAGATTCCGGCTGCTCATCGGCCGCAAGCACCACGAACAACCGTAGTCCCTCGACACGCACGACAGCGACCTGTTCTCCCTCGGCAATCGACGGGCCTTCCGATACCGCCTCCCACAATTCGTTGCCCACTCGCACGTAGCCCCGCGGCGCCAGGGGGCTCACGACACGTCCGTGTGCCCCAACATCAGGCGAAAGTAGAGGCTTCCGTCCAAGGGTCCTCATGTTGATGCGCGTCAGTACGACCGAATAGCTTGCCAGCAGGACGGCCAGGATGACAGTGACCCAGAGAGGGACTCTCAGGCCGGCTGATGGGAGCAACCAGAGGAGGACGAACAGAAGCACCCCTTGCTCAACCAGAGACACAAACAGCGCGTACGCGAGGAACCACCCTCCCTTCACTCGTCACCCCTCCGAACCCGCCTTGTCTCCAACGTCGTGGCCCACCGGACGTCACCGTAAACGGCTACTCCCTGCCACGTTTCGGGCAGCCCGCCTGGTACGCCTTCAGGCACCCGGGCTGCGCAGTCCTTCTCTCTCTGTACCATCAAGAAAGCCGGAAGCCTCTCAGGGCTGACTCCAAACCCGAATCACACCACGTTGCCTATGGCCTCTGAGCAACGACGGGAGCTCTTCAGGTATGTGCTCCACGAGTAGTCTACTACGCGAAGCGCCCCGGCCATGTCGAGACCAGGACCGCGAGCAATGGCTGCATGGACTCATCAGGCGGCTGCCGGCGTCCGGCGCCCGGACACGTCCGGAGAATGCAGGTACTCGTCAATAGCACGCAGGCGCAGGCCGAGAGGAGGATGTGAGTAGTTGACGAAAACATAGAAGGGATGCGGATTCGGGTTCGAGAGATTCACCACCGCGAGCTTCTTCAGAGCATCCGGCAGGCGACAAGGCCCCGGGGCCGTTGCGAGAGCGAAGCGGTCCGCCTCGTACTCGTTCCGGCGCGACAAAACATTCAGTCCCATTGAGAGCACGGCGTCTATCGGCGTGTAGAGCAGGGTGAAGAACACCAGGCCCGCATACACGGAGGGCTCGGACAGGAAGAAGGCGGCATACAGGCCGGGACGGCCCAGGAAGAAGGACAGCAGATAAAGGGCAACACCGGCATGCGCCGCGGCGAGCAGCAGCCCTTTCATGACATGCCGTCGCCGATGATGCCCCACCTCATGGGCAAGCACTGCGACGACCTCGGGAACCGTGTGCTGGTCGACCATCGTGTCGTACAGCGCGATGCGCTTGTGGCGGCCAAGGCCCGTGAAATACGCATTTGCCCTCGACGAGCGTCTCGAACCGTCGATTACGTACACATTCTCCACCGGGAAGCGCACCGAGCGAGCATAGTCCAGAATCGCATTCCTCAGCGTGCCATCCGGCATGGGAGTGAACTTGTTGAACAGAGGAAGGATTAGAGCCGGCGCTATCAACTGGGTCAGCAAGGAGAACCCGATGACCACCACCCAACACCAGAGCCATGCGGCTCCTCCCGCGTGCAGGAAGAGGAGTTGGACGCCAGCCAGCAACGCGCCACCGATGAGCACTACCAGGGCCAACTCCTTGAGTCTGTCGGACACAAATGTGGCCGGTGAGGTCCTGTTGAAGCCAAAGCGCTGCTCCACTGCGAAGGTCCGATACACGTCGAAAGGCAGGCCGATAGCGGCGTATCCCGCCATGAGGCTACCCACGTAGAGCAAGCCCCGCAGCACATCGCCGTCAATCGTCGCACGCACCTGAGCGTCCAGCCAGCCGAAGCCCCCGAGGAACCAGAAGGCAAGGACGACCGCGAGAAGCAGTGCCCGTTCGAGCACCTGAACCAGGGTCGCAGCCCTGACATAGCGCCCTGACCGCTCGTAGTCCTCCTCGGAGTACAGGTCTTTGACTGCGCCGGGGGCCGCGCGTCCGAGAGCCTCTACGTTCAGCCCGTCTGCAACGGTGTGCAGCAGGAACTGTGCGACCAGTGCCGCCAGCACCACAACGGCATATGCATTCATGGCATCGGGTCACCGGCCAGGCACTGAATAGACACGGCCGCCAATTGTAGAGCGTGGGCAGGGCGCAGGCAAACGCCGCCAGGACGACTGCTTCACGGCAGGGGAGAAGGCACTCGCACAACGCGAGACAGCCGGCGAGGCCGCGACGCCGGACATCAATTTGTCACGGCCGACCCGGGAGGCCAAGCAGGACATGAATTCGCGGCATCCCTGCTTCGAGAAGGCCTTGAATCTCCTCCGCGCAGGCAAGAAACTCTGTGAAGTCGCCACCGTAGGGGTCTTCCACATCCCCCTTCTCACCCCCGAACTCCTTGAGTGTCATGACCTTGACTGCGGGGAAGTCCGCACGCATCCACTCCTCTGCGACAACAACATACGTGGCCCGGCCCACCTGTTCCACCGACCAACTCCGGGCCGAGTGGGCGGCAAGCATGTCACTGCCACAGAGTTCCTGCACCGCCCGGCGCGCGAAGGGATGCGCCTCCCTCGGGAACGGCCCCCAATCATAGTATCCCGCCGAGTCACCCACCACGCGGCCCGCCAGGCCTTCCCTTTCGAGACGTGACTGCAAGAGGGCCATGGCCATCGGGGAGCGGCACAGATTTCCCCGGCAGATGAACAGGACATTCACAGCACTGCGTTCGGCGGACACTCGCTACTCCTTCGCCCGGAACGGCGCAAGCGGCCATTCCCCGTGACAGCGGAAGCATACACGCCCCGATTTCACCGGGCCACGCGTTGATTCCGCTACAATGGCAGCCTACACTACGACCGAGAACTGGTACAAGGAGAACAGCTATGAGCTTCGTGCCGTATGGTGTTGTGCCTGCCATGGTCACTCCGTTTGACCAACAGGACCATCTGAATGAGACTGTGCTGCGAGCTCTCGCGGCGAGACTGCTCGAGGCCGGAGTGCATGGCCTCTTCGTACTGGGCAGCCAGGGGGAGTACTTTGCGCTCGACCACGATGAGAAGAGACGCGCGATAGAGGTCGTCGTGGAAGCCGCCGCCGGCAAGGTGCCTGTCTACGCCGGCACCGGCGCAACAACCACCGGCGAAGCGATTCGACTGACTCGAATGGCAGAGGAGGCAGGGGCGGATGCGGTGTCCGTTATCACCCCTACGTTCATCTCACCCACTCAGGACGAGCTATACGAACACTACCGCGACATAGCAGCGTCCACCCGCCTGCCCCTGCTCCTGTACAGCAACCCCGGACGCACGGGCATACAGATCTCAGTCGACCTTGCCACGCGGCTGTCACGTATCGATAACATAGTCGGCATCAAGGACAGCAGCGGCGACTTCTCCCTTACGGCTGCCTACATCGCAAGCGCCGGGCGGGATTTCCACGTACTCGCCGGACGCGACACCCTGATTTTTGCCACACTGATGTACGGCGGTTCGGGTGCGATTGCAGCGACGGGTAACGTCGCACCACGTCTCGTGGCGAGCATATACGAGCACTACGTGTCGGGCGACCTGAACGCAGCGCGGGCCGCGCAGGCAGCCCTTGCACCCCTCAGGGCTGCGTTCTCTCTCGGGACGTTCCCGGCCGTCGTCAAGGAAGCGCTCCAGATGACAGGGTTGGATGTCGGCCCTGCGAGGAAGCCCGTTGGTCCACTGAGCGAGAAGGCACGAACGCAGCTTAGAGACGTACTGGGGGCTCTGGGGCTTCTGGCTGAAGTGTGACCTCCGGCAGAAGCCACGCTTCGTGGCTTCCGCGGCCGACTGCGGAATCATCTCGTTCCAGCGATGTCGAGGAAGGGCCAGGGCGGTACTTCCCGTGCTGACGCGCCGGCATCGCGCTGGCGCCCGACACTCGCGCACCGCCTCAGTCAAAATTCAGCAGTGACAGGCCGCTGCGCGGGTCCGGCTGTCTCTTCACAGAAGCAGCCACCATCTCGCAGAGAATGGCCTCGGCCATGAACCATATCCTTACACCGTCGCGCAGGCATCCGGTGAGAGTGTTCCCCGCGCGGCCGAGCGCTCCATGAATATGAAGCCGGGGCGTTCCGCCATCGTCAGGCGCAAGTAGCCCAACACCGATGACCTCATGCGGCCCATCGACCGGGAGCAACAGCGGGTCCGGGGGCATCGCCACGAAGTCTCGAGGGCCCGAAACCACGGAACCGGCCCCCATGCCCCCGACGAGGAGCACGTACCCCACCGCAACGTTCTTCTCCCTGGCGAACTGCTCGATGCAGTCAGGAATCAGGTCGCCGTCTTCGAGCAGCAGAACGAAGACCCTGCCGACTGTTCCCTCGGTAGCCTTCATCTCGCCTCCTCCAACCGGTGGTTCTCCGGCGCCGCGTATCCTAACACACGACGTGGCTCCGACGACAGTGAAGCTCAGGACATTGAACTCGCACGTTGACAGTGCAGTATTGACCTATCAATTGGCCCGTGAGAAGATGTGCGAGCATCAGTTGCATACGGCTGGCGGCCGGCTCCCCAGCCAGTAGCAAGGGAGGACCAAAGAACGATGTCACGGCAACACATGGCCAGCCCGGAGCCACTCGAACGGAAGGCAAGGCCGATGGGAGCACTGATGCTGGCGCTCGGGCTCGTCCCGTGGGCAGTCTACTGGGTACTGACAAGTCAGGGAGGGGCTGCCGGAATCCCCATCGCACTCGGTCTTTCCTGCGCACTCCTCGCACAGCAGGTCTGGTCCAGAGCCTACCGTCTCCTGGACCTCACAGCATTCGGGTACTTCCTCACCGCGGCGGCGGCAATGTATGGCTTGGATTCCACGTTGTTCGTGGACACCGCGGGCCCGCTCAGCTTCACAGTGCTCTTCCTGCTGGCAGTCATCTCGCTCGCGGTACGGCGGCCATTCAGCGCCTATTCGGCAAGGTCTGACTATCCAAAGCAGTACTGGCACAATCCAGACTTCATCTCCGTGCACAATATCGTCACCACCGTCTGGGCAGGGGTCTTCTTCCTGTGTGCCATCGCGCTTTTTTTCACATCCATTCCAGCTGTGGGGCCATTGCCTGTGGCTCTGGTCGCCGCGGGATTCATCTTCTCGCTGGTCTTCCAGAGCAAGGGACCCGCGTACCTGATACAGCAGCGTTTCAGGCCCTACGAGTGGCACGTCCCTGTATCTCCCACCAGCAGCAAGCAACAGAACGAGTACGATGTCGCGGTTGTCGGCGCCGGCATAGGCGGACTGAGCTGCGCGGCGCTGCTCGCCAAGCGCGGCTTCAAGGTTCTGGTAATGGAGCAGCAAGCGCAGGTTGGCGGCTATTGCGGCTCATTGATGCGGGACGACTTCATCTTCAGCACCGGCGTCGCGGGCATTACGGGTGTCTGGGAGAACGGCTCCGTGCTCCGGCTGCTCAGCCGACTAGGTGTCCCTGCCGAAGGGCGCTTCGTATCCAACCGGACAAGATATGTATACAAGGGCAAGGACATAGACCTTCCCGCCGGTATTCCTCATGTTGTGGACTCCCTCGGCGATGTCTTTCCCGAGGAGAAGGAAGGAATAGGCGCCTTCTTTCAGGAGGCCACTGAGGCATACTACCAGCTTCACGAGTACAGCAGCGACTATGGCACCCCACTTCCCGATCACCTTATCGTCCGGCTGCTGGGCGAGAAGGCAGCCGCCCGCATGCCACGCAACTACACGGCACTCTACGACTGGATGAACAAGACCTACCGGCAGAAACTGGACGAACATCTGGGCAGCGAGAGTCTCAAGGCTGTTCTTTCGGCGGCGTCCGGCCAGAGCGGCACGTCTGCGGAGGCCACTCCGGGCCTTAGAGCCCTGCTCTCGTGCATCGGACCGTATCTCAATGGCACCTACTTCCCGGTTGGCGGACCACGTGCGTTTGCCGCGATGCTAGCCGAAGTCATAGAGCAGCACGGCGGCACCGTCCTGACCAACTATAAGGTGGACAGGATACTTAGCGACAGGCGACGGGTCCGCGGCGTGCGCTGCGGCGAGGAGATCTTCCAGGCGCACGTGGTCGTCGCGAACGTCAACGCGCGCACGTGCGTACTTCAGCTCGTCGAGGCGAATGAGATTGGCGGCCCGTACATCGACTTCGTCAAGGGCCTCAAGATGTCCCGATCGGCATTCATAGTCTACGCAGGAGTCGACGAAGACCTGTCATCATACCCATCGTTCATCCAGCACGTTGACGGAGACTACAGCATGTTCATCAACTCCAACGCTGACCGCCGCCTCGCGCCTACGAGACGCTCCGCCATCACGATGGTGGCCCCTATCGGGTACCACGACTTCCCGTCCAGAGATGAGAGAGACTACGATGACCGGAAACGCCAGCTCGCGGCGCTTCTCGTTCGCAAGGCGGAGGAGATTGTGCCCGAACTCTCCAGCAAGATATCGGTACTCGATGCCGCAACTCCGCGGACACTGGAGAGCCACACATCTATGCCCGAGGGCGCCGTCTACGGCTTCGACCAATCGGCAGGCAGCCGGAGGCCGCATTTTCGCGCGCCCATCAAGGGTCTCTACTTCGCAGGCGCTTCCACCTTCCCCGGTGCAGGCATAGAATCGGTCGTCATGTCAGGCACCATTTGCGCCAACGACATCGAAGGCTGGATTCAGAGCCCCGGCAAGTAGACAACATATATGAACCCGGCGGAGTCCAGCACAGAGAATCCCCTTTCGCTGCCGTCTCTGGCGGCGTTGATAAGAGCAGTGACTCGAGACAGTCACGGAAACAGGCTCCGGCACTTCGACAACAGCCCGATATTCGATGAGCCCCTCGTTGCCGTCGCTGATGGCGACGACCCTTTGTTTGAGGAGTACAAGCGGGTGATAGGCCCACACCATTTCACACCCCGCGAGATGCTCGAGTTGTCGCAGCAGACGAATCGGCGCTCCAATGATGCCAACCATATCCCCGTA
Organism: uncultured Dehalococcoidales bacterium; assembly: GCA_964594245.1. Classification (GTDB taxonomy): domain Bacteria; phylum Chloroflexota; class Dehalococcoidia; order GIF9; family AB-539-J10; genus SKVJ01. Next base: position 2,571 of record CAZQML010000092.1, on the reverse strand, counting down.
CGCGTCGTTTGCTGGGTTCTACCCATAACCGAAACGACACGTCGAAGCAATGCCATCATGAGCTCCGGGCCTTCCAGGCGCTGGGCTCACACGCGGTACTACGGAGAAAAATTCAACAACGAGCTGCGTCGCGCCGTGGAGCAGCACGTTCGCAAGCACGGCGCCCGGGCAATCGCGCCGGTGGTTTCCCCGCTCTTTGAGTCAATCCGCAATACACCTGATGGGCCGTCCTCTACGTGGTCGGAACGTCACGCGCTCTTCGCTGCAGGTTTGGGCACCTTCGGACTCTGCGATGGCTTCCTGACAGCCGCAGGCAAGGCGATGCGCTGCGGGAGTGTCGTAGTCGACGTCCCGCTCCCTGTCGCACCAAGGCCCTACAGCTCACACCGCGAAGCGTGCGTGTACTTCACCAAGGGGACCTGCGGCGAATGCCTGAGCCGCTGTCCGGCGGGAGCAATAGGACCGAACGGCCACGACAAGGGCAAGTGCGACAGATATCAGCAAGAGACTCTGCGACCCCTGAGGAAGCGCTACGGCGTGCCAATCACAGGATGCGGTTTATGTCAAACTGGTGTCCCGTGTGAATCCTGCCTGCCGACATGACGTCAGCCTGCGTCACGCGCCCGAACCCAAGCCCGGCTCGGGCCTGAGCCACGGCCGGAATCTCCCTGACGACCCTGCCCATAATGCCCCGATTCTCGACCACCAGCGCCTCGCTTGAATCCTTGAGGACGGTCTCCAGACACCAATGACGGCAAGGTACGGCCGCTTCCTCCCCACAGTGTGCGCCGCAAGATGGTTGGCTACCAGTACAGCTCTACGCGTTCGACGTTGCCGATCGATTCCCAGCGACAGAGCCCCAACAACTCACGCCGCAATTCAAGGCCTACCCGCCGTAGCTGAAGGTCGTCATAGAGCCGTTCAGCCTTGCGCGCCTCCGGACTCCCGGCAATGAGAGTGCGGCCTTCAACCAGCGCATTGTACTCGTCCGCCAGCGCGTTGAACTCCTCCAGCTCGCCGAGGTAGTCCACCCATCCCTGCGAGTACACGACGTAGAAGGGATAGGCCAGCGACTCCGCTTTGTCAAGGGAGACGAGGCCGTACTCCTGTCCGACCTGCACGTACGCAACCTTGTCGTAATCACACGGTTCTTCGCCCGTGTCGACAACGGAGACGAAGGAGGTGTTCTCCCCGGTGCAATCCACGAACGCCATGCCCCTGTCTGTCGTCAAGAAAGCGTTGAGCGCATGCCCTATCTCCCGTCCCGCGATATCTATCGACACCCATGCACAGCGGATGCCGGCCGCCTCAGCGTTGTTGTGCAGCGCCTCCGCGAAGCTGCCGCACATGCGGAGGTCCTGGATGTACGGGCTCTCGTCAGTATCATCCCGATGCACGAAATCGACGACGTCGCTCCACGAAACATCCACCGCTGATTCGTTGTTCACAAGCTCGATAGCAGCCCCGCCGGCTCCCACGATGTACGGGGGCTGCTCTCCATAGAACACCTCGACCCCCTCCCCCATCAGGCTCCGAAACGCGCGCTCTTCCGGCGTCTGCTCGACCATCAGCGAGACGCCAATCACCTGTGGCGAGTTGCGGGCCCCGTCTGCCGAGACGGCACACGAACCAACGTGCTCGCCGATAGGAAGCCCCGTGATGTCCGCCCTGAGGGTCACCACCTGCAGTTTACCGTCCATGTGTCCCCCGGCAGGCTCAGCAACCAGCCACGGAACATCACTCGTCACTGTCCAGTCCAACTGCCCTTCGCCATCGTTCTGAATGGCAAAGGCCTGCGGCATCAGTGCCCCACCTGAGTCGTCGACAAAGGTGATATGAGTCGGCGAAACCGAGAGCACAGGCCCATGACGCCAGGTGAGCGGAGACAACGTCATCACCAGCACGGCAACGGTCGTCACCAGCATGACGAGGCCAAAGAGGATACGCCACCCGACGTGCCGCTTCTCTGGCCTCCACTCCTCCCCTTCATCACTCAACGCCGTGTCTGTGGCAGAGACTTCTTGCCTGCGCGGAGGCTCGGGTCCCCCCACCACGGGTCCACGGCCGATTGAGTCTTGCCGCAGTACAGTGCCGCACTCGACGTCGGGACACCACCAGAGCCCCATCCCAACATCGTAGCGGAGCTCCTTGCCGCAGCGCGGGCACGTGAAAGCCTGCTCACGCATGTCGTTCACCATGTGAAACACGCCACGGAGCCGAGTTCATTGCGTCTCGCCTGTCTTCCTGCACCACACGGATATCCTCACGAAGCTGTGCTGCATATCCGAATCCATCGGTGGGCAGTCCGCAGGTCTCTTCTACCATTCTCCCACCAACATCCTAAAATACGCCACCCAATCTCTCGCCCCAGCCAAAGAAGCCGAGCGGGAGCCTGCCTTCACCCGTTCACCCCCCTCTACAGCAACTCCGGCTGGCACAGAGAGTTCACACCCCTTTAAAGCGAAACCCGCCCGCTGAGCCCCTGCGACATCGCGTCACCGGAGCAGCGGGCGGGCTGCACATTGCGCCATCCAGGCGCAAAATCATCAGCTATTTGCCAAGCACGTCGCT
>CAZQML010000091.1:0-4686 GCA_964594245.1 uncultured Dehalococcoidales bacterium | reverse complement strand
AGATCCAACCGCAGAACCTCGAAACAATGAAATGAGCCAAGACCAGGTTTGGCATCTATTATTGGGATTAGCTCTTGTGAAAAAGCTTGTTGATGTTTTAACCACGGACTACTCTGATACCTCCCACCGGTAAAAAATGATACCATCAGTATCCTCGCGTTTTTTCATGTTCGAAATATACCCTAATTTTTTAGGAGAATGATGATCCGGTACATGTATCGGTGATTATTGGTCGGGCATTGAAAATTCAAAATACTAGCCCTAAAATTTACCTGTATCCACATCAAAAAGAACAATCACCAATGATTGTAAATACAGACGCGTTACGTCTGCAGGCCATACGTAGCATGGCTTACACGGGTTTTGGATATAAGTTTTAATAAGTAGCAATCACCAGCGAAAAACGTTACCACCAACTTTTTTCTGAATAAATCGATCATCTTTCGGGCTTTAAAAGTTAGAAAGGATGCCCCGAACTTTTACATGTTTTCACTGTGGGAGAGTTGTGTCACAAAATCCCCGGATTAAAAAGAAGCAGCGGTTTTGTTCACAAAAGGAATGCCAACAATACAGGATGCGCACTTGGAAAAAATCGAAATACAAAGAGAGTAAGAATTACAGAAGAAAGACCAGGGAGCATCAGAAGCAATGGCGGAAGAGTTATCCTGCCGATCAATATCAAAGTGAATATCGGGAGACTCATCCTGAATATGTGAACAGGAACAGAGAACAACAGGGACAGCGAAATAAAAGCAGAAAGACGGCTCCTGCATCACTGATTGTAAAGACGGACGCGTTGCTTCTACAACCCAGAGAGGATGGGGCATATATGTTATCAAGAATCAAAAAAAAATTGATTGTAAATAGGAACGCGTTATCTCTGCAGCCCAGTGTTGATGGTGCATACCTGCTGTTTAAGGTGAAAGAAAAAAAGATTGTAAATAGGAACGCGTTAATGACTGGGGGGCAGGACTGATAAAGCTTAGCAGTGATTTTCTGCATAAATCGGATTTGATTGTAAATAGGAACTCGATTGCAGAGAGAAATCCAGCCATCTACATTTACTGGCACAAAAATCTATGCCGGTGAAACCAGTAATCGAAGAGATCCCCCCATCCGAATTTGACCTGTCGCTCTCCAGGATGCGTGTGATGAACCTTGCACGAATTGAGCAAATCGAGCGATCCATGCAGCTGCATGGCCAGCTGCAGCCTGTTGTTGCCAGGGTCTGTGAGCAAGGTTACCAAATCATTGATGGCCTAAAAAGAGTGTATATAGCTAATGATCTTTTTATGAAGACCTTGCAGTGCCTGGTATTGGATGTTGACGAGGCTCAGGCCAGGGTTCTAATGTTGAGTTATAACCGTACGCCCCAGACCATGGAGTCCTGGGAGGAGGCCCTGGTGTTGAAGGATCTTGTGGAGCGGTATGATGTGAGTCAGCGGGAACTATCTAAAATGACCGGTTATAGCCGTTCGTGGGTATCTCGCCGCCTGGGTCTGGTGAGCAAGATCGATGAGGAGGTTGCATCACAGATTAGAATGGGGGTATTATCCGGCAGCCATGCTCGCGCCTTGATGCGGTTGCCGCGCGGCAACCAGGCGGAGGTTGCCCGGGCGATCCATTCCTGGAGGTTTACCAGCCGCCAGAGTGACTCTCTGGTTGACGCCTATCTGGAGGCGGAAGATGAGGCTCATCAGCGCAGGATCCTTGCCAATCCGGAAAGGGTAATATTTAAGCCCGGTTCTGAGCATGAACTCGACTTCTGTGATGCAAGACTGTCACCCTATGCCGAGGATCTGATTAAAACGATGTCATATGTCATCCAGGCAGTCCAGATGCTGCTTACGCGGTTAAAGGATCAACGGTTCGGAAGGTTGGATGAGATCGAACGAGAAATCATCTACCCTGGCTTCAAGGTGATAAAAGATGATATAACACAGCTTGCAGGGATCATCGGAAAAATACCCATTGATACAGTCCAATAAACAGGAACAAGCATGAAAGACGAGAATCTGGAAAACATCGTAATCAACCTCTATGCCCGGGGCTGTAGTATCCGACAAATCTCCCGGCTGATGAATATATCCCGGGTCAGGATCCGCCGGATACTGGTATCAAACTCGGTTTATCGTGATACCACCCCAAAAGAGGTTGTTAAGCCCAAAAACAAACGGCTGAGTAAGCTGGATCCATACAAAACATACATTGGTGAGTTGCTCGAAAAATACAGTGATATCACAGGACAGCGCATCTATGAACTGCTAAAGGAAAAGGGCTATGACGGGGAGATTACCATCCTTCGTGATTACCTGAAAAGCATCCGTCAGGTGGGTTCAAAAACGCCGTTACGGATGGTAGAAACGAACCCGGGCCAGCTGGCCGCCCATGACTGGAGCGATTACAATATTACCTTTATCTTGACAGGTGAGACCCAGAAGATCACTTTTTTCAGCTTTATTCTTTGCTACTCCCGCCGGCAGTACGTCTCTGTGGTGGAAGACAAGAAGCAGAAAACCCTTTTCCGGGAGCTTGGTTCGGCTTTTATCTACATGGACGGGGTCACACTGGAGGTTCGGGGTGATAACCAGAAGCCATGCGTGGATCACTGGGAGATGGGAGAGCCGGTTTTTAATAAGCAATATCTGGCCTTTGCATCCCACTATCGCTCCCGTCCTCGTACGATTACACCCTACAAACCGCAAGAAAATGCGAAAATAGAGAGGCCTTTTTATTACCTGGAGCGCAGCTTCCTGAAGGGCCGCCAGTTCAAAGACCTGGAGGATCTCAAGGAGCAGCTTCGCCGGTGGCTGATAGAAGTAAACGATATCCGTATCCACGGCACTACAAAAAGAAGGCCTATTGATATGTATATCGAGGAGCATCCCTACCTGCAGCCTCTTCCATCCATCCACTTCGATACCTCTGAGGTGGTCCAACGTGTGGTAGGTCAAGAGTCATGCGTGCAGTGGAAGGAGTTTATGTATGCGGTTCCGAAGAAATACATGTTCGAGGTATGCACGGTGCGTGTCACAGAGGATCAGTTGATCGCCTACTCCCCATCAGGAGAGCATCTGGTGACACATCCACTGGCCAAAACGGGTCAGAAGGAAAGGTATGTGGGGCTGCCTGAAAAACCCCGAAATAAGCCCACTCTGGCCCTTGGTGATGTGATCTCCCGCCTCGAAGGCTTTGGGCCTGAAATGGCCCAGTATATCGAACTTGTAAAACAGTTCAAGGGAAAATCCTGGGGGCACCATCTGAGAAGGTTGCTGGCCCTGAAAGTAAACTACCGTACCGAGGATATCATGGTGGCCGTTCGCAGGGCAATGAAGTACAAGGTCTTTGATGCAGGGACCATTGAAAACTTCCTGGAAAATAACTCAGAACCTCGCTACAGTGTCAAACTCTCCTTCAAACCCCGAAAAAACAACGATTATGAGCAGTAGCACTTCAAATCAATCTATGCAGCAGATCAAGCAGTTCGTTGATAACTGCAACTATCTCGGATTAAAAAATCTTGCCCAGGAATACCAACAGATCGTGGATAGAGCAGGAAAGGATACGGTCGGGTATTTTGAATTTATCCGTGAGATCGTCCAGGCAGAGACAGCTTTCAAACATAAAAGACGCACCGATTACCTGATCAAGAAAAGCCGTCTACCGCAGCCTTTGAAAATGATCGCTGATTTTGATTTTGACTTCCAATCCAAGCTGAATCGAAGGCTTGTCATGGACCTTGCCACACTGGAGTTCCTTACCAGAAATGAGTCTGTACTCTTCCTGGGCCCAGTGGGAACAGGCAAGTCACACCTTGCCCAAAGCCTGTGTTTACTAGCCTGTCAGAATGGTTACAGGACTTATTACACTACCTGCAGCAGCCTGATCAATGATCTGAAAGATGGTGTATATGATAATACACTGAAAAAGAGGATTAAAAAATACATTAATCCGGACCTGTTGTTGATCGATGAAATGGGGCATGATCGACTCGAGCTAGAGGTTGTCAAAGAGGCACACCTGCTGTTCAAGGTGATCGACCAACGGTACAATGAGAACAAATCCCTGATCTTTACTACCAACATACATAAAGAGTTCTGGCCGGAGTATCTTGGTGATCCTATCACCACAATGGCAATTTTAGACAGGATCTTCCATCACTCGGTTATTGTCAGGATCGAAGGTCCGAGCTTCCGTGAATATCAAGGTAAGCTGCTGCAACAACAATATGAAGCGAAGAAAAAGGATGACAAGAACCCCTGATAGAGAGACTCTATTCAATCTGAAAAAGGTGTTGACCCAATAGTTGGCACCTCTTTTTATCGGGTTAAGGTGTCCGTTTTGCGCAGGAATCACTGTCCGGAATGAACAGGAATGAACTTATATGACTGTATTTGAGGATAGTAGGCGACACACTTTGCTCCGGAATTGTTGCCCGTTTTAACTCGAAAAAAGAACCACTGATTTTACACCGGAATAAACCAAAAAACGAGGTTCTAAACCTTACAGTATATAAGCAACACAGAAGGGTGGTACCGTTTTGTTCTGTTTACTGGTAGTGTTTTAAATCCCTGTTATAACATGTTCAAGGATGTTATTATTGCACTGCTCTCAACCCTTGCAAAACAGGAACGCATTAGGATTTCTGAACGAGTTAAAGCAGGTTTGGAGAAATCCAGACAGAAG
>CAZQML010000090.1:0-12984 GCA_964594245.1 uncultured Dehalococcoidales bacterium | reverse complement strand
TGGGCGATGGACTTCGTGCACGACAGCACCGCGGACGGGCGTCGGTTCAGGCCGCTGGTGGTGATAGACGAGTACACACGTGAGTGTCCCGTGATCGAGGTGGACAGGTCGCTTGGCGGGAAACGCGTGGTGAGCGTGCTGGATCGGCTCTCTGAGTCGCGCCCCTTGCCTGAGACCATCAACACCGACAACGGGCCCGAGTTCACCGGCAAAGCATTGGACGAGTGGTCCTGCCGAACGGGCGTGAAGCTTCACTTCATCGAACCCGGTAGACCCATAGAGAATGCCTACGCCGAGAGCCTCATCGGCAAGCTGCGCGACGAGTGTCTCAGCGGCAATTGGTTTCTCAGCCTTACGGACGCGCGGGCGATCATCGAAGCATGGAGGAAGGACTACAACAGCGCCAGGCCACACAGCTCACTCGGCGGTCTGACGCCTCACGAGTTTGTAGAAACGACGACAGGACTCCAATTGGCACTGGCATCAACGGCGGGGTAAGGTCAATCCGGACTCGACGTGATGAACACAGAACCCGCGCCTGAAGCTGTGGGTATTACAATGTATGCCTGTGGTAGCACCTAGCCTCTTGAGCATAGTAGATATGCCATCCGCTGTGATCTCAAGGCTATCGTGCTGTGTGAACCATGCCTTCACTACATCGTTGCCAGCCAGTGCCTTGCGGTAGCGGTTGCCCGTGCCCAGGACTATGACGGTCCCTTCATCCCAATTGAAGTCCTTGGCCCTAACGCTGGCAGCTTCTGACAATCTCATACCTGAGTGCCACAGCAGGTTGAGTGTAGCCCTGTCCCTGTCGGTCAATGCGTGATTGACCAATACGTCTAGTTGTTCCTTGCTTATGGCCGGAAGCAATCGCTTCTGCCTTCGTGGTGGTAGCACCTTCTCGATAGGATTAGTGGACAGCTGGTCTGTCCGGTAGAGCCATCTACACAAGGTCTTCAGCACCCTGTAGTAGTTGTACTTGGCATTGCCACATGTGAGAGAGTTCAGGTAGCTGTTGATTTCCTCTGGGCTGATGGGACAGCCGACGAATCCATCTAGCGCTAGGTGGTAGATGGCAATGGTCCTGGGGCTTGTGCCTGGGGCTCTGGAACAGAGGAAGTTGTCGAGGCTGGTGGTTGTGAACGTTTGTGAACAGTCTAAAGCTGGAGAGATGGCGTCCCTGGAGGGATTCGAACCCACGACCCGCTGCTTAGAAGGCAGCCGCTCTATCCTGCTGAGCTACAGGGACTCGTTCACAGTCTAGCATAGGCTGCGCGCGTGTCGACACGCACAACTAGTCGCTGCTATCACTCGCCTTCGCCCCGCTGCTTGCCCGCGAGTCCGTCGTATAGAAGCCGGGCCCTTTGAACACTATGGGGACCGGACAGAAGAGGCGACGAGCTTCTTCACCGCACACGGGACACGCAGCCAGCGGCTTGTCCTTGAAGCTCTGTCTAAGTTCGAACTCGTGCCTGCATCTATCGCATCTGTATGAGTATATGGGCACCTGTCATCCTCCCGCACAAAGCCAACGTCACTCCGAGGAAGCGTCCAGCCTCTCGGACTCGGAGGGTTCAACCTCCGCCTCAGCAACATCGGAAGGCGTCTCGGTGACAGTCTCGATGTCTTCGTCTTCTTGTTCCACTTCCTCGGTCTGCTCTACCTCTCCCACTGGAGGGGTCTCAACAGCCAGCAGTGACTCTTCATCATCCTCAGGCGCAGGCAGATCCTCCACGGCCACGGCCTCCGGCTTCAGGCGGAAGTCCCCGTTGAGGTCAACGTATCCCTCCTCGAAATCGGGGCGGTGTGCGTGGATAATATGAGCATCGGAGCAATACGCATGCACGTACGCTCCGCACGAACAGCGGAATATCACTCGGTCCAGAAGAAGGGCAGCTCCGCATTCCGTACAGTTCATCCATAACCTCCGGCCATTAGCACTCTCGTCCTTGAAGTGCTAATTATATGTGACCTGTGCGGCTCAAGCAAGTTGGGCAACGAGTGTTGACAGCACAGCCCGGTCATGCCTACCATTCCGTGTTTCAACCGCGTCCGGGATTGAAGCATGAATGCGTGGACGCCGGTCAACCTCCCCTCGAAGCGCAACTCGCCGTCAAGAACTACCGGGGTGATGGGTGCGCCGTCGACGGTTGCCACGCGCCTATACTGCCCCGTCTCGGGTTATCCACAAGGAGTTAGTGGCTGGAGATGAAGAAGACTGTGAGGGATTTGGATGTCGCGGGCAAGCGAGTCTTCGTGAGAGTGGACTTCAACGTTCCATTCGGCGACGGGCCCGGCGAGATAAGCGATGACACCCGCATCAGGGCTGCCTTACCAACGATTCGCTACCTCACCGAGAAGAAGGCTCGCGTGGTGCTCGCATCACATCTGGGCCGGCCCAAGGGAAAGCCCGTCGACGAGATGCGCCTGAAGCCTGTCGCCGACCGGCTCGCGCAGTTGCTCGGGGCGCCGGTGGCGTATGTGGAGGACTGTATCGGGCCGAAGGCGGAACAGGCTGTGGCGAACCTGCGTGATGGACAAGTCCTCCTGCTTGAGAACCTCAGGTTTCACGATGAGGAAGAAGACAACGACCCGGCATTCGCGAAGCAGCTTGCTGCACTCGCGGACGTGTACGTGAACGACGCCTTCGGCACTGCCCACCGCTCGCACGCGTCGACTGAAGGCATCACCCACTACCTTCCGTCAGTGGCCGGTCTTCTGATGGAGAAGGAACTCAACGCGCTGGGCGGTCTCCTTGGCTCGCCGGCGCATCCCTTCGCCTGCGTGTTTGGCGGAGCGAAGGTCAGTGACAAGGTAGGCATGATAATGAGCATGCTTGGGCGTGTCGACGTGGTACTGGTGGGTGGAGGCCTCGCTGCAACCTTCCTCAAGTCCAGGGGGCTGGAGGTCGGTCGTTCGCTGGTTGAGGATACGAGTCTGGATGTGGCCCGTGACATTCTTCGTGAGTCCGGGAGGAGGGGAGTGCCGGTGTTGCTGCCCATGGACGTACTTGTGGCGGAGGAGGTCAAGGCCGGTGTGCGACCGAAGGTTGTCCCCGTAACCGACATTCCGGCGAACATGGGCATCATGGACATCGGTCCGCGGACAATCGACTACTTCTTCGGGAAACTGGAATCCTGCCGGACCATCATGTGGAACGGCCCCATGGGTATCTACGAGGTCGCCCAGTTCGCACTGGGGACGAAATGCCTCATCAACTACCTCACGACGCTCGACGCGACGACGGTCATCGGTGGCGGGTCCAGCGTGGACGCCGTCCATGAAATGGGCCTGTCCGAACTCGTGACCCATGTATCCACTGGAGGTGGTGCTACTCTCGAGTTGCTCGAGAAAGGTACGCTTCCGGGCGTTGAAGCGCTCAACGATGCGTCATAGGTACGCGACGGTCTGAATCCGGGCGGCGGAAAGGTGCGATGAGACAGCTACTGATTGCGGGCAACTGGAAGATGAACTGCACTGTCGAGTCAGCGGTACAGTTGGTCACGTCACTTCGCGAGTGTCTCGGGTCCGTCGCCGGAGTGGAGGTGGTCGTGTGCCCGCCGTTCGTCGCGCTTCAATCGGTGCGCGATGTGCTGAAGGAGACCCAGGTCCGGGTAGGGGCGCAGGACGTCTTCTACGAGGACGCCGGAGCGTTCACGGGCGAAGTCTCGCCGCTCATGCTCGTCGACCTGTGCCACTACGCAATAGTCGGCCATTCCGAACGGCGGAAGTGGTTCGGAGAGAGCGATGAGATGGCGGCCAGAAAGGTGGCGGCGCTGCGTCGCCACGGCCTTACACCTATCCTCTGCGTGGGCGAGAGCCTTGAGGAGAACATGGCCGGACGCACCGAGCAGGTCCTGGCACAGCAGCTCAGGGGAGCCCTGGAGTCGAGCGCTCCTTTCAAGGACATGGTCGTGGCGTACGAGCCGATTTGGGCGATAGGCACAGGCAAGCCTGCCCTGCCTGACGACGTGAACCACACCGTCCGGGCAATCAGAGACACCATCGGACAGCTTTGGGACACGGATTCCGCTCGCGAGATGCGCATCCTCTATGGTGGGAGCGTCGACTCCGAGAACGTGGTTGAGTTCGTCAGCTTGAGTGACATCGACGGCGCTCTCGTGGGTGGCGCGAGCCTGCGGGCCCGGGAGTTCGCCGAGATTGTGTTCCGTACGGCATCCGTACAGAAGAAGCGCCTCTCCGAATGAACTGGTTGCTGCCGGTCGCGAGGAACTGCCCGCTGTTATCCCCGGAATGAGAGCTCTCATCGCAATCGTCGGACCCACAGCGGTCGGGAAGACCGACCTCGCGATGGCACTGGCTGACCGCATGGCTGTCGAGGTCGTGAATGCCGATAGCCGCCAGGTCTATCGCTACATGGACATCGGCACCGGGAAGCCCTCGAAGGACGACAGGGCACGAGTCGAGCACCATCTGATCGACGTTGCCAATCCAGACGAGGACTTCTCCCTGGCAACGTACCTCCGTCTGGCGGAGGATGCACTGGAAACGGTTGCCTCGCGGGGTCACATCCCGCTGATCGTCGGTGGCACCGGCCTGTATCTCTGGTCGCTTCTCGAGGGGTGGCAGGTTCCCGAAGTTCCTCCGGACCACCAGTACAGGAAGTCGATTGAGGAGATCGCTGGAACGCGAGGTCACGCGGCGGTCCACGACGAGCTGGCGCGTATCGACGCGGTCGCCGCTGCGCGCATCCATCCACGGAACGTACGGAGGGTGATTCGCGCACTCGAGCTGTTCCGCGCGACCGGGACGCTGCCATCGGAAGTGCTGTGGCGTAGGGGTTCTGTTCCGCCGGGCAGCGTCATCATCGGAGTTGGACTCGACAGAGCGCGGCTGTTTGCCAGGGCGGATGCCCGTGTTGATACAATGGTGCGACAGGGGTTCGCTGAAGAGGTGAGGTCGCTTCTCAACATGGGCTTCAGCGCGTCGTTGCCCGCGATGACTAGCATCGGCTACAGGGAGATGATTGGGCACGTGCTGCAACAGAGCGACCTCGATACTGCGGTGGCGCAAATCAAGCGCGAGACGAGACGTCTGATACGGAGGCAGCACGCCTGGTTCCGCCCCGCGGACGAGCGCATTACGTGGCTCGACAACGGGACTCCTGCTGCTGCGCTTGACGCCGCCACACGAATCATTCAAGGTGTGACGCAATGAGATTCATCAAGTATCACGGCGCGGGGAACGACTTCATCGTCGTGGATGCCCAAGCCACCGAGCTTGCGTGGAGCTTGCTGACGCCGAAGCTTTGCGACCGTCACTTCGGCGTAGGAGCCGACGGTGTGATTCTCGTCGCTCCCTCTATCGGCTCTGCCCCGAAGATGCGCATGTTCAATCCGGATGGGTCGGAGGCGGAGGCCTGTGGCAATGGCCTGCGCTGCTTCGTCAAATTCGCGCTGGACCACGGGCTGGTCAACTCAGACGTGTTTGATGTTGAGACGATTGTGGGCACACGGCATGTGACCGCGCTTCGGGACAAGCACGGTAGTGTGAATGCGGCCGAGGTCTCCATGGGCGTGCCGCGTTTTGAGCCGGCTGAAATCCCCGCTCTCGTTCCCGGACAGAAGGGGCCTGTGCTGGGACTGGCCGTCAGCGTCAGCGGGCGCTCGGTCTCGGTGAATCTGGTGTCGATGGGAAACCCGCACGCCGTAACGTTCATCAGCGACGATGTGGCAAGCTATCCGCTCGGAACGGTCGGCCCTGCCATGGAGACACACGAGGTCTTCCCTGCACGTGTCAACTTCGGGGTTGCAAGGGTGCTCGGACGCGGTGACATCCAGGCGCGTGTGTGGGAACGTGGGGCAGGCGAGACCCTTGCGTGTGGCTCCGCAGCGTGCGCCATTGCCGTGGCAGCCCGGCTGCTGGGCTACTGCGACCGCGAGGTGAGCGTGCATCTGCCCGGTGGTGTGCTTACCGTGACCTTGCCCGAAGGTGATGAGGACATCTTGTTGCGCGGACCTGTGGAACAGGTCTTCGTTGGAGACTGGCCGGACCAACATCAAAGGAGTATTGACTATGCAGTTCGCGAAGAGGCTTGACCATCTTCCTCCGTACCTGTTTGTTGATATCAACCGGCGCATCGCTGATCTGCGGGCCAGTGGTATCGATATTGTCACGTTCGCCATAGGCGACCCTGACTTGCCGACGCCTTCGCATATCATCGAGAGGATATGCAGCGAAGCCCATGTGCCGGCCAACCATAGATACCCCGAGACCCTGGGGCTCCCGGAGTTGCACGAGGCGATTGCTGACTGGTACAAGGGCAGGTTTGACATCGACCTCGATCCGGACACTGAGGTCTTGCCTCTCATCGGTTCCAAGGAAGGCATCGGGCACATCGCGCTGTGCTTCGTGGAGGCCGGCCGCTTCGTGCTGGTACCCGATCCAGGCTATCCCGTATATTCAATGAGCACCATCATTGCGGGTGGCAGTCCGTACTTCGTGCCGCTCACACAGGAACGCGACTTCCTGCCCGACCTCGATGAGATACCGGAGTCGGTCGCGTCGAAGGCTACGATGATGTGGCTCAACTATCCCAACAATCCGACGGGCGCCGGCGCGTCCCTTGAGTTCTTCGAGAAGGCCGTGCAGTTCGCCCGCAAGTACGACATCGTCGTGTGCCACGATGCCCCCTATACGGAGGTCTACTTCGACGGCAAGAAACCTCCCAGCTTCCTGCAGGCGAGTGGAGCGAAGGACGTGGGAGTCGAGTTTCATTCGCTCTCCAAGACGTACCACATGACGGGCTGGCGTATCGGTATGGTCGTCGGCAACAAGGACGCAATCCGTTCACTTTTCACTATCAAATCGAACCTCGATTCCGGCATTCCGCAGGCCATCCAGCTTGCTGCCGTCGAGGCACTGACGGGCTCGCAGTCTGTTGTGAGCGAGCACAATGCCATACTCCAGAGGCGCAGAGACAAATTGGTCAAGGTGCTGGCCGAAATAGGCTTGCCTGCGCGCATGCCCGACGGGGGCTTCTTCATCTGGGCCAAAGTGCCAGATGGATACAGCAGCGTTGACCTGACGCGCGAACTGCTGGAGCAGGTCCACGTGGCGGTCACCCCGGGCATCGGCTACGGAGCGCAGGGCGAGAACTACATACGCTTCTCCATCACCCTGGCAGATGACCGACTCGAGGAAGGCATCAAGCGCCTCGCCGGATGGCACAGAGGCGCTCGATGAAGGGACAACTTTTCTCCACTGGCGCGGAGCCCGAGCGGGCTCTGCTCGTCGCGGTGGAGCCGCAGCGCGCGACAGACGAGTGGGCGAGCGCCGATTCTCTGGCAGAGCTCGGCCGCCTGGCGGCCACTGCGGGAGCCGAGGTGGTCGGTGTTGAATCCCAGCGTCTCACAAGGCCATCTGCGACGCACTACGTCGGTCGTGGCAAGCTGGATGAGATAACGGCTCTGAAGGACTCCCTGGAGTTCAACCTGCTGATATGTGATGACGAGCTGTCTCCGCGCCAGCAGCGTACCCTTGAGGAGGAGGTCGGCACGCGGGTAATCGACCGGACCGCGCTCATCCTCGACATCTTCGCCAAACAGGCGCAGACTCGTGAGGGTAAACTCCAGGTCGAGCTTGCGCAGCACCGCTACCTGCTTCCCCGACTCATCGGGCGATGGGAGCATCTTGAGCGCCTGGGTGGTGGCATAGGGACACGCGGACCGGGCGAATCGCAGCTCGAAACTGACCGCCGCCTCATCCGACAACACATTCAGCACCTCGAGACCGACCTGGAGACTGTGCGCCGCCACAGGGAGGTCTACAGGAGCCGCAGGCGCAAGGACGGCGTGCCTCTCGTTGCCGTCGTCGGCTATACGAACGCCGGCAAGAGCACTCTCTTCAATGCGATGAGCAAGGCGGACGTCACAGTCGAGGACAAGCTCTTCTCGACGCTGGACCCTGTCACACGGAGGATTCGCCTGCCCGACGGAACGAAGCTACTGGTAACAGACACCGTCGGGTTCATCCACAAGCTCCCGCACTCCATCATAGCTGCCTTCCGGACCACGCTTGAGGAACTTGGAGAGGCCGACCTGCTGCTGCACGTAGTCGACATAACGCATCACGATGCCGCAAAACAGCACGGCACGGTTGAGCACATCCTCTCCGACATGGGGTTGCAGGACAAGCCTGTCGTGACAGCCCTCAACAAGACCGATCTACTTGACCAGGGGGTTGCAGGTCCCGACCTGACTGCCGCCGGTGAACGGCTGAACCTCAGTCGACCGGACTTTGTGCTGGTCTCGGCTTTAACAGGATTGGGAATCCCTACGCTGTTCGAGCGGATTGCGGCTGCCCTCCACCGGATAGATACTGCCGGCGTTGTGTGACTGGCAGCCAGCCATGGCTTCGGTCATGGCCCGCCGGCGCGGTGCCACCGGGTAGGCTTTGGGGGCCGAATCGGCTACAATTGCGGCGCTACACGTGGACTACGTACAGATTCTTTCCCGGCTCATCGAAATAGACACGAGCGGGGCCGATGGGAAAGGCTGCCGTGAGGCTATGGCTTTCCTGGCGCCGCGCTTCCGCGTCGCAGGGCTGGAGCCAGTTCCAATCGAGATTCCTTCAGAGGCGGCCGGCGGCCGCCCGGGCAGAATGGCCCTTGTCTGCCATCGCCGTCGGCAGGAGAAAGACCGGCTGCTCATCTACACCCACATCGACGTTGTCCCGGCGGAAGGCTGGGATGCCTTCAAGGCACGGCGGGCCGACGGCCGAGTATTCGGCCGTGGGGCGGCTGACATGAAAGGCTCCGTAGCTGCTCTCCTGGGGGCGCTGTGGCAAGTGCGGAACACTCCTCTGGCATACGACCTGTCGGTTCTTGTCACCATGGACGAGGAGACCAGCCAGTCTCCTCAACTCGAGTATCTGACATCCGCTCTGGACCCCGGGCCTCGGCCGCACGTGCTGAGCATGGACGCGGGCTTCGGCTATGTGTCCATCGCAAACCTCGGACTGCTGCAACTCGACGTGGCTGTAAAGGGCGATTCCGTACACTCAGGGCTGGCTCATCTGGGCAGGAATGCAGTTGAGGATGCCAACCGATTGATTCACGCGTTGCTGCTGCTCAAGGAGACAGTTGTCCGGAGGCGTTCCAACTTGAAGACTCATCCCGACACACGTCTGGATGTCATGGAACCGCGCCTAAATGTGAACCGAATCAAGGGAGGGCTCGCGCCCAACATCGTGCCCGATTCGTGTGTGTTCTCTGTGGACAGGCGTCTGCTTCCAAGCGAAAGCGTTGATGAGGCGCGCGCAGAGATATTTCAGGCCCTGCGCAGTGTGCCAGCCGTAGAATGGAGCATCCAGAGGGACTTCGCTATTCCACCCGTACCTCCCTGCGACGACACTGAGGCAGATGTCCTCGCCCATATCCTCCGCGACGTGACGGGCTCAAGCGGACTCTACGGAGACATGATTTCCGGCGACTTGCCCGGAGCGGCCACCCGCCTGTGGGGCGGCAAGGTGTTTGGACTCGGGGTCATTCGGCCGGAGAGTCGCGTACACGGAATCGATGAGTGCGTCATAGAGCGCGACATGGAGCAGCTCGTGGAAGTGCTTGTGCGCTTCCTTACCGGCAATCGAAAGGAGGCAGCATGACCGTCAGCATCATGTACAGGGAGGAGTTGAGAGAATACGACTTCGGTCTCGGACACCCCTTCCGTGGCGACCGCTACGAGATTTTCCCGAGAGTCCTGAAGGCGAATGTGCCTGAGGAAGGCAACTACAGGTTCGTGGCGGCCGAAAGCGCTACCGAGGAAGACCTGCTGCTCATTTGCAGCAGGGAGTACATAGACTTCAGCCGCGACTACTTCCATGCGGCCAGCATGGGGGAGACATTCTCCGGCAGCATGGACTTTCCCAGGTACCATTCATTGGACAACCTGCCGCGCAGCAGGCCCGGGAAACTCGAGGAAGCCGCCCGCATCGCGGTGGGGCAGGTCAAAGCGGCGGCCGAGCTGGTGATGCACGGGGGCGAGGAATTCGTCATTTGCATCGGCGGCAATCTCCATCACGCCAAGCCCGACTACGGAGAGGGCTTCTGCATCTACAACGACAACGCATTCGCGGCCAAGTATCTTATCGAGAAGTGCGGCGTGGAACGCGTCATGGTTCTGGACACGGATGCTCACCAGGGGAACGGCACATGTGAATACTTCTACACCGACCCGAGGGTGCTGTTCGTTGACCTGCACCAGGACCCCACGACGCTCTACCCCGGCGTTGGCTTCGCCAACGACATCGGGGAAGGGGCAGGCAAAGGATTCACCATCAACGTACCGCTTCCCGTAAATGCGGGCTTGGATTCCTACCGCATCGCCTTCGAGCAGGTCGTCGAGCCGGTCGCGCGTGAGTTCAAGCCGCAGGTCATGATCCGCAACGGGGGCTCTGATCCACACTTCGCGGACGACCTGACGAACCTGGGGCTGCCCATCAGCGGATTCAAGATGATAGGCGAGAAAGTGCGTCGGATGACCGAGGACTGCGGCTGCCGAGAGATTGACATAATCGGCTCAGGCTACAACATCCAGGTGCTGCCCTGGGCGTGGCTTGCACTCGTCTCCGGGCTTGCCCGCTTCGGCATAGAGGTGAAAGAGCCGGTGCCCGTACCAGAGCGTTTTCTTGTCGATTCGACAGCAGACGAAACGGAGAAGGTCGTTCAGGAGCTACGCGGCTATCTGAAGGACTACTGGACGTGCTTCAGATAGTGGCGACTGCCTCAACCGGCGCAGTCGAGCAGGCCGAAGTGTCGTGACGCGA
This sequence comes from uncultured Dehalococcoidales bacterium, assembly GCA_964594245.1. Lineage (GTDB taxonomy): Bacteria > Chloroflexota > Dehalococcoidia > GIF9 > AB-539-J10 > SKVJ01. The sequence continues at coordinate 2,199 of CAZQML010000090.1, read as the reverse complement.
GGGAGGAGACTGTGACGCAGAAGAGCACCAGGATTACTGTAGACCTCGGCAGCGAGCAGCTGGTGAAGTCCGTCAAGATTGCCGCTGTCGAACAGGGTCGAACGGTGCGGGACATCGTCATCGAGGCCTTGACACTCTGGCTCGAGCCGGGGCAGCCCTCGAAAGGGCAGGACTACCAGACGATGATCAACACACTGAACAAGTACAGGGGAGTCAACAGCCAGTAGCGGTCAAGCCGACTGGAGGTGAGGAGCATCATGCCGGTAGCAGAGATTACTGTCGTGCCCTCGGGCGTCGGCCCGTCGGTGAGTGACTACGTGGCCAGGGCCATCAAGGTCATAGAGAAACACGAGGACGTGCGATTCCAGCTTACGCCGATGGGTACAGTCATCGAAGGTGAGTTGGATAGCATCCTGGATGTGATACGAGACGTTCACAATTGCGCGTTCGATGACCGTGTCAGGAGAGTGCTCACGCTAGTCAAGATTGACGAACGCCGTGACAAGGCGCTGACGATGGAGGGCAAGCTCAACTCGGTGCGTTCGAAGCTGTCTGGCTGAGCAGGGGAAAGCGCGCGTGGACCAGAGTCCGAAGATAGAGCCGGTTGTGTTGGCCCTGACGTGCCTCGCGTGTTGGCCGGTTTGACTTTGACAAACGTGCGATATATCTTTGCTTGACCTCTCGGTAGCCGACCAGTGAGCGCGCAGAGAAGCGCTCTTGATAGGAGCACTATTACAGCCATGGTTCCTCCCGATCACATGGAGTGTGCACTGTCTCTGGCGAGGCTTGCCAGCGGCTATTCCAGTCCCAATCCTGCGGTCGGGGCGGTGGTGGTGAAGGCCGGAAAGGTGGTTGGGATGGGGTACACGCAGCCTGCCGGTGGCCATCACGCCGAGGTGATGGCGCTCGAACAGGCGGGGGACAATGCACGCGGCGCGGCGCTGTACGTTACTCTTGAGCCGTGCTGCCACTTCGGCAGGACTCCTCCCTGCACCAACGCCATCATCGAGGCAGGGGTGGCTGAGGTCCACATCGCCCTCGTTGACCCAAATGCCGTAGTAAGCGGCGGCGGAATCGCCCAGCTGAATGGGGCGGGCATCAAGACCTACGTGGGCGCTCGCGAGGCCGAGGCGCGCGATGTCAACGAGGCCTACCTCAAGCACACCACCACGGGGCTTCCGTTTGTGACTGCGAAGTTCGCCATGAGCCTTGATGGAAAGATCGCCACCCGTAGCGGCCACTCGCACTGGATAAGCAATGAGCAGGCCAGGTGCTACGTACACGGGGTGCGCCACACGGTAGATGCCATTATGATTGGCGTGAATACGCTAATCGCGGACGACCCACGGCTGACAGCACGGGGTTGCTGCGGCCGCAGCGGCTGCACGGCGAAGCAGCCTCTTCGAATCATTGCAGATGGGACGGGCCGCTCGCCTGTCGACTCCAGGATGTTCAGTGAGCCCGGCCGCACATTGGTGGCATGCATCGAGCCCTACGATGCGCAGAAAAGGGCAGAGTTGAACGCTCCGAACGTCGAAGTACTGGGGGTGCCCGGCAGCAATGGCCTGGTCGACCTTGAGGCACTCTTGAGGGCCGCCGGGGAGCGAGGAATCAGCACGGTTCTCCTTGAAGGCGGCAGCGAGCTCCTGGGATATGCGTTCGACCATCGGCTGGTCGACAAGGTGCTCGCCTTCATCGCGCCGATTATTATCGGAGGCAGCGAGGGGCGAACAGCCGTAGGTGGAGACGGTGCCATGACCGTTCAAGAGTCGCTTTCTCTGGACCGCGTTGAGGTCAAGAACTTCGCCGACAATGTGCTCATCAGCGGGTACGTGAGCACGGCATCTCCCAGCCCATGTTCAGCGGAATAGTCGAGGAGCTTGGCACGGTCCTTGGGGTCGCTGCTCACAACATCTCGGTTGGAGCGCATACGGTCCTTGAGGACACCAGGGTCAGCGACAGCATCTCTGTGAGTGGTGCCTGCCTGACCGTTGTCCGGGTCGATGCCGCCTCGTTCACAGCAGACGTGATGCCTGAAACCCTGCGTCGCACCAGGCTCGGGTCCCTTGCTCCCGGCGACCAGGTGAACCTCGAACGCGCGGTTACTCCGAGCACGCGACTGGGGGGCCACATCGTGCTGGGGCATGTCGACGATGTCGGACGTGTTGTCTCGCTGGTCTCCGAGGAATCGGCGACCAT
>CAZQML010000089.1:0-2611 GCA_964594245.1 uncultured Dehalococcoidales bacterium | reverse complement strand
TTGAATAATATACGGCATCAGGATCAGAAACAATGCTGTAAAGGCAAGCTTTGAAAGCAGGTTAAACAGTGAAATCTTTGTTTTTAGTCTCATCATAATCCGGCCCGGTATTATTGTTCTTCAGTACTGACTCTGTAACCTACTCCCCTGACTGTTTCCAGCCATGGAGTGGGAGCGTGATTATTTAACTTTTTTCTCAGGTTTTTAATATGAACATCAATGAAGTTGCTGTCGTATTGATCGTCAAGCATGTTACCCCAGATATGTTCATAAAGCTGCTGCCTTGTCAGTACCCTGTTTTGATTAAAGACAAGATACTGAAGCAGGTTATATTCCTTTTTGGTAAGTTCCACCTCATTCCCGTTGCATAGCACTCTTCGTGCCTGTGCCTGAATAATAAAATTGCCGAGGGTAATATCCGGATTGCTTATCTTGAATTTCCTTCTGGCCACAGCATTGATCCTTGAGAGAAGTTCGGGAAGTGCAAATGGTTTTGCAAGATAATCGTCAGCACCAAGATCAAGTCCTTTTACTTTATCCTCAACGGCACCACGAGCTGTTATAACAATAAAAGAAGCCTCGCTGTTCATCTTTCGGGCCTCCTTTATAAGGTCAAGGCCTTCGTAGTCGGGTAAGCCAAGATCGAGAAGAACAAAATCATAAAGATTGACTGCTATTTTTTCAGAAGCATCCATGCCGGTATACGCAAGATCACAAAGGAAATTTTCTGATTTAAGAAATTCTGCAATTTCCACAGCAAGGCTTTTTTCATCTTCAACAATCAAAACATTCATATTCGCAAAACTAAAATATTTTATAATAAATGCTTAGCATGAAGTTAAAGCCTTTAAGTCCCTGATAAACAGGATCATCATAAATAGGGAGAACATACCCGGGTTCAGCTTCAATAGTCAGACGGTTGGTATTAAAGGATATAGGTAACCCGAAATCAATTTCGAGGAAACCGAAAGAGGAAAGATATTCAAAATTTGTTGTGGTGGCTTGTGAGGTGGTGGGAGTAGCGGAAGTTGTACCCGATCCGGTACCAGCACCCGACCCGGCACCTGAACCCATACCTCCGCCGCCGCCGTAACCATTTGCCATGCCGCTTCCTGATCCTGAAACGGATCCGGATATATTTTTAAGAAAAGGATAAGATATGGTAATTATCGTATCAGTGGATGTTTCAATACGTGTAAGAGATCCAAATAAAAGATTTACATAAGGATCGAACGAAAAATAGACTTTTTTCTTTGAGAATGCCGGCGTTTGAAAATACCTTGAATTCCTCAGTTGAAAATAGCCCTGTTTCCCGTATGAGAACAGGCTGCCTGCTGAGAATTTTGAATAAAGAATTTTCCAGTCGAATCCAACAGTTATATCACCATAGAAGAAGTTGTCAAAGAGAGAGTCCACCATCGACTTTGAGAACTGGTAGCGATATAGGCCTGCAGAGATATCAAACCAGGAATTGAATGTGTGGCTGTAGCTCAGTGAGCCTATATAGAATGCGGGAAATTCATTCTGTCCGGGGAGGGCGACAGCTGATACAGATGCAAAAACAGCATCCCTGAAACCATATATCAGAGAGCCATATCCATAGGACTGGTTTTGGGAAAGGGTCGATCCCAGGTAGATCATATTGCTTCCATAACCTGCAGAGGTATAGAATGAATGCGGCGGATTTTTTGCTGCATCCGCTTTCGTGTCTGTTATGGTATTTGTCGTGTCTGACTGGGAACTGACATTAAGGGGTATGCCTGTAGCAAATACAAGACATAACAAAGTATATATGATCTTCGCTGACCTCATAATCATAAGTCATCCATATTACCTTCCGCCTATTTTTCGTGCTCCTCCGGGTTTGCCAACACCTTTTGGGATATTTGATCCGGATGGCCTTACGATGTTAGGCCGTGCCCCCCTGGCTTTGCTCATATCCGGCCTTGCACTTCTTACCTGCTTGACAGCCTTGGTGTTTGAAGCTTTCTGATCATTAACCTGATTCTGATTTTTCAATTGGTTCTGTTCCTGTTCCTTTATCTGATCCTGATTTGCATTATCAGATTCTGTCTGGCTTTGACTTACCTTTGTAGTATCAGTCTGGACAGAAGCCACCTGAGAAAAACAGATCATGTTGGTGAATGCTAAAAACAGTGTAAATAACAATATTCTGGGGAGCCAGATCTTTATATTTTTAATTTTCCTCATATTTGCTTACCTTTAATATGAAATAATTCATCTTCAATATGTTCATGCTTCATTTAATGTATTTTGAACCAAAAATAGGCATTAAAAATGAAGAATAGATGAATAAATTGGAAAACCAGGACGCAGCAACATGCAACCTGCAACCTGCAACATAACCTAAATAAACATAATCTTAAATAAATCAAATATTATGATTGTAACCTGTGTATATGTTCACGTTAAACCTGATGCAGTTCAGGAATTTATAGATGCTTCTACTGAGAATCATCATGGAGCTGTTAAAGAACCCGGCAATCTGAGATTTGACTTTGTTCAGCAGGCAGATGATCCGTGCCGGTTCATGCTCTATGAAGCCTACGAATCAGAAGAGGCTTCTGCTGCCCATAAAAACACCCCTCAT
>CAZQML010000088.1:0-16607 GCA_964594245.1 uncultured Dehalococcoidales bacterium | reverse complement strand
GTCAGCACTGTGGACGGGGGAATCGGTCAATCGTCGCCAAGACGTGGCCTGACACCCAGTGAAGTAAGGTTGATGCGTGGTATCGAGGGTCGTGACGCACTATTCTGCCAGACACTGGCTATAGAGGCCCTGGGCAGGGTGTACGGTCAGGGAGTGCTGGAGACTTCAGCAGCCCTTGAAGCTGCGCTGGCAAACTCTGTTGTCGATACTTTCCACAAGAAGGCTCCGGATAGATTTCACATGACCGTGGAAAGCCAGCCAACGAACAGCGGCCTTATCGGCGGCATATCCGCGGACATCGATCGTGTGAGTACCTCCGTCATGGCAACGGTCAACGAATCGTCATCCGGAATCGGACCGAATGAGGACCTGGAAGGTAATGTGGCGCTGGGCTCCAAGAGGGAGCTTATGAGGAAGCTCGGGATGTTGAGATGCCCGACGATAGTCCTCGAAGGCAAAGCGTATTCCCCGGCTCTATCTGATGGCCTGCAACGGAACACTTTCCTGGTTCGAGTCCAGAGAGACCTCGACAATATCGTTGTGGCCGAAGCACTCCACGAATCAGCGAAGGAACTGGGCTATCCCGTTATCTTCCTGGATGATGCGTTCCCACGGAATGAGGGAGTCCTGAGACGCAAGACTGTCGAAGTTGCAGAGAGCATCATAGAGACGGCGGAGCGCCTCAAGACGGCGGAACTGGGTTCGGAGAAGGTATTGGTCGCTGCTGAGCTGGCAAGACTGGTCGGCCAGGAGGTCGGCGGCGTCAGCTTCATGTCCGACAAGCTCTACGACGTTGTGAGACAGTGCGGCCTGATACCAGGGACTTCGGCAGTTCTATCGATACTTGTCACCAAAGAGTACCTGGCGCACTGGAAGATGCCTCTCCTTGAGCAGGAAGATGTCGCTATGATGAAGAGTATCGTGTACGGCGCCATACCCAGGATAGCGTCAAATCTCGATGAGGCGAATGACGTGGTCGACAGGCTATATGAGGACCTGTCCCCGCTGGAATCGCTAATCAGGTAAGTAGTCTCAGATAGCTCAAGCCCTGGAGTTCCGCTGAGAAGTGACCAGCTTCCCGGGCCGGTCACCTTAGCTGTGTCAGTCTGTCAGAGGACTCCGGTTGACACCGGTGCTAATTCCGGGGTGAAGGTCACAAGACCGCAGACAGCTTGTCAGCCCCACCTGGTTATGCCAGAGTGTCTGGCCAGGTGAGTGTCCGATTTCGCTGATTGACAACACTCGTGCTCTCTCTAGCGGGGCAGACGATACGAGGGCAATAGGCCGGGAGTTCGATGGGCTTCTCAGGAGGGCAGTTATGAGCAGAACAGCAAGAATCGGGGTGACAAAGGACGTCATTGACGCTGAAGGCAACTTCATTGCCCCCGGGCCGGGACTCAGGCTTCTCGACAATACGCCTGATGTCGAGTATGAGGTCTTTTCTGACCTGCTGGGCGAAGTCACCCCGCAACAGGTTGAGGGCTATGACATGGTGTTCAGCCTCACACCAAGATGGACAGCCGGTACGCTGAAGGGCAATGACCGGCTGCTATCGGTACATCGCTTCGGGGTAGGCTACGACATGATTGACGTCCCTGCCCTCACGGAGGCAGGCGTCGCCTTGTGCATAACGCGTGACGCGGTGCGTCGCCCTGTGGCGGCGGCTATCCTCACCTTCATGCTTGCATTGAGTACCAGATTGATGGTCAAGGACAGGCTCATCAGAGAAGGCAGATGGACGGAACGGGCCAGGCACCACGGAATCGGGCTGGTCGGCAAGACGCTGGGAGTAATCGGTGTGGGAAGCATCGGCCACGAGCTATTCAACCTGACCATGCCACTTGGGATGAGGCATATCGCGTATGACCCGTATGTCCGGCAGGAGGATGTATCCGACGTGAATGTCGAACTCGTGGACATGGACACCGTCGTGACAGAGTCTGACTTCATCAGCATCTGCTGCCCGCTCAATGAGGAGACTCGCCATATTGTCGGCGAGAATGAACTACGAAAGATGAAGCCGTCCAGTTTCCTAATCAATACGTCGAGGGGACCGACCGTTGATGAGAAGGCCTTGACCCGCGCCCTCACTGAAGGATGGATACAAGGAGCGGGGTTGGATGTGTTTGAGCAGGAGCCGACGCCTGCAGACAATCCCCTGCTCAAGATGGACAACGTGATACTGGCCCCTCACTCGCTGGCATGGCTGGACCAGACCTTCATGGGTATGTGGGACAGCATTCTGGGACAGATGAACGACATCCGACGCGGCGCGGTTCCTTCCGGCCTGTTGAACACGGAGGTATGGGATAGCCCGCTGTTTCAGCGGAAACTGAGACGGTTTCTGGAGTCGGCCACGTAGCGACGATATGATGCCAGACTACTCGTACGACGTCGGGGACACCGGTCCCGCGAGCCTACTAATGAGGAGGAAGTCCAGGGCGCCACGATACGGCAAGAAGAGGTGAGTACTGTCATGAATCTGACTCATAACCTGAAGTTGAAGATGGCATCCGGAAACAGGGTGTACGCCGTGCTGGTAGGTCCGGGGAACGATCCTTCTCCTACAGTGGAAGCACTGAAGAAGATGGGCTATGACTGCCTGATGATCGATAGGGAGCACAGCATGGTCAATCCCGAGACCATATACGCCTATGTTCGGGCAGGCAAGGAACTGCAGATGCCCATCCTGGTGAGACCTGAAGAGAACTGCGCAGACTGGCGCTGTCTTCTCGACAGTGGTGTGAGTGGGCTTATGCTTCCTATGGTGGATACGGTGGAGGAAGCAGCCCGGGCGGTAGACAGGGCGTACTTCCCACCTCTCGGGCACCGGGGATATGGCCTCGGGATGTGCCCTTTCCCACTTGATGGCATGGATCCTGCGCGCGTCCCGCACCTGGAGATGACCGAATACATTAACAACAACACCATGCTGTTGCCCCAGACGGAGAGCCTGAAGGCAATCAGCAACTTGCGGAGGATTCTGGCGCTCGACGGCGTCACAGGCACGGTCGTTGGAACCTACGACCTCGCACTCGACATCGGAGGCATTCCACAGGGAGCTTCGAGGCTGGACATGACCAGGTCGGCGGCAGTGGAGGAGCGCCTCGCGGAGGTAGCACGAGTCTGTCAGGAACAGGGAAAGACTGCCGGGATAGGCGGCGTGCCTCCGGAAGACATGGCCAGGTGGGCCACGCACGGGTACCGACTCTTCATCTTTGGCACCGCAACGGACGGCCAGCTTGATTCGGTGCGTTCCACGCTGGAGAAGACCAGGCAACTCATGGGGGAATGATGGGAGGGCTCAGGGGACGGCCTGCTGTCTTGCGCATGAGAGTCTGAGCAGCGCTAGCTCGCCGGCCACCGCATGCGCCGCTCGTGGTTCGCCGATGGGATTGAGGCACGAACCGGTCTCCCGGAGCGCTGCTCGTCTCACAGTTGCATCCTGTGGCGCTCCTGTGACGTTCGCGATTATGCCCACTACCACCAGCCTCAGGAGGTCACACCGCTATTGACCTGGATGCGCCACGGGAATCCCAGGGACACCATGCTTGTCTCTTCGCAGGGGCCGAGCCGTGCAGTGCTCCACCCGTCCGCCAGGTCCCCTTCGCGCCTGAGGAAGTGCAGGGCTTCGGTAATGGTGCGGTCGACGCACGAGCGCACAGGCCGTTCGCTTGGTGAAGCCGTATTCGTGGAGATGCCGGAGGACCAACTCGGAAGGGGTTGTGGCGACATTCGAATTCGCGTTCACTAGAATGTTCGTCGTGATCGTCGACCTTCAGGGCGCTATGAACCACGGTGGGGATATGCCATGGCTGAAATAAGACACGGAACTCGAGGGATATCCCGGTATCTCGTCTTTGCCATTGTAAGTATGGCGCTGTTGATGACCGGTATTGCAGGCACGTCCATCGCCATAGCTCTGGATGCAATCCGCTCATCGTTCGGGGTGTCCGTGGTTCTGGCCGGCTGGGTGATTGCCATCTTTCAGCTCTCGCTCACGGCGAGCATGCCGATAGTCGGGAAGGTGAGCGACATACTGGGCCGCAAGCGCACGTTTGTGGCGTGCCTGGGCCTCTACATAATCGGGTCGGTGATGGCCGCTCTCTCTCCCAACGTTGGGCTGCTCATCATCTCCCGATTGATCCAGGCGCTAGGAGGTGGTGGCTTCATGCCTTCGGCCGCGGGAATCGTCGCCGATGAGTTTCCGCAGTCACGGCAGCGCGCCATTGGCCTCTTCAGTAGCATCTTCCCCGTTGGACAGATAGCCGGCCCTATCATCGGCGCCTGGCTGATAAATTCCTTCGGCTGGAGAGCTATCTTCTGGGTGAATGTTCCCACAGGTCTGTTTATCCTTATCCTGGCCTGGGCTGTGCTCCCTTCCGGCGGCAGGAGGGATGGAGAGATTGACCTGATCGGTGCGGGACTTATCGGTGGCTGTCTCTCTGCCCTGATGGGCGCAATCAGCCTCATCGGCTACGCCGAAACGGCGCAGATGTGGACAGTGATAGGGGTACTTCTCTCGGCAGCGGTTGTGTTGATATTACTGTTCCTCCGCCATGAAGGCAGGGCGAAGGACCCGATAGTTGAAGTGGAGATTCTCAAGAGAAGGCCATTCCTCGCAGCCAATATCTACAACCTTATCTATGGCGCCGGAGTCATCGGCATCATGTCGCTGATTCCCATGTTCGCCATCAACGTCTACGGACTGTCCTATCTGGAAAGCGGGATCATCCTGGTGCCAAGAGCCGTGGCAATGATGGCAAGTTCACTCATAGTTAGCATGCTTCTGATGCGCCTGGGCTACCGCTGGCCGATAATCATCGGCACGTCGCTCGCTGCCATCAGCCTTGCCTTGCTCAGCCTGGACCCTGAGCACCTGGCGGTGCTCAGCAGAGGACTCGACAGCATCACATCGCTGTCACTAATCATGTTGCTGATGGGTATAGGCGTTGGTCTTGCTGCACCGGCCTCGAACAATGCGTGTATCGAGCTGATGCCTCATCGGGTGGCTACTATCACCGGCATAAGGGGGATGTTCCGCCAAGCCGGCGCAGCAGTGAGTATCACAATTGCCACAACGATTCTGCACCAGTCCAGTACCCTTGCCGCTGGTTTTCGTGTTGTCTTCATCGCACTGGCGATAGCCCTGGTTGCCACAATTCCGGTCGTCCTTGCCATGCCTCGTTCTCCAACCAGCCCTCCGTCCGGAGGCGGACAAAGTCCCAAATAGAGTCAATGAGACGGCAACGCTCTTCTGGAGCGGCTGCCGCGGCGGCTCGTTGTGGTCCCTTGAATCCTGCGGCCACAGTATGAGCACACAGATGTGGAGGCTACTGACAACCAGAGAAGCTACGACAATTCGGATGCCGGCAGAACGATATTGCCGATGACCTTCCCGTCACGAATACCACACCCCTGTGGTAGCTGCCTTACATGCCGGCGACGGTGTGGCCCACACACGAGTCTGCGGGCTGTCCGCTTGGTGACGTTGCCTCCGTGGAGATGCTGAAGGACAGGCTCGACAGGGGTTGCGGCGAATATGGCCGGGGTCCAAGGACAAAGAGGTGAGATGAGTATGGTGTCCCCCCGAACTCCGTGACCGCCCCCTGGCAGTTACTCAAACCACTGACCAGCGATGAGGTGGTCCTCATCGAACACCATCCGCACGCCCACTTCTCCTTTGGCATAACTCGCCCTGTAGTGAACGATGACGTAGCCTTCCTGCTCCTCGATTCTCAAGAACTCGATGCTCTGGTAGGCGCCTAGCTGATTGTCGAGCTGAGTTGCCGTCGTATCAAGTACTTCCTGAGTCACCGCGGCCTTGAATTCGGCGTTGGCATGCTCGGTGTACTTCACCAGGTCATGGTCGCTCAGACCCTGCAAACAAGTCTCGGTTGCGGTGTCAGCATAATCCCGTACCATGCTCTCATCCGGAGATGACGCAGGGTTGGATTCACAGGCGATTGCAGCACCGCCGACCGCAAGCAGAACAACCAGGAATGCCGTCAGATGAGCCAGCTTTCTCATGTCTCTATGTCCTTTCATCTTCTCTTGGGCCGATGCTACCACCTGCCGAAGTGTCATGACAAACACGCAGAATGTATCGTCTTCACGACTTGTGATGAAACTCACCTGAAGGTACAACTAGCGAGTTGAGAGAATTCCGGGGAGACGTCCCCTATTTCCGTTTGCGTTCGGCGTTGGAAAGTGGTGACTGACACTTGCTCAAAGCACGACACGGCAGGCTCGGGGCTCCGAAGATGAGTATCGTCTCCCCGGAAATCAGTGACCGTATGAGCGGGAGTGTTCTGATAGACTGACGAAGAGAGAGAACTCGCCACGGATGCCCGTAGACAGCATAGGCAACAGTATGGAGACACCGGGATGAGAGTAACTGGCAAGAGAACCGTCTTTGAAGGACAGTACCTGAGGGTTGTGGAGAAGGCTGTCAGCAACAAGGATGGTACGCACGGAGCCTGGGAGACCATCGAGAGGACAAACGTTCACGGAAGTGGGGCGGTGGTCATCATTGCCCTGACGAAAGACGGTGACTTGCTGTTTGAGAAGAACTGGCGCGCTCCAATTGAATCATGCGTTATCCAGTTTCCGGCAGGCCTCACAGATCTCGAAGGTGAGACCGAAGAGGAAGCGGCAAGAAGAGAGCTTCTTGAAGAGACCGGCTATGCGGCGACAGAACTGATACCCGTGTTCCTGTCACCCCTGTCTGCGGCCTTGACCGGCACAAGGGCCATGCACTTCTTTGCCCCTGACGTGGAATTCGTGGGCAAACCTGCCGGCAAGGATGATATTGAAGAGATAGAGGTGCTGAAAGTGCCCGTGGATGAGGCTGATGAGTTCATGCTGAGTCTTCCGGAAGGTGTAGAACTTGACTTGAGGGTTCCCGGCATACTCTGGCTATTGAGAAAGAAAGGCCTTATCTGACTGAATCAAGGCTGAGTCGATTCTTGATTTCGGCTCTCTGTCTCCGAAATGGCGCTGTATATCTTCTCCGCTGCCTCGTACGGGCTCATCTTTCCCTCGTTCATCCGGGAAACGTATCGTGAAAGACGACGGTCCGACGAGATTGCGTTCATGAATTCCTGAACGACCATCTTCTGCAGTACTGCTGTGAACTCGTTGCGCCTTTGTTCTGCCCTTCTTTCAGCAAAGACGCCGGTGTCGATGCATGTCTTCCGGTGATGCCAGATTCGTTCATACAGCTCGCCAACTCCGACGTTGTTTTCTGCCTGGGTGGCCAGCACAGGTATCCTCCAGCCACTGTCTTGGCCAACGAGGTCGAGCATATTTCGTATCTCAACCACAAGGCTGTCAGCCCCCGGCCGGTCGGCCTTGTTGACTGCAAAGATGTCTGCAATCTCCATGAGGCCGGCTTTCATTGCCTGTATGTCATCTCCCGCCCCCGGAACAAGGGCCACTACCACCGTATCGACATTCTCCATAACATCGAGCTCCATCTGCCCGACACCCACGGTTTCCACCAGAATGAGGTCCTTTCCGGAAGCGTCCATCAGCTTGATGACACCATGGACCGTAGATGGAAGACCGCCGAGGCTTCCGCGGGTGGACATGCTTCTGATATGGACACCCTCGTCCATATAGTGCTGCTGCATCCTTACCCGGTCGCCCAGCACTGCTCCACCGCTGAACGGGCTGCTCGGATCGGCACAGATGATGCCAACGCGCAGTCCGCTCTGTCTGGCAAATGAAGTCAATCTATTGACTAATGTGCTCTTTCCCGCTCCTGGAGGCCCGGTAACACCTACACGATGAGCTTTGCCCGACGGGTTGATGTGCCGCAGGACCTGATAGCTCTCTTCATCATCTTCCTCAACGATAGTGATCAGTCTTGCCAGGGCTCGTGCGTTCCCCTGCAGCATATCCTCTATCAGCTTTGCTGTTTCTCTGCTGAGTTCTTTTCTTCTCGCCAATGTGAGCTCTCTCTTCCCGCGGTTGAGTTTGCCAGGGCCGCACGGCAGCTACGTCCCCTCGCTGCATGCTCCGACTTCAGCTACTGCAACGGCATCCTGGTTCGATACATGGGCCAGGAACGCTCCATATCTGTATCAGCGCTCGATTCCTCTGCGGGCGGTGACGCCCTTCGTGAAGTAGTGCTTCACTTCCACCATCTCCGTCACCAGGTCAACGGCATCGATGACTTCCTGGGGTGCATTTCGTCCCGTGAGCACTATCTCTACCTTGTCAGGCCTGGTCCTCACCAGCTCCAGAATGGTGTCCAGGGAAATGAGGTTGAAGTCGTGCGCTGTGAGGATTTCGTCGAAGACGATGATGTCGTAGTCACCTGACAGCATGGCGTTTCGCGCTCTTGACAGGCCGGCCGCCGCCATCTCGACATCCTTCTGCAATGGTGGGTGCTTGACATGCACCAGGTCCTTCCGGCCATACTGCTCGATGGTGATGTAGGGCTTGACCAATTCGGCTGCTTCAAGCTCGCCATAGCGCTGTCCTTTCATGAACTGCCCTATGTACGTCTTCAGACCGCTACCCATGGCTCGAAAAGCCAATCCCAGCGCAGCAGTCGTCTTGCCCTTGCAGTCTCCCGTGTAGACCTGCGCGTAGCCCTTCGCAAGATGTGCCGACTTGTCACTTGCCATATCTACTATGCCCGTGGGCTGCTACCACTGTTCTCCACCGTCTTCCTGATGTGGTCGATTACCACCGGCAGCGGTGTGCCGGGGCCGTAATTGCCGGTCACCCCCAGCTTCTCAAGGTAAGCCAGGTCCCTCCTGGGAATCAAGCCCCCGGCAACTACTGGGATGTCAGTACCCTCATATTCCTTGAGGGCTTCTACAATCTGGGTAGCTATGTAGCGCATGCTTCCCGTATGGTCGCTCAGGGCAATGACGCTTGCGTCTTCGTCCACTGCTGTCTTGGCGACCGAATCGGCAGTCTGATATCTGCCCAGGTAAATGACCTCCATTCCGGCATCTCTGAAGGCGCGGGCGAGCACAAGAGCGCCCCTCTCATGAATGTCACACCCCACTTTCCCGATGACCACCCGGATTGTCTTCGATTGGACTGCCATCAGTTACCTCCCAGTAGATTGGTGATGAAAGCGGGCGCCTCTATCTGCTTCAACGGGTCATAGCCATATCCGTAGGCCATGCGGATCACTCCCACCGTCTCTCCCACAGTGACACCTGCCTTTGAGGCCTCGATAGAAGCACGCACAACGTTTCTGCCTTCTTTCGTTGCGTTGTACAGTTCCTTGATAGTCACGTTCACCTTCTCCGGGTCGCGGGTTGCCCTCAGCTTCTTGACGTCAGCTATGGTGCGAAGTCTCAGCTTCTTTGAGGGCACCCTGTATGCGCAGTTCTCGATCTCCTTGTTTATCGGCCCCTCTTCTCCCTGGAAAGCGTTCACACCCACAATCAGTCGCTTGCCCTCGTTGATCTCTGCCTGCACCCTCATCCGACTCGAGTCAATCTGCTGTCGCAACCAGCCCGATTCCAGGCATGCCCACATGCCGCCGTTGTCTTCAATCGTCTGAAGTACTTCGTTTGCCCCTTCTTCTATCTTGTTGGTCAGCCACTCCACATAGTAGGAGCCTCCGAGCGGGTCGGCCACCAACGGCACGTTTGCCTCATGGGTGATGATGTGCTGCGCATCAAGGTTGAAGAGTCGCGCTTCCTTGGATGGCAGGCCGATGGCCTCGTCGATACTGGACGCATCCAGCGAGTTGACCCCGCCCAACACGCAACTCAGTATCTGCAGAGTGACCCGGGCTGCGTTGTTCAGCGGCTTCTGAGTCTGCAGCGAGAGTCCCGAGGTCCTGATGCCGATTCGCAGGCTCTGGGCGCGCGCCGTGGTAGCTCCGAGCTTCTCCTTTGCTATCCTGGCCCACATCCGCCTTGTTGCTCTGAACATGCAGAGTGTTTCGAAGAAGTCGGACTCAGCATCCATTGAGAACACCGTCGGCCCTATCTCATCGAGGCTGATCTTGCGCTCGTTTATCATGTCGGTGTAGACGGCAGTGGCAACGCCCAGGACATGGGCGGTCTCCTGTATGGCCGTCATTCCGGACTGTTGAGGATCGACTCCATTGGGTGCGTACGCTTTCCACTTGGGCGTATTCCTGACGCTGAACTCGATCAGGTCGAGGCAGATGCGGCGGTCTATCTCGGTGGGGAAGTCCGGACATCCATAGACTATCTTGGACCTGAACGGGTCGTTGATGGCGGCCCCCCGCAGCGCGGATATGTCCAGGCCTCTCTTCTCCATTATCGCCACGAGGTATGAGTAGAAGCACAGGAAGCTGGACATCCCCATATGCGCCAGCTCGTAGTCGACGTTCTCAAGGGGCAATCCATCGAGCATCCGTTCATAGGTCTCCAGCGCATACGACGAGATGCCGCCGCAGAGCATGCTGTTCCATGAGGAAGGATGGTCGGGATCGATGCCTGTTTGAATCGGCAAGTCACAAAGCAGTCGCAGCCCTGTCTGGCCGTTGGCCAGGTAGTCCCTGAACGCCTCGTTCGTTTCCTCGGGCGTGCTGTAGCTGACAATGAATGACTTTATCCACAGCCTGTCTCGATACATCCGCGGGTAGATGCCCCTGGTGAATGGATAGCACCCTGGGTCGGCCACATCACGCTCGTAGTCCACGCCCTGGATGTCTTCAGGAGTGTAGAAGACCTCGAGCGGAATGAACGCCTGGGTGGCGTCTCTAACCATCTCTCCCAGAGAGCGGTCATAGACGACGTTCTTGTTGTCGCTGTTATCACCCTGTGTTGCCAATCGAAGCGCCTCCTTGCTTGGATGCATCCGGCTTCTGCGCTCTGCAGTCGCCGATACTGGAGCCGGCAGTCCGGTCGGGCACCCGGTCGCGAATATGGTATCTCATCCCGGGGATTCTTGAAGCAGCCGTCGACCAACCTCATGTTGGCCCTGGCTATCTCTTCAAGCAGAGCATGTCTCACAACTTCGACTGACCTGCCGCCGGTAGTTATACCACCTTCACGCGGCCCATGTCTTCGTCGAATTCCGGGGACAGCATCCCTGTCTCTTCGCAGACACGAGCCTCGCGACGTCCTTGCGAGGCGTCTACAATCTATTTCGCGCTTGCGGTACTGCAGGGCCTCGGCAATGTGGGGAGTGTCGATGAGGTCAGCGCCTTCAAGGTCGGCGATGGTGCGGGACACGAACGACCCCATAGGCCGTCCGACTGGCGCCGCTGGATTTGTGGAGATACTGGTTGACGAACCCGGCGGGTGGAAAGGAGGGCGGCCGTTGAGGTTGAAGCGCCTGGTACTGGGACAGGTATTGTGTCCCCAGAGACTCATCCGGGTGCATGGCGCGAAAGCGCGCGGCCTGGTGCGCTGCACCTGCCCCCGGTATTGGCCGGAGAGTGCGACGAGCCGTGAGGACGCGACTGTCCTGTGCCGTGCTACTTCTGCGGTTCTTGTAGGCTGAGGTACCAGCAGACGCCCCAGGAGACGAAGAAGGTAATGGCGCAGGCGAAAGCGGCGATTGAGAGCAGCAACCAGGATGTTGCCGATAGACCTATCCTCATCCCTGCGGCATCAGCGATAATCCCCAGAACTGCGAACACAACCCCGAGTAAGAGAACCGCGTGACCCATCAGGCCGAGTTGTCTTACTCCTTCCTTTGCCCCGTGTCTGTCTTCCCATCTGTATGGCATGTTCACTCACCTCCCGTGTCTTTCGGACACTGTCGCTTGGCACTGGCGACTTCATGTGACAGACGCCATGCCGGGTAGCGGGTGCCTCCACCGTTGTCATAATCGCCCTGATGACCACCGGAAGTCAATACCCGCGCAACTTGTGGTTGGCGGCGAGGCTGAGTCATTCTGGTGACACCATGATTTTCTCTTCGCAGGCACGAGCCTCTGCAAGGTCCTTATGAGGCGTCTCCAATCTACTTCGCGCTTCCGATACTGCAGGGCGTCGGCGATGTGGGGGGTGTCGATGAGGTCAGCGTCTTCCAGGTCTGCGGGGGTGTGGCTTGCACGGAGGACACGGCGGTAGGCTGTCCAAATGTCTGGTTCCTCCCAGAGCAGCGGGAACAGGCAAGGTGTCTCTGGAATACTGGATAGGGCCCTTCCGTGCTACTACGTGGGGTTCGAGTCTTCTACCAGGTCAAGCAGATGTTGGCGTTGCCAATTGCGTTCCTTGACTGTGGCAGCATCAGCATCATGGGAATCGGAGGCGTCACGAACAGCGGTGGCGGCGTAGATGGCCGCAGCAACAGCATGCCTGGGAACATGAGCGGTCGCCAACGCTTGACCTGCAGCACGGGCGGCGGAACGAGCCGCATTATCCTCTTCGACTTCGCGCGCAGCCGCATGAGCCGCAAGCGAGGTCCTGCGTACATCGGCCATCCTGAACACACCCGTTCGTACCCACGCGCGCAACGCTTTGATAGCCTGCCTGGGGCGACTGTCTTCCGGATACCCCTCTTCGAAGTATGGAAGTGCACGCTCGGCGCAGTCGGCCGCCCAGACCCCCAATGTTCTGTGGTTGGCTGTGCTCGCGAGCTCCGCGATTGACGTGTCTAGGGGCGTAGCCGCCATCTTTCGCTTCCTCATGTCATGGCACTCCCTGCCCGATTCCCGCGTTATTGGCCCGAAATGCTCCTGCAATGACCTCACACTACATCTTACCCGCTTTTCCCGGGGACAGCATACGTATATCTGCGCACGGAGTGAGCCTGCGTGCAGCAGGTATCCCTTGCCTCAGTCCCCCTTCTCCTTCCGGCACTGCGGCGCCTCGGTGATTTTGGGCTGCAGATGAGGTCTGCGCCTTCAAGGACTGACATTGTGCGGGCCACGCAAAGGCCTCCTGTTGTCCGCTGGGCGACCCTGACTTCCCCGACAGAGCGGAAGGCCTGCTCGGCCAGCGTCTGAGGCGCGGCAAGCCCTGCCCTGCACGAGCAGCCCAGAGATAAGTATCGTGTTGCCGGAACCCAGTTCAATCGTCTTCACGAGTCAATCCCTGTACTATCAGGTAAGATGCACATCGCGTTCAGGCTGATCTCAAATCAAAGGGGGACGGTAGAATGGAAATAACCTATCTGCAGCCGGCCAATGTTCCCAAGCCAGCGGGGGACTATTCCCAGGGGCTCAAGGTCAAAGGCGGTACTCTGGTCGTAATCTCCGGACAGGTGCCCTGGGATGCCCAGGGGAACCTCGTGGGGAAAGGCGACCTCCAGGCACAGACGCGGCAAGTGTTCGAGAACCTGAAGAACATGCTGGCCTCTGCCGGGGCGACGTTCAAAGACGCAATCAAGCTGACGATCTTCTTGAGGAACCGGGAGGACTTTGCCGTCTTCAAGGGCATCCGGGCCGAGTACCTCACCCCTCCATTCCCGCCCACCACCCTTCTGGTGGTGAAGGATTTGGCCCGGGAAGAATGGATGCTGGAGGTTGAAGTCATGGCGGTGGTGGAGTAGCAGGCACAATCCTCGGTCGGGATTGCGGGGACATCCCATGTGCCTCTGTCGTCACGAAGTTGTCGGTTCGCGGGTTAGGCATCCTGACACCGATGAGCACCAAACGCGCTGACGAATCAGGCATGGTATCGCCGGAACACGAACCCAGCTGGGAGGCCAGGGGCTAGCGCGGCTCTACGTGGAGACCTACACCACACCGGACAGCATGCTCCGTGATAGCGTCCACGATGGTCTGCGGCGGGAGCATGATGTCGGCGCCGCCTTCTTCGCGTAGCTCCCGCAGCCAGAAGACGTCCTCGCCCCTGGGCAGCCTGCTGAGAGCGGCCTCGACCTCGTCGACGCCGACTGCGTGGATGTGCACCCATCCGTCCTCAAGGACAAGAGGGGCATCGGCGAGGACTTCTTCCGGCGTCTTGTTGCGGTTGGTGCCGGTAATGAGCGTGAAATGCCATCGGTCGCCTTCCTGCCAGGAATACAGCTCGTATCCCTTCAGAGCGTCCGGTAGTGCGTCCGTTGTCAATGGCGTGCCGGTCAGCTTGCCGGCCTCGTACAGCGCCGCAAGCACCTCCGGGTGATTCCTCGGATCATCTGCCACATCGGAGGTCGTCCATGGGTAGCCCAGTCGTATCTGGACGCTTGCTGAACCCGATGTCCCTAGCGGCTGCCAGATGGTGACGCCGTCGAACGACAGCGATGACAGCGGAGTCCAGAACGCGCCCCAGTAGAGCGGACTCTTGTCGACGCAGACGACGAACGACGTGCCCGAAACCGGGACTTCCAGGCTCGCGACGCGGTTGAAGGCCTTCGACGTCAGGATTATCTCGTGCGTCGCGACATGGTAGGCAACCACATCGTCCATCGAGATGAGGGGCTCGTCCGCGATTTCGATGTGGCTCAGCGCCCCCATGTGCGCAGGTGGGATGTCGTCCCTGGTCAGGTAGATGGCGAACTCCCCACCGGTGGATGGGGTGGAGCAGGTGGCCGACACAAACGGAATGCAGGCGGCAAAGAGCGCAAGCAGTGCGACGGAACGGCCAGATTGTCTCATCGCGTGTCCCTTCAATGAGCGAGAGTCTCCTGCGCAATGATACGCAGCGTCGCGCACTTCGTCACAGTGGGATGTGGTGATGCCGCGACACCACCGGGACACCAAACGAACCTGGTCACGGCCGTTTGCCAGCGCCGCCATGCCCGGTCGGCATTCGGGCTACAGCCCTTCGTGTTTGCCGTGCTGGAACGCTTCGGCGATTTGAGGCGCACACCTCAGTAGTGGAAAGGCGAAGCGCCTCCGGTCACCAGGCGAAGAGTATAATAGCGTTTCCGGGCACTGCGTCATCACACTTCCCAGGAAGCAGAACCCGGAGATGTTCTCGACTACAACCTTGTGGCTGCAACGGGATTGCAGCGCATTGGTGGCCAAATCACATATGTATGAGGAGACAGATGTCAGGAAGAATCGTCAATTTCAATCCGGGACCGGCGGCTCTGCCTTTGGAGGTTCTGAAGACCGTTCAGGCAGAACTCCTGGACTACCAGGGCAGTGGATTGTCCGTCCTTGAGAGTTCCCACCGCTCCAAAGAATTCGAAGCGATCAATGACCAGACAATCGCGCTGGTACGTGAGGTCCTTGGACTTGGCGAAGACTATCACGTGCTGTTCGTTGGTGGTGGTGCGTCCACGCAATTCGCTCTCATTCCAATGAACTTCGTCGGCGATGGCCAGACAGCCGCATACGTGGACACCGGCTCGTTCGCTGCCAAGGCGATCCAGGAATGCCAGCAGGTGTCCAGGGTCCACGTGGCGTTCTCTTCCAAAGACGAGAAATACCGTCGTATGCCTGCCATGAGCGAGATTACCTATCCGGAAGATGCGGCCTACCTGCATCTCTGCTCGAACAACACTATCGAAGGGACCCAGTTCCGGGAGTTTCCGAATACCGGTAGTGTGCCGCTGGTTGCTGACATGTCGTCGGATATCGCCTCGCGGAGGCTGGACTACAAGCAGTTCTCCCTCTTCTACGCCGGGGCGCAGAAGAACCTTGGCCCTGCCGGGGTGACGCTCGTGGTTATTCGCGATGACTTCATGGCGACGGCCCGGAAGGACCGCCCCTCCATGCTCAGCTACAAGACCCACGCGGACAGCAAATCGCTCTACAACACGCCTCCGGTATTCGCCGTCTACATGATGAAGCTGGTACTGGGGTGGATTAAGAGCAAGGGCGGTCTCGCAGGAGTTGAGAAGCTTAATGAGGCCAAGAAGGACCTGCTCTACGGCGCAATCGACGCTGCGCCGGACTTCTACAAAGGCGCCGCCGAGAAGGCCAGCAGGAGCTGGATGAACGTCACGATGCGGCTGCCCGGTGAAGAGTTGGAGCAGAAGTTCATCGCCGATGCGAAGAACGAAGGGCTGCTGGGCATCAAGGGCCACCGCTCAGTCGGTGGCATCCGCTTCTCCATCTACAACGCGGTATCTCTTGAGGACATACAGAAGACAGTCGACTTCATGGACAGGTTCCGCAAGTCCGCCTGAGAAGAAGAGACTGGGGAATCCTCATGCCTGCAGTTGAAGTCAGCAACGTAGTCAAGTCTTATGCGGATAGGGTCGTGGTTGACTCTCTCTCGTTTACGGTCGACCGGGGCGAGATATTCGGGCTTATCGGGCCCAACGGCGCGGGCAAGACCACCACCATCAGGATGATGATGGACATAATCAAGCCCGATTCCGGTGAGATTGCCATCCTGGGCAAGAGGATCAGCGAAGACAGCAAGAGAAGGCTCGGCTACCTGCCGGAGGAACGGGGCCTGTACAAGAAGCTCAGCGTCATGGACTCCATCGTCTACCTCTCCTCGCTCAAGGGCATGGACAGACGCTCCGCGGAGCAAAGGGCCAACAGGCTTCTCGAGCAGACCGGCATGATGGCCCACAGCAGGAAGAAGATAGATGAGCTGAGCAAGGGCATGGCGCAGATTATCCAGTTCATCGTCACGATCGTTCATGACCCGGAGCTGGTTATCCTGGACGAAGCGTTCTCAGGCCTGGACCCGGTCAACACCGAACTGCTCAAAGGGCTGGTGCTTGAGCTGAGGAATCAGGGCAAAGTGGTTGTCCTGAGCACACATCAGATGAATCAGGTGGAGGAGCTCTGCGACCGCATA
>CAZQML010000087.1:0-7230 GCA_964594245.1 uncultured Dehalococcoidales bacterium | reverse complement strand
TGGCCATCGAGGAAGGCGCCAACATGGTGCGAATTGGCACAGGCCTGTTCGGCCCGCGCTAGAACAAGGTGTGTCCTTTCACTCTGCTCTCATGGGACACACCGCGTCACGTAGCTGTAGATACATGATGAGGGTCGCCTGACGCGGAATCGCGTGTTCTTCCGGAAAGTGCGGCCCCTCAGAGCTGAATCGTGAGACCCGCCCCACACGGCTTCGCCTTGCCCGGGAATCTGCGCAGTATCTCCAGTCTCTTCTGGGTACAGTGACAGGGGTACACGAAGTCGAGGCTGTCCAGCATGTCCAGATCTGAGAATCCGTGCAGTCCACCGAGCAGCCCGTACGGGCGCCCGAACGTCGACGCGGCGGACAAGATTGCCGGGACGCCGGGATGGGCGCAACCCGTGATGGTGAACGCCCCCTTCTCGTCTGTGAGCACCAGCGCCTGCTCGATGCCGCTCAGCGTACCCGTGGAGTGCACCCCGGGGGCAATCTGTACTGGCGCCTGGCTCACGACTGTTGTGCGCTGAGGGGGTAAGCCGTGCTGCTGCCCGGTGGGGACGAAGAACGTTGCCTGCGAGGCCTTCTCGACAATCGTCGAGAGTCCGCCGGAATGGTCCCAGTGCCAGTGCGATAGCACAACGGTCCCGATATCCTGCGGGTCTATCTTCAACAGGCGCATGTTCCGCTCGAGGATGCCACCGTCAGCCCCTGTGTCAAACAAGAGCATCGTGCCGCGAGAGTCCTTCACCACAGCGGCAAAGCCCCAGTCCGTTGCCAGTGACTTGTCGAGGGTCTCGTTGTCGTAGATAACTGTGACTGTGAAGCCCATATTGGCGCCTCCTCATTCGCGTGTCGCAACGACGCATCCCCGGGGCGTCGAAACCGATCAATGTGATGATATACTGACCGCCCGCGTCTCTCCAATAGCTTCTCTGCCGCGTTAGAGATGAGTTTCTGTCGCGCAACGGCAGGCCAGGTGTCTCCCCGAATCACAACAAGTGCTCCTTCTGACAGTCTCGTGCACGATGCTACAATAGCGGGCATGGCGAGGGACTACTACGAAGTGCTGGGAGTCAAGCGCTCCGCGACTGATGCCGAAATCAAGAAGGCCTATCGGCGGCTCGCGATGAAATACCACCCCGACCGAAATCCAGGCAAAGAGAAAGAGGCGACCGAGAAATTCAAGGAGATTAACGAAGCATATGGCGTTCTCGGCGACGCGGAGAAACGCCAGCAGTTCGACCAGTTCGGAACCATCGGGAACGTGGGGGACATCTTCGGCAGCAACAACACACGAGCCACCTTCGAAGGTGTTGTCCGCGACTTCGGCGGTCTCGGCCTGGGGTTCGATTTCCTGGACAACATCTTTGGTGAGGCTCTTCGGGGTAAGGGATACAGGGTCTCATTTGGAAACCTCGGACAGACCGGCGGTGGGGGCGGCCGGCGGGGAGGCAGACGAGGGATCAAGCTTGAGGACCTGTTCAGCGGGGCACAGCTACCGAAGACCGTCACATACGAATTGAGTGTTACTCCAGAGGAGGCGGAGAAGGGCACGCTCAAGGGCCTTACGAGGAACGGCCGAAGGCTTGAGGTGAAGGTCCCTCCCGGCGTGAAGACTGGCAGCACCGTGCGGCTGCGCAACGCCTGCACTGTAACCGATGGTTGCCAGGGAGACATCCTCATCCGCATCAAGGTCAAGTAAACCGTGCCGGCAAATCTGACGCCCCAGTACCACGCTGCAGAGAAGCGATACCGGGCGGCCAAAGAGGCCGACGAAAAGATCGCCGCGTTGCAGGAAATGATGGCTGTCATGCCCCGTCACAAGGGCACGGACCACCTGTACGCAGGCCTGCGGGCGAAGATAGCCAAGCTAGGACAGGAGTCGGAGCGCAAGCTGGCAACTGCGCGGCGAGCCGGCTTCTACATACGGCGGGAGGGAGCCGGACAGGTTGTGCTGGTTGGGCCCGCCAATACCGGGAAATCGCAGTTGCTTGCGGCTCTTACAAGCGCGGTGCCGGAAGTGGCAATGTACCCCTACACCACCCAGACGCTCCTTCCCGGCATGATGAAGCACGAAGACATCCAGATACAGCTGGTGGACACACCACCTGTCGGCCATCGCAGTGTCAGGGTGCTGCTTTCGCCGGTTCTTCACGCCGCCGATCTCATCGCCATCGTCGTGGACCTTGGCATCGAGCCAGTGTCTCAATTCGACTGGACGCTGGCTCAGCTGGAGGAGTGTCGAGTCACGCTCCCTGGCGCGCAATTGGAGGATGCGGCCGAAACCACTGTGTATGTCAAGAAGATGATGGTCATAGCCAACAAGAGCGACCACCCCGGCGCGGTCGGGCATCTGCAGGCCCTCCAGAACAGGTGTCGCTCCGTATGTCCCGTCGTGGCCGTGTCCGCTACCGAGGGCGAAGGGATGGAGGTGCTTCCTGCCAGGGTCTACGACGCGCTCCATATCATCCGCGTTTACACGAAGGCCCCCGGCCAGAGGGCGGATATGACGGAACCCGTCATCCTCAAGAAGGACAGCAATGTAGGCGAGGCCGCGACCGCCATTCACAAGGACATCCGGCGTGGCCTGAAGTATGCCGTAGTCTGGGGGTCGGGAAAGTACCAGGCACAGACCGTGAGCAAGAACCACGTGTTGCTGGAGGGCGATGTCGTGGAGTTCCACGTATAGGTGGTCATTCCCGCGAGGTCTTGTTGAGAACCATGAGGCGCATGGCCGTAGAGGTGGGTGTTGACCCACGACAGTCCGGTGTGCGCTGTCTGATGGTGGTTGTTGAAAACGAGAAAGGCTTTCTCTATACTTCCCCCCGTTGGTTGCAAGTGTAGGTTGTCGAGTCTGCTGCATGTCTGTGAGTACTCCTTGTGCACTGGATGACCGAAACTAGAGCCAAATGCTAAGGAAAGGACAGGAGGTTACCCAGTGAGTTTCGCAGACAAGACGCTTCAATGTGCTGACTGCGGCATGGACTTCGTCTTCACGGCCGAGGAACAGGAGTTCTTCGCGTCCAAAGGCTACACGAACGAGCCCAAGCGCTGTCTCACATGCCGTCGGAACCGAAGGACCCAGAGAGCCGGTAGTGGCGACGGCTACCAGGACCGGCAGATGTACAGCGCAGTGTGTGCTCAGTGCGGGAAGGATTGTGAAGTCCCGTTCGAACCTCGTGACGGTCGTCCGGTTTACTGCAGTGACTGCTTCGGCCGACTTCGAGAAAGCTAGCGCCCTCGTAGTTGGCGGCACCTGAGATACCCGTAGGGCCCCGGCGTCGGGACCCTATAGGCCTACCCTGGTGTCGACCACGGCGCGGTCAGTTGCTTGCGACGATGTTCCTTATCATCGCTCGCGTGATGATGAACATCAAGTCCTCGGTGATGAACGGGAGCCTGACTTTGCTCAGTGCCTCACGCGCAGTCTCTCTGGCAACCTCGTCCAGGTCCTTCGAGGCCGCGTAGCGACTCAGCACCTTCTGCTGCAAATCTAGAGTGCGCTGCAATCCAAGCCTCAAGAACTCCTTCGCCTCGGCGCCCAGTATCACTCCGTGATGGTCCAGGCCGAGTATCTCCACGTCGAACTCGCCGAGCCGCCTCAGAGACTCCACATAGGCAGCGAAGTCATATTGCGCGGAGGGGAAGGCAAGATCACTCCAATCATCGACCGGGTGCGGAGTGGTGTCCGTCGGAAACAGGGCCCTGCATTCGGGAACATAGGTCGCAAGGCAGCATTTGCTGTGCCCGGGGACTTCGTGGAATTCCACGCTGACTCCCTCTCCCAGGTCAATAACATCCCCTTCCGAGACCACTCTATCGATGTGCAACGCATCGGATTGTCCCTCGAGTGGGATGCACTCCTTCTGGACTCCTGCCTGTTCGGCGGCGAGATCGTTCATCCTCGCGTTGTACTCCGCCACCTTCGGTTTGGCGAGCGCATTCTGCGCAGCGGCCGTTCCAAGCACCTCAATGTCGGGGAATCGCCTTCTCAGATAGGGAATCGCTCCGCAGTGATCGAAGTGCGAATGAGTGACAACTACGTACTTCACTCGAAGCGGGTCGATATCCAGCTTGCGCAACTGTGTCTCAAGCGCCGGAGTGGCGTGGCTCATGCCACCACCTACGATAAGCACATCCTTTCCCTGCACGAGATAGAAACACAGATCGTAGGTACCGAGGAATCGTATCGTGTCGTTGATTCGGGCCGGCTCCTTGAGCCACACAGTGCTGCCTCCTTTGCCTGTTCTGCCTGTCGCGAAAACCCTTGATTGTACCACGCGTACGCGCGGACATCGCCCGGCGGCCCAGGCGCCGTCGGGCGCAAGCGTGCCAACGCTAGTCGAGGACTGCGGCTGTTGGCCGAGTAGGCAGGTGTATAATGCGAGCAGTCGCCCCTCTTCTCGAACAGGGTGCATATGGTTACGAGGGACCTGCTAGTCCGATTATTCGACGCAGCGTACATGCAGCGCTGGAACGACCAGATTCGTCCTGTGGAGCTTACGGAGCTCGACAAGCAGGCGCACAAGATGGTGGTGGCGTATGTGCTCGGGAAGTACGAGGAGCATAGTACTGACTTCGATTGGACAGACGTGGTCGAGGGCGGCCTGTTCGAGTACCTCCAGCGCCTGGTGCTCACGGACCTCAAGCCACAGGTCTTCTACAAGATCAAGGAGGACCCCGCGCGCTACCAGGAGCTGAACGACTGGGTGTTCTCCGAGCTTGCCGACGTCATCGCACCACTCGGGGACGGCTTCTGCCATCGCTTCCGGCGGTATTTCACGGAGACCGACGAGCCCACATACAGGCGCGTACTCAACGCGTCGCACTTCTTCGCAACGAAGTGGGAATTCGATATCATCCGGCGTGCCAATCCTGATGGATACGAAATGGAGCGAATCGGCGCACGGCTTGAGTCGCAGCAGGAGCAATACTACGACCTCGTCGGACTCCGGGAACTCGAGTTGTATCCCAAGCTGAGGAGCTTCGTTGACCTCTGCGGGCTGCTCCGTTTCCAGGTCCGCTGGAGCCACGTTCACAGGGTTCCGAAGACATCGGTCCTGGGCCACATGCTTATTGTGGCGATGCTCTCCTACCTGTACTCCCTCGAGATAGGGGCAAGCCAACGCAGATGCATCAACAACTACTTCACGGGCCTGTTTCACGACCTGCCGGAGGCGCTGACCAGGGATATCATCTCTCCCGTGAAGCACTCGGTGAAAGGCATCAGTACGCTCATCAAGAGCTATGAGAAAGAGCAGATGCAGGAGAAGGTCTATCCACTGGTGCCGGCGTCGTGGCACGCAGACCTGAGACTCTTCACCGAGGACGAGTTTCAGAGCGTGGCCTCTGTGGACGGAGAGGTCGTACACTGCTCGAGTGCCGAGATCAGCGAGCGCTTCAACGACGACAGGTTCAATCCTCGCGACGGCGAGTTGACCAAGGCGATGGACGACCTTGCGGCGTACCTGGAAGCGTACCTCGCGAAGCGAAACGGAATATCCTCGCCCGAATTGACACGGGCGCGCAACTCGATCAGAAAGAAATACCGTGGTCAGACAATCGCCGGGATTGACATGGAAAGCGTCTACGCATCCCTGCAACTTGCTTCAGAGAGGCTTGATGGCTTCGGAACTTCGTTCCGGGCGGCGTGAATGAAGGCTCAGTATCACCCGAACAGCAAGGACGAAGAGGAGGTGGAGGTCCTCGACATCTTCGTTGATGGAGATGGTCAGCCGAAGATGCTGTTCGTCCGAAGCGATGGGCATGTCCACACAGCACCAATCGGCCGATTCACCGAACTACTGAACGGGTCCAATCCCGTGAACAAGACTCGCCGCAAAGATGCAGCAGAGAGGCCAGAGACGCCATAGCGAACCCCTGCACAGCAAGAGGACACTACCCGGCCCATCTTCATCCAAGGGATAGACTTGCCCCGGCGCGATGCCACGCCTGCACTTCGAGGCATCCGGCTCCTGCGGTCACTGCCTCAGCGCGACCACAGTCCGCTATAATGTCACTTTGACACCGCCGGAGAGTGTGGCGGGTGCACTATTGACTTCGGAGGACAACGACCATGCTGACAACCGTAATTGGAAGCTACCCGCTGAAGTACGATGAACTGGGGCGGGACGCGATACTCCAGAGCGTTGACGACCAGGTTAGGGCGGGTATTGACCTCGTGTCCGACGGCCAGACCCGTTACGACATGATCGAGTACTTCGCCCGCGCCATAGACGGGTACTCTTTCGATGGCACGAGCACCATAGTCGACAAGATAGGCCGTGGCCACGCTGATATGTTCGTTGAGGATCTCCGCGTTGCAATGGGCGTCTGCCCCCGGGTCAAAGGTATTGTCACGGGCCCTGTCACCCTGGTGTTCTCGTCACGAATCAAGGCGCAGTACGATGGCTACCGGGACGAGAACGTCTACCTCGACACCGCGGACGCGCTACTGGACATCGCGATGTCCCTCGAAGCAGAGGGTGCGGAGTGGATACAAATCGACGAGCCTTTTCTGTCCGTGGGCGCTCCCATGGATATCGCGCAGAGGGCGGTTGAGCATATTGCACGCGGAGTGCAGGTTCCTGTTGCGCTGCACGTATGTGGAACCGTTGGAGAGATATTGCCTCATCTGACGAAGTGGAGCGGTGTAACGCTCCTGTCACACGGGTTCATGGGCGACAAGAATGATGATGTGCTGGAGTCTGCGGCTTTGAAGAGTAGTGGCAAGATGCTAGGCCTGGGCTGTGTTGACACCAAGTCGCCAACAGTTGAGTCCCGGGAAGACATAGTCTCCCTGATAGATAGGGCCGCGCGGCTGCTGCCGGCCGACAGAATCGTGGTGCATCCCGACTGTGGGCTTCGGATGATGCCGCACGAGGCAGCCTTCAAGAAGCTCGAGGTCATGGTGGCTGCTGCCAGGGAATGGGAAACGCACTAGTGCGCAGCAGGTTCGTTCTTGTCTGGGTGGCGGCTCTGCGCCGTTGCGTCAGTTCGTAGCAATGCGACTACAGCCTCTCACGCGGTGTACGCCGCGACGTGCGCGGCAGCTCCATATTCCCAACACCAACGTTTCTCTGCCCTCTCGTGTAGAGAGCTGGCTGCAGGTTCGTGTGCACGGAATCCCCTGCAGCGGACTTCGCCCTACCCGTCGGCGGAGACCGCCTGCTTGAGCTTCTCCTCGTAGTCCGGTCGAGCGGGGGAGAAGATATCCAGTATCTCACAATT
>CAZQML010000086.1:0-17015 GCA_964594245.1 uncultured Dehalococcoidales bacterium | reverse complement strand
CGGTCCCCGATGAGGCACTTGTGGAGCTGCAGGAGCGCCAGACGACGCTCAAGACGCTGGCAGGAACACTCGACGGCAAACAGGAGCAGTTGCGCCTGACAGGGGCCGCCATAGAGCGTATCAGCTACGACCCGGCTTTCATACAGCACGAAAACGACATCAGAACGCTGACGCAGAGTGTTGCCAGCTACAGGTCAACGGAGGAGGAACTGCCCGCTGCTAGACGCGACATGCAGGACGCGCAGGAACAGGTCGAGCAGAAGCTGAGCGCTCTCGGGGAGGGATGGACGGATGAGAGAGTCCGCTCCTTCACTCTCACAACCGAACAGCAGGACTCAGTGCGACAGCAGGAGGCCCGATTGCGCGAGCGTGAACAGTCTCTCGACAATTCGCGCCGCAAGCTGGAACTCCACAAGGACAACATGCGCGCGGCAGGCGGCAGACAGGGCGTTCCAGGTTCCGTTCGCTTCGCCGGCATCGCTGTGCTCGCACTCGGGGTAGGGGGATGCGTCCTCTCTGTGCTCAACGACGATTTGGTCATTGCCGCTATCGCGGGAGCCGTCGGGCTGCTCGGACTACTGGTTGCGCTCGCTCCCAGTGCATCATCCGCGAGGAGACGCGACCCCGCAGCCGAGCAGCTTGAAGTCGAGATACGAACGGCCGAGGGCGCCCTCGAAATGGCGCGGACCGAGTGGAATGCGCTTCTGAGGCACCTCGGGCTGTCGCCCACGCTCTCACCGGAAGCCAAGGATGAGATTCTCCGGGGCTTAGAAGATGCCTCCCGCGAGCTGAAGAGCGTGGACGAACATGCGGCTCGAATCGCACGCCTCGAGGAGACAATCTCATCCATCGACACCCTCTACGCTGAGGTGGCGAAGAAGGTGAGGGAGCCACTGCAGGGCACGGACGTGGCGGCAAACATCGAGACCCTGGAAACACGCCTCGCAGCCGCCAGGGCAGAGAAGGTGAAACAGGAATCGCTCAGGGAGCAGGTGCAACAAGTCGCCGAGGAGGTCAAGGGTCTTCAGGACCAGCGGGATAGGGAAGACACGGACCTGTCCGGCTTCCTGGCATCGCACGGGGTGCCGTCGCCCGAGGCGCTGCGCGAGAAGTACCGGCGATTCGCTGAGGCCCGGGACCTGGGGAAGTCCGTTGACGCGAGCCTGAGGACAATCGAAGCCACCGTCGGCGCAGGAGAAGCGCGCAAGGCCTTCATCGAGGAACTCGCGGCCACGACGCCCGAAGACATTCGCGCGGCCCTGGCCGAGCTGAAGCAGCGCGCCGGAGCACAGGAAGAGGAGTTAGGAGAGACTAACCGCAGGGTTGGCGCGCTGGACAGTGAGCTACAGGCACTTGTCTCGGCTGAAGACCTCGTCAGCCGGGAGGCGGAACTCGAGACACTGACCCAGCAACTGCAGGACGCGTACAGGGAGTGGCTCACGGCGCGCATCGCGCTCTGGGGCATCGGCGCCGCCGTGTCCCGTTACGAGGAGGAGCGTCAGCCTGACGTCATACGTGCCGCACAGGCCGCCTTCATCGGTATGACAGCCAGCCGCTACGAGAAGCTGCTCAAGCCGCTCGACAGCGACGAGCTCCACGTGCGCGATGTGAATAGCGCGGACAGGACCGTGGAGGAGCTGAGCCGGGGCACGAGGGAGCAGCTCTACCTGGCGATGCGGCTCGGCCTCATCGCTCAGTACGAGCAGAACGCGGAGCCTCTGCCGGTCATCATGGACGACATACTCGTGAACTTCGACGACGAACGCGGTCCGCTCGCCGTCAAAGCCCTCGCCGAGTTCGCGAAAGACCGCCAAGTCATCGTCATGACCTGCCATGAGAGCACGCTGGAGCTATACAGGCAGGCAGGGGCGAACGAGCTGTCCATGGAGAGAGACAGCAGACTGCTCTAGGGCCAGTCATCAGATACGTTCGAAGTACAACGAGAAGGCCCGCCGTACGGCGGGCCTTTTTTCCTATCTTCACCCGGTGTCACCACGTGACAGCCGGGATTGCCAATCCGCATGAACGCGTTGGAGCATCTCCGGCACCGGCGTACCCCGTTCTCTGGGTTCAGTGCAGACCCTGCTACTGGGAGGCCATCTCCTGCGCCAGCATGTCCCACTCCTCGTCCATGAGGGCGGCGCCGACTTTGCCCTTCTGCACCTGGACCACAGCCTCGTGAGAGGTGATCACTTCCGCGAGCGCCTGCCCGGTGCGGTCGCCGTAGCCGGCATGACGGCTGTCGAAGTGGTAGACGAACACATCTCCGTCAACGCCCGCGAGTGAGTAGCTGCTGCTGTCCACCAGCTCAAGCGTCTCAACTATCCCATCGTACTTGAACGTCGGACTACCGCGCACGAAGTCCTCGGCGATGCTCTCAATCGTCTTCTGCGCACCTATATCCCAGTCGCCATCGAGGACCGCCGACGTGACCGTCCCTTCCTCCACGGTCACGTGAGCTCTGTGGGGGGTGACGACCTCTGCAAGCACCTCTCCCGTCCGGTCGCCATAGCCTGCGTGACGGCTGTCGAACTCGAAGTTGAAGGTCCAGTTGCGCTCCTGGAGATCATCACCTTCCGGGGTCGTCATCATCTTCGGGAACCATGCTGCACTGGCCAGTTCGAGCGTCTCGGGCATGCCGTCGAAGGCGAAGGTGGGACTCTCACGCACGAACTCCTCCCCTATCGCGCAGGCCGCCTCGAAGTCGGCAAGCATGCGCTGCGACAGCATGTCCCATCGGCCGTCCATCACGGCGCTCACAATCTCCCCGGCCTCCACCATGATGTGTACGCCATGCTCGCCTGTCTCCTCCGCGAGGTCCTGTCCCGTCCGGTCGCCATAGCCCGGATGGCGACAGTCGAACTCGAATGCGCATACCCAGGAGTAGTCCCCCTCCGCCTCGGGGTCCCAGGATGCGAGTATCCACGGGTAGCGCACTCCCGCAACATCACGGGCCACCTTGAACTCAAGCGTTGCCTCGATGCCATCGTACCGGTAGGTCGGCGACTGCTTGAGGAACTCCTCCGCCACCTGTCGCGCCATCTCCTCCGTCACCCGCTGCATGGCGGTCTGCTCGCTGACCACACCTCCCTCCCCTGTGACGCTTCCCTGCCAGTACCACCCGAGGGTGAGGCTCTTCAGCGTTATCTCGTACTTGAGATACTGCGGCGCAACGACGGCCCACGAGACCATCGCCACCCAGTCATCCGACATGATGCGCTTCTTCGAAGCGCCCACGAGGGGCTCACCGTCGGGACCGGTCATCTCCACGTCCTCGACCCGCCAACTCGTGCCTGATTCAGGGGCCGCGTCGGGATACTGTTCCTGCAGCCAGCCGACAGCTATGTCGAACGCGTCCTCCGGCCCCAGAATCACCTCTTCCGGCTCCTGGCCGCCTGATTCCTCCTGCGGCGGAGCCTCCTCCGCACAGCCCACAGCAAGCAGCGCTGCCAGCACGAGCAGCGACGTCACCAGTCCCACGCGTTTCTTCATCATGGTTCCCGTCTCCTTCTTCATGTCCATGGCACCGTTCTTCCAGCGTCACAAGAATATACGATGGAGGGAAGAAAATATCACACGGACACGCTGGTCTCTTCGCCGCCAGGACGATGTCCTTCTTGGCGCTGCATCAGTCCACGCCACCCGGTAGAAACCGGCATCACCTCCCATACCACTGCAGAGCTTCCTCTCAAGCACAGGCGGAAACACGCGCGCCGCACGCGAAGCAAGCGGACAATGCCGCCCTCCTTCACCAAGTGCACATCGCAGGACAAGAACGGTCTGACTGCGCCCAAGAGGCGCTGGTCATCAAGCATTCTTGCGCGACCACAACATGTGGGCTTTACAGACGGGCGACCACATGATATGGTGAAAGTGGGTACCGATGACCGAGTCACAGGTACGGGCTATCGAGCTCCTTGCCGAAGAGTACCGCTTCGGTAGCGGGTCTCTTCACGCCCGCAAGGTCGCTTATCTCGCATCCTCGCTTTTCGACCAGCTCTTCAGCCTCGGACTCCTGCCAGGGCTCTCGATATCCGACCGCCGTACCCTTGTGGCCGCCGGCTACGCCCACGACGTCGGTTCGTCTCCGCGGGCGCTCAAGGAGATCGGAGGCCTGCCTCTCTGGGCCCCACCGGAAGCGAAAGGCAACGGCCATCACATCGTGTCATTCGAAGCCCTGCGCACACGCTCCGAGGATTCCATGCCTGCCTTCAAGCTGCACCCTCTCTCCGCCGTCGACCGCTCCGCGCTCCTCTACTCAGTATTGTGGACCTCCACCTCCGATGCCTGCGAGGTGGACCCGGAGCCCCTCCTCGACCGCGAGCGCACCGAATTGCTTGCCGGCATCCTGCGCATCGCCGACGCCCTCGACACGCGGCACAGGCTTATGGTGCAGGTCATCCAGGTCAAGAAGGCATCTGCATGGATACGGCTGCTAGTGCGTGCATTCGACGAGGCGGCTACCGAGGTCGCGCAGGCCCGGAGGAAGTCCGACATGTTGAGCCACGCGCTCGGCGTCCAAATCTTCGTGCAGGAGATTCTGGAAGAGGCATAGGCCCTCTCGCACCACACGCGTCGTGTCTCACGCCATCCGCGGCACCATTCCGGACTGCGCAGGAGCCACCGCGATTCCCGGTCAAGGCCGTCTATCCTTCGCTCCGGGGACAGCCCATCACGCCGTCACAGACGTACGAGAGAAAACACCTCAGCTCGACATGGTATGCTCTTGAGAACATGACCGAGGGGCAAGTGCAGGCCATCGAACTCCTTGCGCGGAGTTGCGACTATGGCTACGACGCGACGCACGCCCGCAAGGTGGCCGATCTGGCCCTGTCTCTCTTCGACCAACTCTCTACCGTCGGCCTCCTCCCGGGCATGTCTGCATCCGACCGGCGTACGCTCTTCGCTGCCAGCATGGTCCACGACATCGGCGCGTCCACGAATATCCGCGAAGAGATCGGGTTGCTGCCTCCATGGCTGCCGGCCGATTCAGGTCCGGACGTGCATGGGGCTATCTCCTTCCAGGCATTGCGCTGCTGGCTGGACAACCCTCCGGCCCCCCTGCTGGCCAAGCCACTCTCTTCGCAGGACCGCTCCACGCTCCTCTACTGCGTGCTATGGCACACAGACTTGAAGCCATACCTGGTACCGGACGAGCCCCTGGTCGCCCCGGGGCACACCATGAAGCTCGCCGGCATTCTCCGAATCGCAGAGGCCCTTGACGTACCGCTACGCAAGCTGGTGGCAGGGGTCAGGATTGTGCCATCCGCCACATGGATACGCGTTCTTGTCCGCTCCATCGGGACAATCTCAACCGAGGTCGCAACCGCGCGGAAGAGATCGGACCTCCTTGCCCAGGCTCTAGGCCTTCGCGTCTTCGTGCAGCAGGTCATGGAGTAAGAAGCGTGAAGCACATTCTGCATCTCCGCAGAGACAAACCCTGTCCTTCATGGACGGCGTCGCTCATCGCAGGTTGGCCGGCGCACCGCTTCATCCGGACGCCGCACACCACACGCGGGTGACGCGAGAAACACCACCCCGGAACAACCGACACGGAGAAGGAAGGCAACATGGAACTGCCACAGCCGCGCACAAGGAGCACAATGTCACTCGAGGAGGTGCTGTCACAACGACGCTCCATACGCAGCTACGCGAAGGAACCGCTGTCGCTCAACGAGCTCGCGCAGCTCCTCTGGGCGGCACAGGGCTCCACGGGTCCTGGCGGCCTCCGCACAACCCCGTCAGCCGGCGCTACCTATCCTCTCGAGACCTACGCCATCGTCGGCCAGGTGGAAGGCCTGGAGCCCGGCCTGTATCACTACGAGCCTGAGAGCCACTCGTTATCACTTGTCAAGCAGGGTGATTTCAGGGCGGAACTCAGCGAGGCATCGCTCAAGCAATCGCAGGTTGCGAACGCCGCCGTGAGCCTGCTTTTCTCCGCCGTATATGACAGGACAACCGGCTTCTACGGCGACCGCGGCCAGATGTACGTGCACATGGACGTCGGCCACGCGGCACAGAATGTCCTGCTTCAGGCCACTGCGCTCGGCCTGGGAAGCGTGCCGGTCGGCGCCTTCAGAACGAGGACTGTGGCCGCCCTGCTGGGACTCCCCGAGGGGGAGTTGCCCCTCTACATAGTGCCGGTGGGAAGGCTGGGCTAGGGGCCCCGGACATGGCACGGGCCGTCCGGCAGGATACGGGGTGGGAGCCGGCGACGTCTACCCGGTGTTGACGCCCTCACAACACCTGCATAGACTTCGCGTGTCGGCTCTTCCGCTCGGCCACCACGTCGACTTCCCGTGGCCTTGCCCGCAGCGCCACGAGACATCTGGATAAGGAGTGAATCGAAATGGACTTCAAGAACGACAAGGAGCTCTTCGACACCATGGAGCGGAAGCTCTACTCCTCGGTCATATCCGACGTGCTTGACAAGCTGGGGTACCGCGCGCAGGCGATGCGCGCCGACATCAACCCGATGTGGCCGGGCGCTGTCGTCGCCGGCAGGGCACACACTTGCCTCAGTGTGGACGTATATGAGGTCAAGGAGAATCACTACGCGATGGAGATCGAAGCCGTCGACACGCTCAAGCCGAACGATGTGCTGGTCGGCGGCACCAACTGCTCGACCGAGACGGCGCTCTGGGGCGAGTTGCTCTCGACCGCTTCGCGAGCAAGAGGAGCGCGCGGCGCAATCGTTGACGGCTACGTCAGAGACATTGTCAGGATAGCGGAGATGCAGTTCCCCCTGTTTGCAACGGGCACAAGGCCCCTCGACTCCATGGGCAGGAGTATCGTTCTTGAATACGGCCGTCCCGTCATGTGCGGCGAAGTGCTCGTCAATGAGGGAGACATCGTCCTCGCGGACATCGACGGTGTCATCGTCATCCCCAGGGACATAGAGCAGAAAGCCATCGAACTGGCCCTGGAGAAAGCAAGCGCAGAGGACACCGTCAGGGATGAGCTCCTCAAGGGAGCGATGCTCGGCGACGTCTACAAGAAATACGGCGTTCTGTAGCTGCCCGGGGCCCGGAAACGGGCCCCTTTCTGCGTATCAGCGTCAGTGAGGAGGGAACAGGTGAAGATTACGAGCGTAGAGGCAATCGAGCTGAGGCTGCCGGAGAACCAGATTGAGGACAAGTGCTCCTCGGGGCAGGACGCGCTCATCGTCAAGATCCACACGGACGAGGGCATCACCGGTATCGGCGAGATAGACTCGTCGCCCCGAGTGGCCAAGGCGGCTATCGAGGCGCCCTTCAGCCACTCAGTCACATCCGGCCTCGCCCGTCTTCTCATCGGGGAGGACCCGCTCAACATCAGGGTGCTCCAGGAGAAGATGTACCAGGCGACCTTCTACTACGGTCGCAGGGGCGTGGTCATACATGCAATGGGCGGCATCGACATGGCCCTCTGGGACCTTGCCGGCAAGTACTACAACCAGCCGATCCATCGGCTTCTTGGCGGGGCATTCCACAAGAAGATTCGAGCATACGCGAGCATTCTCTTCGGCCGCGACGGAAACGAGACCGCCGAGATAGGCCGCAAGTGGATCGACCGGGGGTATACCGCCGTCAAGTTCGGCTGGCACCCCATGGGCGAGAGCGAGAAAGTCGACCTCGACCTGGTGGAGGGCGCACGCCGCGGCGTCGGGCCCGGCAACGACGTGCTCATCGACGCCGGCTGCTGCTGGGACACGATTACGGCTATCCGTCGCGCGCGGCAGTTCGAGGACTTCAGCATCCTCTGGCTTGAGGAGCCGCTACAGCAGGACAACCTCGAGGGCTACATGCAACTCAGCAACAGCTCCCGCATACCGATTGCGGCGGGTGAGGGCGACGCCGGCCGATATGCGTGGCGTGACCTCATCGAGCGCGGCGGCATCCACATAGCCCAGATAGACCTCGCCCGCAACGGATTCACCGAGGCAATGCGAATCGCCGACTTCATCGAGGACAGGAGTCTCCGCGTGGTCAACCACTTCTACACCACCGGCATCAACCTTGCCGCGGGCCTGCAGTTCCTGGCCGCCCGCAAGTCGACTTTCATCCTCGAGTACTGCGTCGAGGAGACTCCTATGCGCTGGGATGTGACGAAGCAGAAGATGGAGATAGACGCCGAGGGTTATGTCCACATACCGGAAGGCCCCGGACTGGGCATCGACCTCGACGAGGATACCGTAGACAGGTTCCGCGTAGCCTGACGCAAGAGAAGAAGAAGGAGGGAGAGTATGGCTATCGAGGCAATCATACTGCACCCGACGGACAACACGGCAGTGGCAGTCACCGGTCTGCCTGAGGGCAAGGAACTGGACCTGAAGGCAGGGAGCGAGTTACGTCACGTGAAGCTCGTCGAGCCCATAACCTACCAGCACAAGTTCTGTGTCGCTCCCATCAAGAAGGGCGAGAAGGTGCTGAAGTACGGGCAGGTTATCGGCGTGGCCACCGCGGACATACGCGCTGGCGAGCACGTCCACATCCACAACATGGTTGGCCTTCGAATAAAGGCCGCCTCGAAGGCGTGAGAGGAGGGACTGATGGAATTCTGGGGATATCCAAGACCGGACGGCACAGCAGGCACAAGGAACTATGTCGGCGTAATCGTCAGCGCGGCGTGCGCGAACGACCCGGGCATGTGGATAGCAAACGCTGTGCAGGACTGCAAGCTCTTCACCCACAAGCAGGTCTGCGGGCTCATCCCTCCTGA
Organism: uncultured Dehalococcoidales bacterium; assembly: GCA_964594245.1. Lineage (GTDB taxonomy): Bacteria > Chloroflexota > Dehalococcoidia > GIF9 > AB-539-J10 > SKVJ01. The sequence goes on along the minus strand of CAZQML010000086.1, from coordinate 8,315 downwards.
CAAGGAGGTCGTGGAGCGCACGCTGGTCAACCTTGGCAGGAACCCGAACCTGCACGGCGTTCTCATCGTCGGGCCGGACTGCGCGGACTCCGATCCCGACGGCATCGCCGGGCGAATCGCGAGCACAGGCAAGCCTGTTAACGTATGTAAAGTACACACGGAAGGCGGCGTGATGGTCGCTGTCCAGCGAGGCATCGACGCCGTGCGACGGATGACGTCGGACGCCTCCCGTATCCGCAGAGAACCTATGCCCCTCTCCAAGCTGCGCCATGGCGTTGAGTGCGGCGGTTCAACGCCCCTCTCGGGTGCGGTCACGAACGCCGCGCAGGGGCACGCGCTCGACCTCGTCATCAAGCACGGTGGCAATGGCGGCTTCAGCGAGAGCCCGGAGGTCATAGGCGCGGAACATGTCATCGCGGCCAGAGCAATCAATGACGAGGTAAAGCAGAAGATGCTCAAGGTCGTTCGGGACTTCGAGGAATGGCTCAAGTCATCCGGCATCGACTTCCTCAGGGCCAACCCCGATGCTCAGAACGTCGAAGACGGCATCAGCTCCATTGAGGAGAAGGCGCTTGGCGCCATCCACAAGGGCGGCACCACCCCACTCACCGAGGTAGTCGACTACGCTGAGATACCGGAAGGCAAGGGAATGTGGTACATGAACACGCCGGGCAACGACATGATGTCGGTCACCGGCCTGGCCGCCGGCGGGTGCAACATAATGACCTACTCCACAGAGGGGGCGGCGCCTTACGGCTTCCCCTGGGTGCCCGTGATCAAGATAACGGCGCGGAAGGACCACTTCCGCAAGTATCCCGACCTGCTCGACTATCTTGTGGACATCGAATGGGCCCTCACCGACATCGATGCCGTGGGCCAGGACCTGTTCAACTTCATGATTGAGGTCGCGAACGGGCGAAAGACACAGAGCGAGATACTCGGCTACACCTGCGCTCAGGATATCTGGAGAGTCGTCCCTGCCTCCTAGCGAAGGCCGAATACGAAGCGGGGCGCGCCGCCGCAGACCAGCGACGGGCGCCCCGCACTCACAATCGCGGAAAGCTCATATGAGGCCCCAATCCTTGAAGCCCTCGCGAATGACGGCCAGGTACTCCTGTGATGGAGGCAACTCGGCTGCCCGCTCCTTCTTGAAGTAGATGACAGCCTCGATGGCGTCACCCATGTCGTTGAACACCATGACGTTCATCCGGTCGTGGACGGTCGGATACCCCTCGTGCCGGTCAAGCGAGCGCAGGCACTTCTCGTCAATCTCGTACACACCGCCCAGGACCTGCTCTCCCTTCTGGAGGCGTATTGTCGCGGTGCCACCCTGCCGACTCCGCGAACCACCCGTGAAGATGAGCTTGTGGTTCGGAAGCCTCGCGCTGGAGCGGCGCTTCGCTCCGGGGCAGCGCTCTTGCATCTGGCGCGTGCTCAGGTTTGAGCCATACGCGAAGTAATTCATGGCAGAATATCGCTGGCGGGCGCCGACGCCGATGACTCTATTCCGGCCGGACCCGCGGGGGCCGCTCGCACTTCACGTTTTCCGCCAACTCCCCGAATTCCTCCATCGGAATGACGCTCCACGTCTCCGTCTGGATGCCGGGGTCGAGGTACGAGATAGCCAGAGGCACACTCGCCGCCTTCTCCTGGTCCGGCGCCTCGAACACGAAGGCCATGTCGTACGGCCCCAGTATGCCGTACGAGCCGACGAGCTTGATTCCGCTGCCCTCGATTCGCCTGGCGTTCTCCTGCCACTCCTTGCAGAAGCTGGAGATACACTTCACCTTCTGGTGCGTGAACCTCAGCATAGTCATGTACATCGCCATGGGCTGACCTCCTGCGTCTCTCCTACTGCGGTCGACTCATGCGCCACAGGACGCTGAGCTTCTCAACGTCGCAAACATGCCCCTGGACCAGCGATATGCCGGCCGAGGGGCATCGTGTGTGGAAATGCTACCGGATGCCCTCAATCAGGCCAGAATCGCGATGAGCCCGACGATAATCAGGTAGATGCCAATAAGGTAGTTCAGAATTTTGGGGAATACCAGGATGATAATCCCGAATACCAGGCTGGCAATACCAAACAGAGTCCCTCCAAACGGCATTGTCCTTGCCTCCTCTTCACTATGGTCGGTCTATTCTGCCAGAAACCGGGGGGGGGGGCTCACAACGGCCTCTGAGCCTCCCGGAGTTCACGCAAGGCCCTTCATCGCAAGCGCCGCGGCGCCAAGCAAAGGAGAATCGTCCCCCAGCAACGCGCGTCGTATCTCCACGTGACAGGCATCAGCCACGTAGGCTCGCTCCTTCGCTACAACCGTAGCTGGCCCCATGAGTGCGTCGCCTATCTTCGTCAATCCTCCGCCGACGACAATGAGCGACGGGTTCAAGAGGTTTATTAGGTTGGCCAATCCCACACCAACGTAGTACGCAGTCGTCGCAATCATCTCTTTCGCCAGGGCATCGCCCTGCTGCGCTGCGATAGACACCAGCTGTGCGTCTATCTTTTCCATGTCGCCACCCGCCAGCTCGCCTATTGAGCTGGCCTCTCCTGCCTCAATCCGCAGAACCGTCCGCTCCGCAAGCGCCCGCCCTGAAGCGAGTGCCTCCCAGCAGCCGTGTCTTCCGCACGGACACTCGGGGCCGTCTACTTCGATAACCATGTGTCCCACTTCTCCAGCTGCCCCACAGGAACCTTCGATGAGCTCGCCTCCCGCGATGATACCGCCGCCTATGCCGGTGCTCACCGTGACATAGACCATGTCAGACACCGACCGCTTGAGCCCGAACTGCCACTCGCCAAGCGCCGCGAGCGTCGCATCGTTCCCGAGCTGCACCGGCTTTCCGAGGCGTTCCGAAATCATGTCCCGGAGCGGTGTTCGTCGCAGCGAGCGGACGTTTGGGGAGAACACGGCGATGCCCTTTCGCGTGTCGATGATGCCCGCAGACGACACACCCACCGCGCTCACATCAGCCATGGCAACTCCGGCAGCACCCAGTACCTGCTGCGCCACACCATACACTGCTTCGACCAGCGCAGTCGGGTCGTCGGATTCCGGAGTCGCAACGCGCCCCCGGGACAGCACGCCACCCACACCGTCAACCAGCGCGGCCGCCGTCTTGGTGCCTCCTATGTCGATGGCAAGAACTCGCATGTCCCGTTCGGTTTCGTTCATGGCGCGAGCATACTACGTGCGAACGCCCTGAATTGTCAACGTTGTGACGAAGCGCCTACAATGTCAAGCAGATGATTGGATTCGACGAGATTCGCAAGCTGGCCAGGGTGACGCCATCGAAGATAGTCCTCCTGGTGATGGACGGTATCGGCGGACTGCCTCACCCGGAGACAGGCAGGACCGAGCTTGAGACGGCTCACAGCCCGAACCTCGACCGCGTTGCGCTGGAGGGCATCTGTGGCATGCTGCACCCGGTGAGCCCGGGCATCACCCCCGGTAGCGCACCCGGGCACATGTCTCTCTTCGGCTACGACCCCGTGCACTACCAGTTCGGCCGGGGCATAGTGGAGGCGCTCGGCCTGGACATCGACGTGGCTCCGGGCGACGTGGTCGCCCGCGGCAATTTCTGCACGGTGGACGACTCGGGGCTCATCTCCGACCGCAGGGCAGGACGACTGGCAACCGAGCTCAACCACGAGCTGTGCGACCTGCTGAACGAGGGCGCAAAGGCGCAGGATGCGGAAATCGCCCTCTTCCCCGGGAAGGAGCACCGCTTTGTCATCCGCCTGCGGGGTGAGGGACTGTCCCGAGAGGTGGCGGACACCGACCCTCAACACGAGGGAATGGCGCCTCTGCCGGCAGAGGCGCTTGACTCGACGGGCCACAGGACAGCCCTTGTCGCGAACTCGTTCATCGAGCAGGCCCGCGAGTTGCTCAAGGACAGACATCCCGCCAACATGCTCCTGCTGAGGGGTTTCTCGCAGCGCCCGGACTACCCCTCGCTACGCGACATCTACCACCTCACGCCGGCCTGTATCGCCACCTATCCCATGTACCGCGGCGTTTCGCGCGTCGTGGGCATGGACATCCTGCCGGCCGGCGAGACGCTGGAGGACGAAATCAAGGTGCTGCGCCGGAACTATGACAGCTATGACTACTTCTTCGTCCACTACAAGAAGACGGACGCGCGGGGGGAGGACGGCGATTTCGAAGCGAAGGTGAAGGCAGTGGAGGAGCTGGATGTCGTTCTGCCGGCTCTTCTCGACCTGAAGCCCGACGTGTTCATCGTGACCGGTGACCACTCGACGCCGGCGGGACTCGCGATGCACAGCTGGCATCCTGTGCCGGTCGTTCTGCGTGCGCGGTACTGCAGGACCGATGAAGTGACTGAGTTCTCAGAGCAGGCCTGTCTGCGGGGTGGTCTGGGACAACTCCGCGCCCCCGAGTTGATGCCACTCGCTATGGCGAACGCGCTGAAACTCAACAAGTTCGGAGCCTAGTCCCAGGGCGCAGGGCGCTCTTCCTGCTGCGTCTCGTCTCTCTCGAGTTCCGACTCGAGTTCCTCCATTATCCTTGCCGCCCGCGGATAGCCGATGCGAAGCCGCCGCTGCAGGAACGAGGCAGATATCTGCGCGTGTTCCGCAGCCAGCTTGCGCGCCTCTTCCAGCATGGGGTCTTCAACCGGGATCTTCTGCCCCGGCCCCTCTCCGACCGCGTCCAAGTCGACGAGAGCTTTCTCCGGACGACGTTGTCCGACCCAGAATTCCACGAGCTTCTCTATCTCGGCATCGCCCACAAAGGTGCCCTGGAGACGCTTCGGTCGGCTGGCTTCACTGGGCAGATAGAGCATGTCACCGCGTCCCAACAGCTTCTCCGCGCCCACGGTGTCAAGGATTGTGCGCGAGTCCACCTGCGACGTCACCGCGAAGCTGATACGGGTTGGGAAATTGGCCTTGATGAGGCCGGTGACAACGTCGACAGACGGTCTCTGCGTCGCCACAATGAGGTGTATGCCGGTCGCACGCGCGAGCTGTGCGAGGCGGCAGAGCGAGTGCTCGACCTCGTCGAATGCAGCCATCATCAAGTCGGCCAGCTCGTCCACCACAAGGACGAGGTATGGCAGCGACTCACCGGGCAGACGGTCCTTGTTGTACGACTCGATATTGCGGGCCTTCGCCTTCGCGAACTCGCGGTAGCGCCGGTCCATCTCGACACCCAGCCAGCGCAACACCTTGACAGCCTTGTCCGCGTCGACGACGACCGGAGCCGCCAGGTGCGGAATCTCCCCGAAGGCGACCAACTCAACCCGCTTCGGGTCCACGAGCAGGAAGCGCAGGTCATCCGGGCTGTTGTGCATCAGGAGGCAGCAGATGATGGAGTCGAGACAGACCGTCTTGCCGCTTCCCGTCGCCCCTGCGATGAGCAGGTGCGGCATCTTCGCGAGGTCGCCGGCGACGGACTCTCCTCCGGCGCCCTTGCCGAGGGCCAGCGACAGCTTCGACCTCGCCTGCACCTTCTGGAACGACACGCTCTCAATAACGCTTCGTAGCGCCACCGAACCGAAAGCCGAGTTCGGAACCTCGATGCCAACCATGGACTTGCCTGGAATGGGGGCCTCGATGCGTATGCTGGGAGCAGCCAGAGCAAGCGCCAGGTCATTGGCCAGCGCCGTTATGCGGTCAACCCGAATCCTGGTCCTGGACACCTCTTCCTGTCGCTCTTGACCATTGTCAACAATCTTCTTGTACTTGCGGAGCCAGCCCGGCTCAATGCCGAACTGTGTCACCGTGGGTCCGGTGTTTATCTGCACGACCTTTCCCTCAACGCCGTAGCTTTCCAGCGCCTCCTCGATATGCCGCGCGCGCTTGTCAATCTCATCGCGGTCCAGCACCGCTTCCTTGGGCTTCTCAAGGACATCAACCGGCGGAATCTGCCAGCCCCCCACGGTGACGACCGGCTCGCGCATCGGCTCCATGACCGGAGCCGGAGGCGGTTCGGTCTCCTTCTTGCCGATACGGAACCCTCGCTTCTCAGGCGCCAGCGTGGGCACGCCCTCCGAAGCCTTCGCCATCTCATCCGGCTTCGCGACAGCCTTCGCCACTGCCTGTACAGGCTCGTCCACGGGCAGGACCGACCGCCTCATCGGCTCCGGTGTCACCGGCCTGTCATAGCTGACGACGGGTGAAGTCCGTACCGCTCGTGGTCGCGGACTGAAGAGCCAGCGCATCGTCCGCACGAGCGGCTGCGGTGCGATGAGAATCAGCCCCACTACGAACATCACAGACACGCGCACGGCTCCCCACACCTCGGACGGCCCTGCTATCGTCTGTCCAACCTTGCCGCCAAGCGTTACCGTCCAGAAGAGGCCTCCGGCCGGTCTCAACAGGCCGAGAAGGCCCCAGAGGGCGATGCCTGCGAGCGTTGCACCGAGAAACACGTTCCAGCGCCGGGTGAGCGGGCCGAACCCGTACTTGATGAGCCATATCAGGACGCCGACAGCTATGGCAAGCAGTATGAGCCCGAAACCGAAGTCCGACAGGAGCTGCGGCCAGAGGCGAGCCCCAATGGAGGTAAGCAGCGGGCCGAACACGACTGCCGCTGCGGCCACAGCGATGACCAGTAGCAGCCGCCCGATTACCTTGAATGGCACGCCTCGACGCGGCCCCGAACTATCACCCCGCTTACGCGGCGCGGCTTTCCGTTGCCTCGGTTTCACGGTGTTCCTGCGTGCATTGCTCGCCATCAGTTCAGACTTCCGTGACGATGGGGATGATGACAGGCCTTCTATGCGTCTTGTCGTAGAAATGCCTGGCTAGGGCCTCTCTTGCACTCGATTCCATTGCGCTAAGCCCCTTCCCCACTGCCTGGCTGTGCACGATGTCACTCGCCACGACCTTCTTACCCTCACTCCACAGTTCGCTGTTCTGCCCCGCGTCCACGAAGCCCTTGCCCACTATCTTCGGCTCGCCGACGGGCTTGCCCGTCTCGCGCGAAAGGACTACGGCCACCACCACCACGCCGTCGCGGGAGATCAGCCTGCGGTCACGGAGCATACCGCTGTCCAGCTCTCCCGTGACAAGACCGTTGGCCACGATATCCCCTGCGGGGACCTTCGCCACGACCTTCCCTTCCTTTGCGCCAAGCTCAAGTACGTCCCCGTTGTTCAGCACAAAGATATTCTCAACTGCTACGCCCATATCCTCGGCAATCTTCGCGTGCCTGGCCAGATGCCGGTACTCGCCGTGTACGGGCACAAAGTATTTCGGCCTTACAAGGTTGAGAATGGTCTTCAGCTCCTCCGCACTTCCGTGCCCGTGCACATGTACCTGCGCCCGGGCGCCGTAGATGACATCCGCCCCACGTCTGAAGAGGTTGTTGATGGTCCTGCTCACCAGCGCCTCGTTGCCGGGAATCGGAGTCGCCGACATCACAACCGTGTCGTCGGGCATTATCCGTACCTGGGCGTGCTCCCCATTCCCCATGCGCACGAGTGCTGACGTGGGCTCCCCCTGCGTGCCTGTCGTAAGGATAACGACTTTGTCAGGAGGAAGGTTGTGTACCTGCTCGTACTTGCTCAGTGTTCCTGCAGGTATCTTCAGGTATCCCGTTTCCGAGGCAACCTTGACGATTCCCTCCATCGAGCGGCCGGTGACAAAGACCCGGCGCTTGTACTTGGCAGCGATGTTCATGGCCTGCTGTATCCGCGCGATCAGAGAGGAGAAGGTTGCGATAATGACCCTGCCCTGCGCGCCGGCGATGATGCGGTCCAGGCTTTCCGTGACTGTTTCTTCAGACGGCGTGTAGCCGGGCAACTCGGCGTATGTCGAGTCGGAAAGAAGCAACAGCACCTGCTTTGTGCCGATGAGCGCGAGGCGGTGCAGGTCGGTCGGCTCCCCGATGACCGGGTTGTGGTCCAGCTTGAAATCCCCTGTATGAACGATGGTCCCGAGCGGCGTCTCGATGATGAGCCCCGCAGCGTCGGGTATGCTGTGACACACGGGGAACATCTCCACGGACATACAGCCGAATTTCACCACGTCGCCCGGAGCTACCTCGTTTATCTGCGCCTTGACCTTCACACCCTTCTGCTTCAGCCCCATGTCAATGAGCCTGGCGCTCAGCTTCGTCGCGTAGACGGGCACATTGAGAGCCTGCAACAGGTGCGGGACCGCGCCGATGTGGTCCTCATGACCGTGCGTGATGACGAGGCCGCGAACCTTGTCCCGATTCTTGAGCAGATAGCTCATGTCCGGAATGATGATGTCGACGCCGAGCATGTCCTCGCTCGGGAACATGAGCCCCGCGTCGATGACAACGATGTCGTCGCCACACTCCAGCACCATCATGTTCTTGCCGATC
>CAZQML010000085.1:0-3650 GCA_964594245.1 uncultured Dehalococcoidales bacterium | reverse complement strand
TAGCGATATTCCTCCCTCACCTTAGGATCATAAGGCTCAATGCCGGGAGACAGAATTATCGCTCCAACATTTAGTTCTTTTTTCTCCGGCGTTTGATTTAAATCTATGGCTTCATTCTTACAGACCCCTTCGCAAATACGGCATTTCTTCTCTTTAAGGTAAAGACAGCTTTCATCAATATAGGTGATAAGTGGAATTGCCTGAGCAAAATATATATGCACGGCTTTATTCTTCGATATCTCCTGATTAAATTGATCAGGGTATTGCACCGGGCAATATTCTACACAGGTAGTACAACCCGTACACTTGTCCTCCAGAATATACCTGGGCTTTTTAGTCAGCGTTACGTTAAAGTTTCCTGCTTCACCTTCTATACTGGCAACTTCAGTATAGGTGAGGACCTCTATATTGGGATGCCGGCCGACCTCGACCAGTTTGGGCGCGAGTATTCAAATGGAGCAGTCATTGGTCGGGAAGGTCTTGTCAAGCTGGGCCATATGGCCGCCAATGGCAGGTGCCTTGTCGACCAGGTAGACCTTAAAGCCGGCATCGGCAAGATCAAGCGAGGCTTGAACACCGCTGATCCCTCCGCCAACAACCATGACATCTCCAAAATTACTGTCTCCAAGACTTGTACACAGTTGTTGAATATTGTCTTTGAGCAATGCTAGATCTTCCACTTTCTATCACCTCATTGGGTTTTATAGTCCTCTAAATCACTTCCAGGAGAATCTCAGTAATGTCCTTAACCTCTATGTCATCGGCATGATTTGTGACGAGCCTGCTGTCCTCAAGAGCAGTGACGCAATAGGGGCAGGCGGTAGCCAGCACCTCAGCCCCAACCTCAATGGCTTGTTCTATTCTGAGGTTGGAGAATCTTTCATTCTTTTCGGTTTCCATCCAAACCCTGCCTCCCCCCATTCCGCAACAGAGACTATCTTCCCGCGCATCAGCCATCTCAGCCAATTCTAAGCCGGGTATCTTCTGTAAGACCGCTCGGGGTTCGTCATATATGCCATTATGCCGGCCAAGGTAACAGGGATCATGATACGTGACTTTCTTCGCGTACTCTTTGGTGATAGGAAGCCTTCCTTCATTGATCAGCTCGAATAAATATTGGGAGATATGGACCACCTCAAAGTTGGCCTTGAATTCGGGATACTCGTTTTTGAAGGTGTGAAAGCAATGAGGGGAAGAAGCAAGGATTTTTTTCACCCCATGTTCGACAAAAGTCTTGATGTTTTCCCTGGCTAAGCGCTTGAATAACGTCTCATTTCCCGCTTTACGCACGCTCTCACCACAGCATTGCTCTTTCGGACCCAGTATCCCGAAATCCACCCCTGCCTTATTGAGGATAGTGGCCGTGGCTTGAGCTACCTTCCGTAACCTTGGGTCATAGCTGGGATAGCAGCAGGGGAAATATAGCAGTTCAGTCTCTTCGTTAAACTCCTTTACCCCCAGGTCTTTAGCCCATTTTGCACGGTCATCCGGCTCTTGCCCCCAGGGATTCCCTACACTGGCAATGCTTGTCATGGAACTCCGAAGACTGGGGATGCTGGCAGGAACGACACCGTCCGGTACCATGAGCCTGCGCAAAGCCCTCATAACGTCGATTATTTCTACGCCTCTGGGGCACCGCTGAGGGCATCTACCGCAGGTGGCACAGAGCCATATGTCTTCGGATTCGAAAGGGACCACGCCAAATTTTGCCTGATTGATAATTCTGCGGACAAAAAATTTTCTTACATGATTCCACGGACAAACAGTTTCACATGTTCCGCATTGATAGCAGAATTTGAAGGCGTCTCCACCTGACTCTTGTATGCCTTCTATTACGTCTTTAAAAAGGGCAAGGGGTAGAGTCTCCATAGTCTTTCTTAATCCTCTGCTTTCGCCTCCTGGGTTAGTCCTTCTGTGCCATTCGGGCAACCGTATCCATTACCTTCTGCAATCCATACTTGTCTACCAATGATTCCAATCCGACATCCATCTCCTCCAGCTTTACTTCTTCTTCATCGTCGACTTCTTCTTCCCTTTCTTCATACGTCAGGGCATCACTTAAGCACCACTTCACACAGAGGGGCTCTTCTTGTGGCGGATCGTCTTCACACATATCGCATTTGATTGGAAGACCGGAATCGGGTTCTTTGAAAAGGTCCCTGGATGGGCAGGAAGCCCTGCAGAAGGCACATTCTTCGTATTCCTTTCCGTCAATCACATATTTGTCTCTCCCCATACATTCGGCTGCAGCATACTCGCCCGCGTATACCGGAATATATATGTCTTTTAGTGGGTGACGAATCACCTGAATACGAGACCTCGCCGGATTATTGCTGCTATATTTCGGCGCAGCGTGAAAGGCGGAGCAAACCACCTCACAGGCCCGGCAACCATTGCATTTGTCAGCATCAACTTTTATTGTTTTGACGATTTTCCGTTTTTTCTCACCCACGGCTACACCTCCTTCTCTTGTTCTGCCAAGGTCTCTTTGGAAGGTGCAGCACCATTATCTGAATAGATCCCTCTCTTGTCGAAGTCTTCGAATACGTAATCCAAACCCAATTCATATAAGGACTCTTTAGTAGGAATACCTTCATTATTCCACCCCTTAAATTTGTAATACGTATCTAAGAGCTCCTTTTCAAGTTCGGGAAAACGCTTTTTCCAATGGTCCTCCGGAGGCTTCTCATCTTTTCTCCTCATGCCTCTTCTTATATTAATGGCTCTCACCAAAGTCCGGTATCTCTTGATTGCTTGCGTTAGTTTGTCTTCATCCATCTCGATACCGGCCCCTGATGAAATAAATTTCGGATAATTGTGTATATGATAGGGAGGCTTCAGGGGGAATGATGACAAACCAGCGCACATCCCGAGGGCGTCATCAATGTAGTGCATCTTTTCTTGCCAGTCGACAATATCACAACACATTTGAACAGTCGGGTAATAGGGCATTGATTTTTCTCCGCGTGGTTCCCAGTCCAGAAGAATTTGCTTAAACTTTTCATCAGGAACCTGGAACCAATCCTTCACAAAGGCTTCTCTCTCCTCCATCGTAGGAAAAGGCGCCTGGGGAAACTGCCCTTCAATTTGCGTAATGTTTATCTTCTCGCCGGTAGCATACATAAGGAAATAAATGGGATTTAGCATTGAGAGCTTGAGAGGCAGTTGTTCATGTTTCTTAATATTATTATGAGCATATTCTTCTGCTCCCTTACCAATCTCTTTGGCAGCCCAATAGGTACCATTGGCCAACGCATCTCCGATCCCTTCCCGCCGAACAATTCTATCGAGTAACCAGTAAAATCTCCCCTCGTTATCGGACGGCATGCCAGGGAAATCATCGTCAGTTAAAATGCCGTTTTCGTAAAGCTCAAGGGCGAAGGCCATAACTTGCGGGGTTGAAAATCCGTCCACGCCATACTCTGTTGCACTTTGATCGATACCCAAACCAAATTCGAGATCTGAGAAGGCCGCCATGGTATACGTAAGTTTCGAGAAGCATTTCATCATGAATGTTGGAAGTCCCGGGGGGGTAATGGTTGCCCCGCATGTCATCGGACAGTTATAGCAACTGATGAGCCGCGTTCGCATAGTTTCCAAGGTCTCCATCCACGCCTTTGCGACTTCTTCGTTCCAAAATTCTTTTCTGC
>CAZQML010000084.1:0-4491 GCA_964594245.1 uncultured Dehalococcoidales bacterium | reverse complement strand
TGTAGCGGCCCCTGTCTTCCAGTACCTCATCTCAGAATATGGCTGGAGGAATGCATACGTCATCGTCGGTTGCGTGGCCGCCGCCATCATCGTCCCTGCGTGCCTCATCTTCATCAAGCGCAGTCCGTCCCAGATTGCGCTCATGTCCGGGGCCTCCAGCTCCGGGGAGCGAAACGAATCACCGGAGCCGCTCGCCGTCCAACCTCAAAGGCCGAACTGGACTGTCCGGCGGGCGCTGAAGACCAGAACCTACCGGCTACTGCTCCTCGCGTCATTCTGCAACGCAGGGTTTGCACAGGGAACAGTGATTGCGCACCAGATCTATTTCCTCCGCGACATTGGCTTCGACCCCATGATGGCTGCGTCGCTCTTCAGCGTGTTCGGAGTCTCTTTCGTCGTAGGAACCATCTCCTGTGGACTGTCTGACCGCCTCGGCAGAGTGCCGGTCTACCTGCCCGGCAGCGCCGTCGCCGCAGCCTCAATCCTGTTTCTGTTAGCGGCACAGGACAGCCAGTCGCTCGTCCTGCCGATTATCTTTGCCATCTGCGCGGGAGTGGGCCTCGGAATTACCCCTGCAGTCTGTTTTGCCGGCGTAGCCGATTGCTTTCACGGGAGAAACTTCGGTTCCATCCAGGGAACGGCCATCCTCGCGGTTGCCACGGGTGGGGCATTCGGCCCCTGGCTGGCAGGATTCCTGCATGATGTCACAGGCTCGTACCGGATACCGTTTCTACTCGTGTTGGCCGCCACCATACTCGCTGCGCTGCTGATGTGGGTGGCCAACCCGAGAAGCGGCGTCGCGCCCGGATAGGACCGCCTCCACACTCACGTTCGCGTCCGAAGGTCATTGACACCCGCATGGCGCGTCTATAAGCTTCGCGACAGCGGCAAGTCTGCCCGTCACGCGGCACCAGGAGGAACAGACACCAGATGCAATACAAGAAGATCGGCAGGACTGGTCTCAAGGTCTCAGAAATCTGTCTGGGCGCCATGACATTCGGCGACCAGGCAAGCGAGGCAGACGCCATCTCCATGACACAGGCTGCAATCGGACGCGGCGTCAACTTCATTGACACCGCAAACATCTACGTCAAGGGCCGTTCCGAGGAAATCGTGGGAAAGGCTATCAAGGGACAACGGGAGGACATCGTGCTTGCCACGAAGGTCGGCAGTCCCGTGGGGTCCGCCCCGAACGACGTTGGCCTCTCCCGCAAGCACATCATGCGGGCCGTTGAGGACAGCCTCCGCCGGCTCGACACCGACTACATCGACCTGTACTACGTACATCTGCCGGACTACACGACACCCATCGAGGAGACGCTGCGCGCACTGGACGACCTCGTACACCAGGGAAAGGTGCGATATCCTGCCTGCTCCAATTTCCGGGGGTGGCAGCTCTGCAAGGCGCTGTGGGTGAGTGACTCCAACAACCTCTTCCGATTCGAGTGCATCCAGTCTCCCTACAATCTGCTGACACGCGACATCGAATACGAGCTCCTGCCGCTTTGCGCTACCGAGGGTCTCGGAGTATGCGTCTACAATCCCCTTGCAGGCGGCCTCCTCAGCGGCAAGCACGACCCCTCGAAGCCACCTGCAGCCGGGACGCGTTTCTCCAATGACACGATGGGAAAGATGTACTACGAGCGCTACTGGAATCAGACCAACTTCGAGGCGGTGGAGCGTCTCAAGACCATCACCTCCGAGAGAGGCAGGGACATGGTCCAGTTCGCGCTTGCCTGGATTCTCAGCAGGCCCGAGGTGACATCAGTCATCGTCGGCGCGACGTCCATGAGGCATATCGAGCACAACCTTGCAGCCGCCGAGCTGCAGCTCACAGCAGAGGAACTCGCGGCGTGTGACGAACTCTGGCACGACCTGAGGCCACTACGCTTCTTCTACGGGCGGTAGAAGTCACGCGCTCTGACAGGGAATCCGACCAGCGAAGGGGGGAGAAGATGAAGTATTGCATCTGCAGTGACACGTTTCCAGGTTGGACGGTCGAGGAGATATTCAAGTTCGCAAAGGAGACGGGATACGAGGCGGTGGAACTCGCCTCCTACTCGTTCTGCGAGAGCATCACCGATGTCTCGTCCGCGGAGCGACAGCAAATGAGGGCGTCGGCCGACAACGCGGACATCGATATCGCCGGCATTCACGCCCTGTTCACCCCCATCCCCAACATGCAACCGCTGCATAGCTGCCCCGCCTGGCTGCAATTGAACAGCGCCGACGCGGGCATACGCGAGAGGACGAAGGACTATCTGAAAGAGCTCATCCGGTTCTGCGGCGAAGTCGGCGGCAAGAATGTCGTCCTCGGCTCGGCGAAATCGCGCAGCATCCCCGAGGAGATACCATACGACCAGGGATGGGCAATCGCGCGCGACACGCTTCGTGAATGCGCCGAGTATGCGGCCCCATACGACGTCGTATTGAGTCTCGAACCTATCCACAAGGCGCTCACCAATTTCATCAACACGCCAGACGATGCGATGCAGATGGTCAGAGAAGTCGACCATCCCAACCTCATGTGGATGCTGGATTGCTTCGCGGCTTACAACCAGGGGGTTGACGTGCCAACGGCGGTGCGAAGATACGGGCAGTACCTTGCCCATGTTCACATGAACGATGAGAACAAGCGCTGGCCCGGCACGGGCAAGATCGACTTTCCGCCGATTGTGCAGTCACTCAAGGATGTGGGCTATTCAGGCTACCTGTCGTTGGAGGTCATGGACCTGAATCCTGACCCGAAGACCATTGCGCGTGAGGCGCTCACGGCTCTTCACAAGTTCTTTGACTAGCCGCGCGTCGGACACCCCGGCAGTCCGGAAGACGTGATAGCCGTGGTTGCCAGGAGCTATCGTGGATATGCACGGACCCATGTTTGCCCGGCCTGACGACCAGGGCAGCGCGCCGGTACGGCAAGGCGCGGTGCCCCTTGCCGCGCGGGTACGTCCGCAGTCGCTGGACGAGTTCGTAGGCCAGGAACACCTGGTCGGCGAGGGACGATTGCTGCGGCGCAGCATCGACGCCGACAACCTGCCCTCAATCGTCCTTTGGGGACCTCCGGGCAGCGGCAAGACAACGCTCGCGCGCATAATCGCCCGCCACACCAAGTCACACTTCGCCCCGATGAGCGCCGTGACTGCAGGCGTTGCCGACCTGCGCAGGGTTGTCGACGAGGCCAGGAAACGCCTCGCCTTCTCGAGTCAGCGCACGATACTATTCATCGACGAGATACACCGGTTCAACAAGGCGCAACAGGACGCCATTCTGCCCCACGTCGAGGACGGGACAGTAACCCTCATCGGAGCAACGACTGAGAACCCATCCTTCGAGGTCATCTCTCCCCTGCTCTCCAGGGCTCGCACATTCAGGCTCAAACCTCTCGAAAAGGACGACCTCAAAGCCATAGTCTCAAGGGCAGTGTCGGATAGCGAGCGAGGGTTGGGGCAGATCAACGTCGACCTTGCCCCTGATGCGCTCGAAGAGCTCGTGTCAGCAGCAAGTGGGGATGCCCGAATCGTACTCAATGCCCTGGAGCTCGCAGCCCTCGCAACTCCGCCCGATGGCAACGCTCGCCGCAGCATCACCGTTGAAGCGATCGCAGAGGCTCTTCAGCACCGGACGCTGCTCTATGACAAGGCAGGCGACCAGCACTACGATCTGATTTCGGCCCTCCACAAGTCCCTCCGGGACTCCGACCCCACCGCAGGTCTCTACTGGCTCGGCAGGATGCTCGAGGCGGGCGAGGACCCTCTGTACATAGCCCGGCGCCTGGTGCGCTTCGCATCGGAGGATGTCGGCATGGCCGACCCACAGGCCCTGGTCGTTGCCATGGCTGCACAGCAGGCCGTACACTTCGTCGGCCTTCCCGAGGGCAACCTTGCCCTTGCGCAAGCCGCCGTCTATCTCGCAACGGCCCCCAAGAGCAACTCCCTGTACGCCGGCTATTCATCAGTGCAGGAAGACATACGTAGAGGGCCCAATGAACCCGTCCCCTTGCACCTCAGAAACCCTGTAACAGGGCTTATGCGTGACATGGACTATGGCAAGGGCTACAAGTACGCTCACGATTATGAAGGGCACTACGTCCAGCAGGAGCACCTTCCACCCGGACTCAGAGGGAGAAGATACTACGTTCCAAGCGACCAGGGATACGAGAAGGACGTGGCCTCGCGGCTTGAAGGGCGGCAGGGCTCACCGCCGCCATTTCAGCCAGGCACACAGGACGAGCCCGCGCAACCTGACGAATAGCACTCCATTGGTGGAGGAGCGTTGGGGCTGGACGTAGACGCCCTGCCCCGCATTGTCATCGATTCCCGGGACTACTCCGGGCTGGCGCTGCGCGTCTGCCACAACGTCCGCCTGTTGCACTGTCGAGCCTGAATGCAACTGCCTACCAGCGGGGGGTATGTACGCGGTCGCCGAACACGCTCTTGAGCATGTCCTTGGTCTCACCTGAGAACGAGTCCATGGTGTAGACCAGCTTCT
>CAZQML010000083.1:0-2625 GCA_964594245.1 uncultured Dehalococcoidales bacterium | reverse complement strand
AGTCAGCTGGGGCTGCAAGTGGGTGACGTACTCGGCCCGAAGGACACGTCGCAGTAGCGACGGTGCCAACCACCGGCACGGTCGCTGGAGCAGGAGCCTTCCTGCCGCCACTTGATGGTCGCATAACCAGGGTATTCGCGTCCCCGGCTCTCGCCCGTAGCTCGAGGTCTTCTCCGGCTCCGTCGGTCAGATGCGCACCGCTCTTTCGCATCAACCCGGTATTGACAGCATCCGCCGTTGCGGTAACGGGGCATCCACAGCTCGCACGAACGCAGAGACGGATCTCGACAACCAACCCTCCGCCACAGCACACATCCCACGCCGCAGGTTGTTATGCCGCGGCATTCCGCGGCCGGATGGAAGAAGGCAAAGCAAAATAATCGACGCGTCTCAAATGAATTCCCATTGAAAATACTAGAAGAAACCACTATTCTCTTGGGAACCCGCCGCACCAGGCTGCCGAAGTTGGACCGCTTGTCCGTGACAGTTTGAGCATCCCGGTCCGCCGAAGTACATGGAAGGAGACATACATGGTTGAACTGAGCTTCGATAAGGCGAGATGTGAGCACTGCGAGGGCGTCGATTGCCTCGTGCGCTGCAAGCACCTCAACCTGGATGTTGACACTGCGCGCGAGGAGATGCGCAAGATAATCAACGGACAGCACTCCTTCGTGCTGGACCGCTGCGTCACCTGCTACGCGTGCGAGGAATAC
Source organism: uncultured Dehalococcoidales bacterium (assembly GCA_964594245.1). GTDB lineage: Bacteria > Chloroflexota > Dehalococcoidia > GIF9 > AB-539-J10 > SKVJ01. The sequence goes on along the minus strand of CAZQML010000083.1, from coordinate 1,912 downwards.
TGCCCGTTCGGGAACCACCCTTTCTACCTGATCGTTGAGCGGCAGGAGCAGGAGGGCATGCTGCTCGCGCCACGAGCCATCACCAAGCAGTGGATCAACGTCTGTGAACCTGTAGGGAGGTACACGGTCGGCAAGATACAGGACCGCGCGCTGTCCCTCTGCTTCCTACCGCCGTTTACGGACCTGGTTGGCGGCAAGCTCTTCGAGGAGATTGCGGCCTCTTTCTTCATGGGACCAGAGTTCTTCTGCAATGTCGTGTACCTGCATTTCGCAAAGGCGTCAGTAATCAAGGAGAGGCTGCCCAAGATAGTGGAGAACATCGCGGCGCTGGGGATGAAGGAGGTCGTTTTCCTGCACGACGAGTGCTACGCCAGTTTCAAGTCGCTCGCACCGGCCTACGGAATCCCCGTGCCCTTCAAGGTCACCCACTACTACGAATTCCTGTACGACAGGCTCAAGCAGCTGAGCGGACAGTTGAAGCCTCTCAACATGAAAGTCGCGTATCAGCGACCTTGTTCGTCCCGTCTCATCCCGGAAACCGACCACTACGTGGACGACATCTTCTCCCTGATCGGAGTTGAGAGAGTCAACAGAACATACGACAAGCAGGACGCCCTTTGCTGTTCCGGACTCGTCAGGATCAACATGGGATTGCAGGGACGTGCCATGGCGGCTGACAACCAGAGCAGGAACATAGAGGACATGTTGCAGCCAGGAGTCGAGCACTGCGTGTTCAACTGCCCGTACTGCTACCTGGCGCTAAGCGAGAAGGTCGCAGCGAAGGGCTTGAAGCCTATCCATATGATTGAACTCTGCAAGCTCGCGCTCGGCGAAGAGCCGGCCAAGGGGGTAATGGGATATGCCCGATATCTTTAGTGCGCTGACCGACATAGTGGGAAAAGACTACGTCTCCCGGCATCCACAGGAGCGCTACTTCTACTCCCAGGACCCCGGCCTGATGCAGCCCCACGAACCGGACTACGTGGTGCTCCCGGGCAGCACCGACGAAGTTCAGCGCGTGGTCAAGCTCGCGAATGAGCGGAAGATACCAGTGGTCCCGAGAGGCGGAGGGCTGTCACTGACAGGTCTGGCAATCCCTCAGCGCGGCGGCATAGTCGTCGACATGAGGCGAATGGACCAGATACTGGAAGTCAACGAGAGGGCCCGCTACGCAGTCGTGGAGGGCGGCACTTCCGAGGGCAAGATAATCTCGTACCTGGAGCGACATCATCCCACTCTGCGGCACAGCATCCCCGACGCACCACCCCAGGCAACGCTGGTCGGAAACGCGGCAATCCACGGCCAGGGCCGCCTGGCGCAGCAATACGGGTTCACCTCTGACATGGTGACCGGCCTGGAGGTCGTGCTACCCACAGGAGAAATCTGCAAGATCGGCTCTTGCTCCCTCTCGCCCTACTGGTTCTCCAAGGGCCCACCGCTGCCTGACTTCTCGGGCCTGTTCCTCGGGTGGATAGGCACTTCGGGAATCATCACGAAGATCGGCTTCAAGCTCTACCCGCGCAAGAAACTGCGGGACGTGGAGACCTTCGTCACTGACCTTCCTGACGCGATACCGGACATCGTGTTCAAGCTGACTCACCTTGAGATGGTGGAGGACATCAACATCTGGTTTCAGCCATATCCCCTCATGTTCAAGGGCAACCACCACATGGACATTTATCTCACGGGGGATACTGAAGAGGAGCTGGAGTTCAAGAGAGGCATGGTCTGGAACGCACTCGGCGAGTATATCGAGAACAAGGACGGTGGATTCATGTGGCTTACGCCGGACGTCAAGCCGACGTTCATGGAGATGCCACAGAAGAGCATAGCCAGGTTCGCAGATGTGCGAAAGGGCGGAGGGTTCCAGTATGCAGGCCCCATTATCATGGTTGAAAAGTACCCGGATTGC
>CAZQML010000082.1:0-13932 GCA_964594245.1 uncultured Dehalococcoidales bacterium | reverse complement strand
CACCTCAACGTCACACACTGCTTCTTCAGCTCAATGCACGCCTCAAACTACCTCACCATTCGTGGCACGCTGCCGCAGGACAAAGCGTCGATGCTGGCGAGACTGGACCACGTGATACAGAAGGGCGACGCGAGAGCCCTCAGGCCGGAAGGGTTCCGGGGACTCTAGCCCCTGCCTCCCACAGCGGAGGCGTGCCTCACGGCGGCGCTGAGTCGGGTGGCTGCAACGTCCCGCCGCGAGTGCATCGCGGCTCTACGAGGCAAAGGCGGCCGTTTCGCTCGTATAGCGTATTCCTGCATTAGCGACTTACTGCATTACTGCCTATTCAGACCAACCCGTCCGCACGTTTGGCGACCCGCCCGGCTCTCCCTGTGCCCCTGATGGCGCGCCGCTGACGCAGCACACCACTTGGTGATAGTATCTGCCCGCATCAGGCGGTAGTGCCGCCTGCCACAGAAGCGGGGAGTGATAGATGAAGAAGTACGACGTGATTGTCCTTGGTTCGGGCTGCGGCATGGAGATAGTCGACCAGGCCACGGCCAGGGAACTCAGTGTTGCGCTCGTTGAGCCGGGAGCGCTCGGAGGGACCTGCCTCAATGTTGGCTGCATTCCGTCGAAGATGCTGATTGCCTCCGCCGACTTGATAGTGGAGCAGGAGAGGGCGGAGAGAATCGGCGTGAAGATGAAGATTGAGAGCGTTGATTTCCCGGCAATCATGAACCGCATGCGCGCCAGCAGGCGCAAGTCCGAGCAACACATGAGAGACGCCGTTCCTCACCTTCCGGGCGTAGCGTTCTACCCGGCACGCGGAGTCTTCGTGGCGCCGAAAGTCGTCGAGATCGACGGCGAGGAGATAAGCGCCGAGCAGGTCTTCATTGCGTGTGGAGGTCGCCCGTTCGTTCCGCCCATCCCGGGCCTCAATTGGGTCGAATACCTCACCAGTGACTCTGTGCTCGAGCTGAAGGAGCAGCCAGAGAGCATCATCATCATCGGTGGGGGATACATCGCGGTTGAGTACTGTCATTTCTTCTCGGCAATCGGCACCCGTGTGACAGTGCTCGAGATGGCGGAGCGACTGGTAGGTGGAGAGGAGCCCGAGATTTCGGAGACGCTGCAGAAGGAACTCGCCAATAGGGCACGCGTTGTCACAGGCATGCGGGTGGAATCCGTGGACCGCAAGGACGGCCTTGTGGGAGTCTCAGCCCGCTCGGAACGAAGCGGCAAGGCGACGGAATTCGAGGCCCAGCGCATCCTGGTGGCTGTGGGCCGGCGACCGAACACCGATTTGCTGGAGGTGGCGAAGGGTGGTATCGACACCGATGCGCATGGATACGTGGTGGTGGATGAGCACATGCGCACCAATCAGGCCGGCACGTATGCGGTCGGCGACGTCAACGGCCGCTCCATGTTCCGGCACTCGGCCAACGTCATGGCGCAGGTGGCGGCGGCCAATGCGTTCGAGCAAATTTCCACCGCCATGGACTACAGCGCCGTGCCGCACGCGGTGTACTCGTCTCCTCAGATTGCGTCAGTCGGCCTTACGGAGGCACGGGCGAAAGAGCTGGGGCACGATATCGTTGTCACCAGAACGCCGTATGCGGACACCGCAAAGGGTGAGGCAATCGCCGAGGAGGTCGGCTTCGCGAAGGCCATTGTCGAGAAGGAATCGCAGCAGATTCTCGGCTTCCATATCATCGGCCCTCATGCAGCGATACTCATCCAGGAGGTGGTGAACGCCATGAAGTCCGGCGGTCACGTGGATGAGATTGCCCGCGCGATACATATCCATCCTTCTCTCAGCGAGTTGATTCCGTCTGCGTTTGCCGATGGAGGTTGAGGCGACTGTGCCGGAAGGCGGACGACGTATCTCTGCCATGGATGAAGACCGACGAGAGGAGGGAGTATGAGATGGCAAAGGCAACCATAGGTGACCTGACACTTGCCGAATCGGCAAACGATGTAGACGTTGAGGGTAACGCGTATTTCCCGCCGGACTCCGTGAGAAAGGACCTGTTGACGGTGGGCGACCGAAAATACACGTGTCCGTGGAAGGGCAAGTCGACATACTGGGACATCAGCGCCGGCGACAAGGTGTACCGGAACGCAGCCTGGAGCTACGAGAAGCCCAAGCCTGCGGCGAAGCAGATTGCCGGATACGTGGCATTCGATGATTCGCAGGTGACCGTTATCTGGTGAGTCCCGAATGAGGGCGGATGGCCGGCGCCGGAATCCGCCGGCCGGCGCATCCGTCCCCCTCAGTTGCGGGCTACTTCAGGTCCAGCCCCGTTTTGAACGGAACTCCTACGACCTCACCGGCGCGCACGTACTTGCGTACTGGGCCAGTCAGGTAGATGAGTGGGTCCACCTTCATCGGGTCGAAAGCGCCGTCCGTAAGGCAGTCCTCCGATACATGCGTCTGCTTTATATCAGCGACCACCAACGAGTGCATCTCAAGGTCGATGATGTGTGCTACCACACATTCCAGGTTGACCGGACACTGCTCGATGAGTGGAGCCGTCTTGAGGTCGCCGTAGAAGACCTTGAAGCCGCAACGCTCTATCTTGTCTGTCTTGGAGCCGGATTCGAGGCCACAGAAGTCAACTTCACGCACCTGCGCGGCCGAGGGGATATTCACTGAGAAGGTGGCCCCGAGTTTGAAGGCCCCCCATGTGTATCGAGAGCGTACGATGCCGACTGACAACATCGGCGGCTTGCCGTTGGCGAGGCCGCCAAATGCCGCCGTCATGAAGTTCGGCTTGCCGTCCACCATCGCGCCGATGACAAGGGTCGGTAGGGGATAGATCCATGTCTGTGGTCCTTGAGTCACTTTCTTCACTCTTTCTTGCCTCCTTGAGTTGGACACGCCCGGGCCGGGCAAAACTCGTGAGCGGCTCGGGCACGGAAGCTAGAGTTTAGCATTCCTGACCGCAATCGTCATGTTGTCGCCGTTCGGAGGCGACACGCCTGCTGCCAGGTCTGTAGCGATCGCCGGGGACTGCTCGCGCCGCTCTCCATGAGGCCAGACCACAGCTACTGCCTGCCTCCGGGTGAAGCAGTGCGCCGGCAGTCTCCTCTCCGGAGCGCACCGGCTGTGGCGCTACGGTGGACTGGATGAGCGCAGCGGCGTCTAATCGTCCGGCTCAGGCAGAGAGGAGTAGCGCACGAGCGCATCAAGCCGGTGTGTCAGACGAATCCGCAGGATCTGCTTCACCGAGCCGCCCGCGTCGGGAGGACGACCGAGAAGCCGCTGCCTTGACGGTCAGGCCAATGCTGTATGCGTCTCCGGCGGGCGCACCGGTGTGCACATATTTGCGCGCGGGGGCCGTCAGGTAGACGATGGGGTCCACCTTCGTCAGGTCCAACGCGCCGTCGCTAAGGCAGTCCTCCGAGACATGCACCTGCTTGATGTCTGCGACCACGAGTGAGTGTGTGCCCAGTTCAATGATGTGTTGCACCACACACTCCAGGTTGAGCGGACACTGCGCGATGAGCGGAGCCGTCTTGAGGTCGCCGTAGAACACCGTGAAGCCGCAGTGCGCCACCTTATCTTTCTTGGAGCCGGACTCGATGCCGCAGAAGTCTACCTCCCGCGCCTGCGAGGCCGAGGCCATGTTCACGGAGAACGTGCCGCCAGGTTCGATGCCACTCCGCGTGTGTCGAGAGCGGCGGATGGCAACAGACAACATCGGCGGCTCAGCATTCGCGATACTGCCCCATGCCGCAGTCATGAAGTTCGGCTTGCCGTCCACCATCGCGCCGATGAGGAGGGCGGGTAGAGGAAAGAGCCATGTCTGTGGTCCCTTCGTTACTTTGTTCTTCACCTTTCTACCTCCTTCAGTAAGACACACACGGGCCGACGACAAGCGGCGCACGGCTTGTCGCTTGCCGCTACAGTGTAGCGTCTCTGAATAGAATCGTCATTCTGTCGCTTTCGAAGGAGACATGCATGGTGGAATGCCTGTAGTGGTCGCCGCGGACTGTTCGCACCAACCTCAATGCCAGCGGGCTGGACGGACGCAGCAGCGTCTCAGCGCCGGCTTCACGCAGAGCGGAGTACCGGTGGAGCACATCTAGCGGATTTGTCAGACGAATGTGTGCGGCCTGCTTCACTGAGCCGCCGGCGTCGCCGGCATGACCGATGAGCCAGTCGCCTAGACGGTGAGGCCAATGCTGAACCCATCGCCAACGACTGCACCGGCGCGCACGTATGTGCGCTTGGGCGAAGTCAGGTAGATGAGGGGGTCCATCTTCATAGCGTCCAGCACGCCGTCGGCAAGGCAGTCCTCCGAGATATGCGTCTGCCTGATATCTGCGACCACGAGTGAATGTGCACCAAGTTCAATGATGTGTTTCACCACGCACTCGAGGTTGACCGGACACTGCTCGATGAGAGGAGCTGTCTTGAGGTCGCCGTAGAACACCGTAAACCCGCAGCGCTCTGCCTTGTTCGTCTTGGAGCCGGACTCGATACCGCAGAAGTCCACTTCCCGCGCCTGCGAGGCCGAGGGGATATTCACGGAGAATGTGCCGCCGGGTTCGATGCCACGCCGCGTGTGTCGGGAGCGGTGGATGGAAACAGACAACATGGGCGGCTCGGCTTCGGCGAGGCTGCCCCACGCTGCGGCCATGAAGTTCGGCTGCCCATCCACCATCGTGCCAATGAGAAGGACGGGTAGGGGAAAGAGCGAGGTCTGCGGTCCCTTCGTCACTTTGTTCATCTCAATTCCTCCTCAGTGTTCGAAAGCACGCACTCCTACCGCGCGAGCGGATGCGTCAGGCAGCTCGTGCTTTCACGGCAATAGTCGTGTTGAGCGCGATGAAGTTCAAGATAGCGAAGGCGGTGGTGACCGCCGCAGGCAGCGCCGCCGCTTCTCCGAAGTACAGCAGAGCGATGGCCCCTGCAAGACCGTAATTCTTCCATGCCCCCATAACCGCATAGCTGACACGCATCTCCCGTGTCGGAGACGCGATTCTGCTGCCCCAGAACACCGCGTGCGCGATGACGAAGGTGGAGCAAAAGGCGATGACGGCGACGGGAATGATGGCGCGGTCGAAGCGCAGAAACGCCGAGCTGTTGAGACCGATGATTGTGTAGACGACCACGAAGAAGCCCCAGTTCAGGAGCAGGCCACGATGCTTGTCGAGCCATCTCACGATGGGACCCGACATGCGCAGCAGACGGGATATCAGGAAGGGGGCCGCCACAAGTTGCAGCAATGCCATCAACAACTGGCGCGGCTCGACAAGACTGCTGCCGAGAAGCCCGACTGTCAGCAGAGGCATCAGTACGAACGCGGCGAGGTGCCCGGCAACCGAGCCGACCAGAGTGAACGAGACATCGCCGCCGAGTCGATAGGTGAACGGTATGACAGCGACCGCAGGTGGGGCAGCGGCGATGAGGACGAAGCCTGCCCGCAGATCCGGGTCGTCAAGAAGGACGAATGCCAGCAGGACCAGCAGTCCGCCGAGCAGGACGTAGTTCAAGAGCAGCGCGGTGAAGGCAGGTTTGACGAGTCGTCTGCCTCCGGAGAAGACGGATGATGATACTCCCACGAGGGAGAGTGTCATGATGACCGCGAGAACCGGGGTCACGGTTGGGCGCGTGTAGGCCGCTCCATCGCCGAAGGCGATGCCGACCACAAGCGCCAGCGCCAGTATGAAGCTGTTGTTGCGCAGCAGTGCTTTCAACTTCATCGCTTGCCTCTCGCGTCCTTTCGGAGCAGTCTGCTCTGCCTATGGTAGCAGCCGCCGTTGCGAACTGTACACTCGCGCCGGGCTTCGAGATTCTTCCCTCTCCAAGGTTCGTGTGGCACTATAGTCAACCATCGGGAGCAGTCGCAAGAAGGAGGACGCTGTCATGGGAACCAGGGCGCAGACGGTACTGGGAACGGTCTATGGAACGGAGCTGGGCTTCACCCTGCCGCACGAGCACCTCGTATTCGACGGCAGTTCAATCTTTGCCGAGCCTGCGGCTTCGTGCGAGAGGCAGATGGCGCACAGTCCTGTGGGCTGGGAAACACTCAGCTGGCTACGGTACCACCCGTACGAGAACCTGGACAACGTCACGATGTTCGACGAGGAAGAGGCGACGAGCGAGCTACTCCTCTTCCTCAAGGCGGGAGGCTCGACCGTTGTGGATGTGACCGTCCCCGGGATTGGACGGGACCCTTCGGCCCTGGCCCGAATCTCGCGCCAGACGGGCGTCAACATCGTGATGGGAACAGGGCTCTACACTGAGCCTTCCCTTGCTCAGGAGTACCGCGACATGACCGTAGATGAGATGGCTGCGTTATTCGTTCGTGAGATACGGGAAGGTGTCGGCAACACGGGCATCCACGCCGGCATCATCGGTGAGATTGGATGCAACTGGCCCGTCGCGGAGACGGAGATGAGGGCAGTGCGCGCCGCGGCGATTGCCCAGCAGGAAACCGGCGCGTGTATCAGCGTTCATCCGGGCCGCAATCGCGAGGCGCCGTTTCACCTGGCTAACACCCTGCGAGAGGCCGGTGCTGACCTCATAAAGGTCATCTTCTGCCACACCGACGCGCGGCTGCGCGACCCGGTCGACCGGCTTCGCCTGGCGGAGACAGGCTGCGTGCTCGAGTACGACCTCTGGGGATGGGAGGGGCATTTCCCCTCGTACTGGACATCTGATGACTACATGGACCTGCCGAACGACAGCGACAGGACATACGAGCTTATGGCTCTCATAGAGCAGGGTCATGGCGACCAGGTGGTCGTTTCCCACGACATCTGCGTGCGCAGCAGACGGGTGTGCTGGGGTGGTTGGGGCTACATGCACATCCCCACCTACGTGGTGCCGATGATGCAGAAGAGAGGAATGACCCGGGAGCAGATCCGACAGATAACTGTTGAGACGCCGCGCAGACTGCTCTGCTTTGTCCAGGCGGGCAACAGGCAGCCCTGAGCAGAGGCACGGCAACAAGAGAGATAAGGGAGATAGGAGGACGGGCATGTATCCGTGGGAAGCAATCGCGCGAATGGTGCAGTCACAGGGCGTGGAATTCACGTTTGGAATAGGAGACAGCCATCTGCAGCTCTTCGCCGCGAGGACGGCGGGCCTGAGGGCCATCAACGTGCGCTACGAGGGCTCTGCCCCCTTCATGGCGATGGCCTATTCCAGGTTGACGGGCAGACCGGGGGTCTGCAGCGCCAGCACGGGACCCGGAGTGGCCAACATGGTCCCCGGCGCGCTCGAGGCGCTATATGCATGTTCGCCTCTGGTTATGATATGTCCCGCCGTCAGTCAGCATACCGAGGGGATGGGAGAGTTCCAGGAGTGCGACCAGCTTGGGATGATGAGACCTGTCACCAAGTGGTCCGTGCGCGTCCACGATATCAGCCGCCTGGCCTGGTATGTCCGGCGCGCCTTCTCCCTGGCTATGAACGACCAGCCGGGCCCCGTGTTTATCGAGATACCCAGCGACGTTGGAGGTGACATAACACACGGCATCACGGTGGATATCGAGGCGCCACGATTCAAGCCGGTCGGGCGCCTGAGGACGGCAGGGGACCCGGCGGCTATCGACAGGGCGGCGGAGCTATTGCTGGGGGCGGAGAGGCCCGTTGCGATTGCAGGCAACGGCGCGATGCTTTCGGCTGCCGGAGCGCCGTTCCGCGCGATAGTCGAGGCCCTGGGCATCCCGTTCGCAACTACTCCCGGGGGACGTGGCATCCTATCCGAGAAGCACCCACTTGCGCTGGGTCTGGTAGGCCTCTACCGGAACACGGTGGCGAAGGAGTACCTCAAGAACGCAGATGTCGTTCTTGTTGTCGGCAGTCGCAACGAGGCATTCCAGACGCATCGATGGAAGGACCTGCCTGAAGGTGCTCGACTGATTCAGATAGACATCTCCGCGTCGGAGATAGGGCGCAACTGGCTGCCGGAGGTGGCGATAGTCGGCGACGCAGCTCTGGTGCTTGGCCAGCTCCTCGAGGCAGTCGGCTCGCGTGACGGAAGCCGGACGGATTTCAAGAATCTGCCGCGAGCGCAGGAGCTTTCCGCGCAGAAGCGCCGGCTAGCACAGGAGGTAGCTGCGGAGTGTGACACAGACGAGAGCCCTCTACCTGCCAAACGTATCGTGCATGAAGTCAGTGCCGTCTTCGGCGACAACACGGTGCTGGTCAACGAGAACGGGTCACAGGATGCCTGGTCATACTTCTTCCCGTACTACGTCGTTGGGGACGACTCGTCCTGCGTCACCGTGGCGGAGCAGACCTGCATGGGAATGGGCGTCGTCGGAGCAATCGCGGCGAAGCTGACAGCCCCCGAGAAGAACGTGGTCTGCATAACCGGCGACGGGGCGTTCCAGATGTACATGAAGGAGCTTCCCACCGCGGCGCAGTACAAAGCTGGTTGTACCTGGGTCGTGCTCAACAACTCGGCCTTCGGCTGGCCCAAGCACTACCAGATGGAGACCGTGGGCTGGAACACGACGTCTCTTGAGGTGCAGCCGGACTTCGGGGCAATCGCCCGCGCCAGTGGCTGTCACGGCAGGCGGGTCGAGAGTCCATCCGAGCTGCGCCCGGCCCTGCTGGAGGCGCTTGAATTGAACGGGCGCGGCATCCCTGTGGTCCTTGATATCCCGACGGGCCTCGACATGTCGCACTTCAGGAGAGCAGAGTAACGGCAAGATGATATTCGTACCGCTGGGCTGTCTCGTTGCCGTCCTGCTCTTCCTGTCTATCCCGCTGATACTCGGGCTGTTCTTCCTCAACCTTGTCTCGTTCTCGTTTGGCGAGCTGGGCCTGTCGCCGTCGGCGGCCATCGCAGTGATAGTCGCGATGTTGATAGGCTCGCTGGTCAACATACCGCTCACCCGGCGGCGCGTAGTCTACGAGAGGCCTTCCGGCATCCGCGGCCTCTTCTCAGGGCCGAAGGTCGGGTACTCGGGTGTAGCCATCAACCTGGGTGGAGCAATCATCCCTGTCTGCCTCTGCAGCTATCTTGCCACCATCGTGCCTTCGCTCTCGGAGGTCGGGATTGCGACGGCAATAATGGCAGTCGTCTCGAAAGCTCTTGCCAGGGTTGTCCCGGGAAGGGGGATCGTCCTGCCGATGTTCGTCCCACCGATTCTGTCGGCGTTGCTCGCCGTGCTTCTTGCACGCGACTTCGCCGCACCCTGCGCCTACATCGCGGGTACGATGGGAGTGCTCATCGGGGCCGACCTCTTGAACCTCCACAGGATTCGGAGCTTCCAGGGCATGGTCTCGATAGGTGGGGCCGGACTGTTCGACGGCATCTTCCTGGTGGGAATCGTTGCCGTGTTCCTGACGGCGCTGGTGTAGAACGGCCAAGCGTCCCGGGAAGGCCCTGGAGCGCCGTGTGGTAGAAGAGGCGTCACGATGCAGGCACAGGAGCGTCAGGAACACCTGCAGGGCTTATCTGACATCCTACACGCTGTCCGTCTCATAGCGGACGATTTCCTCGAGCCTCTTTCGTGACTTCGCACCGCCTGACCCGGCCGCGGGATAGCCCAGGGGGAAAATCGTCAGAACCATGCACGACTTGTCGACGCCGAGAATCTCGCGCACGCGCTCCTGCGAAAACGAGCCTATCCAGCACGTCCCGAGCCCTTCCTGTACGGCAGCAAGCGTCATGTGGTCGACAGCGATGGCTACGTCTACTGCATAACGAGGCACTCCGCAGGTCATCACGGATTCTGGTTCAGTGGACACTGCTGCTATGACTATCGGGGCGCTCGCTATCCACGTCTGGTTGTTGGCCGCACCGGCCAATTGCTTTCTGCGGGCCTCATCCCGCACGACGATGAACCTCCACTCCTGCCGGTTGCTCGAGGATGGGGCGAGCCTCGCCGCCTCTAGGACTCTCCGGAGGCTTTCCTCGGGGAGAGCATCACTTCTGTACTGTCTTACGCTACATCGGGTTCGGATTGCCTCGTGTACATCCATGGGTTACCTCCGGAACAACAATGGCCCGATTATAGCGACCAGAGCCGTTCGGCCGCGAATCCAAGAACTGGGCCGTGCCGGAAGGGATACTCCCGGCTCACGATTTGTGGAATGAGAACGGCACGCGATAGAATCGGCGGACGGGGTCCGGTGCGGGCTCCCGTTCTTCCGTCTCGATTCGCGGGTTCTTTCCATCGCAAGGGGGCCGGGCGAAGCTCGGGGCGAGCCTGACCAGGAGGTTGCCATGCACGAAGCGCCTGATGAGAACACGACCATCTACTTCACCGAGCAGCCGGGCCGGCTGGCGGATGCAATCAACCTGTGTGGAGTGTCCGACATGGCGGGACAGGTAGTCCCGGTCAAGCTTCACATGGGGGAGCCGGGAAATCCCTACATCATCCGACCAAACCTCGTCCGCACGGTCGTCTCAGTGCTACTCGACGCAGGAGCAAAGCCGTTCCTGTTCGACACCACTGTGGCGTACCCTGGCGAGCGCTCTCACAAGTCCGGCTACGAGAAAGTCGCGCGCCGCCACGGATTCCACAGGGAGGCCGTCGGTTGCGACGTGGTAATAGGTGATGAGGGGGTGAGAGTCGTTGAATCAGACGTTGCTTTTGAGGTCGCCACGGAGCTGCACCGCGCACGATTCATGGTCGTGCTGTCACATGTGAAGGGCCACATACAGGCGGGATTCGGCGGGGCTATCAAGAACCTCGGCATGGGAGGTGTCACCAAGGCCAGCAAGAGCAGGATTCACCACATGTCGGTGCCCGTGAGAGATGCGGAGAAGTGCACGCTCTGCGGCCTGTGTGCCGATGTGTGCCCGGATAATGCCATCACCGTTGACTCGGAGTGGCATATCGACAGGGCCGCATGCGAAGGCTGTGGCAAGTGCGTCCAGGCCTGCAAAACGGGCGCAATGAGCTTCGAGAGGATGAGCCTGGCCGAGGGCCTCGCCCTGAGCGCAAAGGCCTGCGTATCCGGCAAGACAGTCATCTACGTAAGCTCCCTGCACAACATCTCTGAGAGCTGTGACTGTGACTCTAGGCCGGGGCCGATAGTCTGCCCTGATATTGGCTACCTGGTGGGCAGGGGCATGGCCGCGATAGACGCTGCCGCTCTTGACCTCATCGACGCCGCACGACCGGACGTCTTCAAGCGGTGCACGGGGGTCGACCCGCGCACGCAGGTGTCGCACGCTGTTGCGCTTGGAATGGCCGGCGACTACACGCTGCGCCGGCTCTAGACTCCCTTTGGCCCTCCATGTCTAAAGCAGGTTGCCGCCGCCCTCCACGAGCAGCGTCTGGCCGGTAACGAAATCGGATGCGTCTGAGGCCAGGAAGATGGCCGCGCCGACACAGTCGGCGGGAGTACCCATTCGCCCCATTGGAATCGAGTCAGCCAGTTTCTGGCGGTCTTCGGGGTGCTCCTCGAAGTACTTCGTGTTGAATTCGGTAATCGTCGGCCCGGGTCCGATGGCGTTGACGTTCACCTTGTACTTCGCCCATTCAGCGGCCAGAGCCCGGGTCAGGTGCGAGACCGCAGCTTTCGACACACAGTAGGCCGAACGATTCATCTGGACCACCTCAGATACGTTCGATGATATGTTGATTATCTTGCCCCTGCGCCTCTCAATCATGTGGCGGCCCACATCCCTGCAGCAGAGGAAGGTCCCCTTCACATTATTGGCCATCACCATGTCCCACTCTTCTGCGGTGATATCCTCTACAGGCTTTCTGACGATGGCTGCAGCGCTATTGACCAGTATGTCTATCTGTCCGCGCTTCTGAAGGACCGTCTTCACAAGCTGGGCCACTGACGCCTCGATGCTCACATCCGCTTGCACAGAGTCTGCTGAGAAACCCTGCGCCACGATGCGCTCAGCGGCCTGTTTCCCCTGGGGGGCGCGTCTGTTCGCAATAACCACGTGTGCGCCGTGGCTCGCAAGCCCTGCCGCGATTGCGAAGCCTATGCCGCTGTTGCCACCCGTCACGATTGCCGTCCTGCCCGAAAGGTCAAACATGCTCATCTGAACCTCCTGACCGTAACTTGTCGGCCCCACATCGGAGGCAAGTAGCCCGCCGAAGTGTGGAGCACTCAGGCTCCGGAGAGACTCACGGAGTTGCGCAGTATCATAGCAGGGTCGCCACCCTGTGGCTCCGCGCTGAGACGGCAGGTTCAGCCCAACGCCTGAGGATGATGCGACTATGTGTGGAAGGTGGGTCCACGGGGCGAAGCTCCACATCGAGTTCGCATGCGCCGGAGTTGCCCCGGAGCTTGCGGGATTTCTCCGTCAGAAGCACTGAGTGCAAGTAGTCACGTGGAAGTACAGAGTCACGCTGTCCTGCTCGCCGCTTGAGTTGGAGACGGTCACAGTCACTTCTTCGTTGCACGCGGCGTGGGGTGAGCACCACGTGACGGTATCTCCCGAGCCGGTGATTTCACCGGCAGTGGTCTCCCACTCGTACGAAAACCCGTCATCGTCCTCGACCTCGCAGGAAATCTCGCAGCACCTTCCGACAAGAATCGCATAGCCGACCATCGACTCCTCAAGGAACTTGTGGTCCGCTGTTGCGGACACGTTCACTATCTCAGGGGACGCCGATGACCCGGGGGTGGGATTGGATGTGGACTGCGCGTCGTCCTCACTCTCCCTGACGCGGACTCTGATGGCCTTGCTGTCAATCTGTCCGAGGCCGTCCGTCACGGTGACCTCGATGCTGTACTTGCCTGCTTCGTCAGGGGCCGTCCAGGTGGCCTCGCGCCCTTTCGGCGAGAGTTTTCCCTCAGAGCATGACCAGGCGTAGTTGAGATCAGCCTGGTCCTCGACCTTCACTTGACACAAGACGGTGCATTTGGTGCCCACCTCAACATCATCGTGGTTGATACTGAGGGCGACAATCACCGGAGGATCGTTCGGCTTGTCGCCATCGTCTGTCTCCACCACAGTCGAAACAGAAGGCGCCGGTGGCGGCGTCTCGGCTTGCACCACCATGGTGCTCTGCACTGTCAACCGCGAGCCCAGGTCGGCATCGATGCTGCTAAGCATCCTGAGGTATTCATCGGCCGATTCCCACCCTTCCAACACCTCGACTGCCTCAAGCAGTACCTGAGCGACATGCCCCCGGGTTGCGGAGAGTCCCTCAAACGCCCATTCCGGCAACTGAGTGACAGCCTCGCCGAGGACTACCTGCTGCCCCAGATGGTCATTCTTGAGCCGTGCAAGGAGCGAAGACACATCGCTTCCGCGCTCCCGGGCCATTACTATCCACCCGACACAGCGGTCGAAGTCTTTCTGGAATGTGCCAGTATGGTTGATGGCATCCACGTATTCCTGTCGCTGTACGAGGGCGCCGATGGCAGCGGCATCGTTGTTGGCATAGGAAAGCGAGAGCTTGGCCTTGTCAGGACTGCCCTCGGTAAGCTCCATGCGCACCTGTCGATACGCTGAAACCGTGGGATACACAGGCGAGGACGGCAGCATCAGGCCGGAGACGTCGTATTGCCATCGAGCGGGCTGGGGCAGGGCCGCCTCACCCCGAACTACCAGCGGACTGAACACCAGGAGGCTTACCGCGCACAGGAGGGAGAGTCGTACAAGCCAGAGTCCTCCTCTCAATGGGCGCCTCCTTTCAGCTTCATGTTGTCAATCCTTCACTACGCGCCGGACCGAAGCACACAGACTATGTGAACGGCTCAGTGAGGCATGCGTTTAGCCTGACTCAGCCTTGAGACGTCTTCCCGGGCAATTTGGTCGCCTTCCAACATGCTCCGAAGAGCACTCAACAACTCCACTGAATGACCGTCGAGTCCCTCGCTGTCCACCGAATAGAGGACCCACGCACCTTCTCTCTTGACGTTCAGGAGTCCCGCATCGTAGAGGGCGCCGAGGTTGCGTGAGGCCCGTGTCTGGGATATCTGCAGCGCCTGCATGACTTCGCTCACCGAGCTTTCCCTGACCATCAGGATGTTCAGAATCCGAAGCCGTGTCTCTGCCGA
>CAZQML010000081.1:0-8084 GCA_964594245.1 uncultured Dehalococcoidales bacterium | reverse complement strand
AGGTCCTGATTGCCATCGATTCTGGCTGCAAGGTCCTGCAAGTCATGTGGGGCGGCATTTGGAGCTAGAACCTGTGGATTGGCTGTCGCCTTCTTGAGCAGATTCCGAAGGCTGATTGGGGTGTTCGTGTCGAACACCTTGTTGAATTGCAGCAGAGACATGTCTAGGAAGGCTCGCTGTGCCGGAGAGAAGAAGCCAGCGTAACGGTTCAGTGCATGCGCCGAATCCTCATCTAGGTTGGCTATCCCGTACCAACACGTGAAGTAGCCAACCCCCCACTTGATGGTGTTCGCAAGTTCATCTAGTTGTTGTCCAAACTCACCCCTATCCATTGGCATCTATACGCCCCCTGCTTGATTGCTCGGTGACCACACGGACCGTCATCGGGCAGAACTGTGGTCATCGAACAGGAAAAAGCACATCACTAACTTGACACGAACCCTTGATTGATACCGTCCCGCACAAGGTCTTCCAGCTCTTCCATGTACTTCTGGCATAGAGTCATTGCATCCTCAGTCCCTGACCAGTCGGTGAATACCCACCGATGCGAAATTGACGCGGTTTCCCTAGGGCGCTGGACCTCCGAACCCGCTTCAACTGGGCCTGATGACCGCTGTTGCTTGATGTTTCCGTCAGCGTCCCTGAGAACAGCTTTGAACGAATCCCGTAGAACGAGCACGTCCCTGAAGGCTACATCCGTATGTCTTGACGGACGTACAGGTTCTTGATGGATGTTCGTGTCCCTCTTGTCCTTGAAGAAGGTCAGCACCTGGCTATTGTTCATATGAATGTCGTACCAAGATTGCCCTCCGGCCTTGGTCTTTGCTTCCTTGAGGGCATACTGCAGGACCGACCTAGCCGCCGATAGGAAGGCACTCAGGGCATGCGTGAATGCCTCGCGGTCATCGAAATGCTCTGACATCTGCTGATAGAAGTACTTGGCCTCTTCCAGCTTCTTGTGCTCATGCATATGATTTTCCTGCCCAACTTCATCGTGCACAGGGCGACGGTCACACGAAGCGCTCGCCCTCAGTCCTCAAGCCTCGCTTCAGCATCCTTAAGCTGCTCCCTCATCATCTGGTAGCAGACCACCGCAGCTTCTTCCCTCGTCCTGCCGTTGTGGACTTCTTGGGCGATGCAAGCCGCCATGACAGCTCTGACCTGTCTTTCAATATCGTTGGGGTCTACGGCTGGACCGTGTTGTGGCATCCCACACCTCCTCATCGCTTCGCTGCAGTTCACCACATGGCACTCACGTGGACAACCGAAGACGGCAGGTTGCGTCAGTGTAGCTCGTCACACCCATGAGTCAGGAGTCAGAATCAAGCTAAGCTCTGTTGCTTGCCATGAGCCTTCCGGCGCAGCGGTCGAATCCCACCTGAAGCCCCTACCCGAACTGTTGAAGCGCCGCTCGCAACTCATCGATTGTGAGCAGGGGAGGGTACTGGCCATTCGCCCATTTGCCATTCCTGTCCTTGGTCCAGTAGTAGGGCCATACCACCTTGTCACCATTTGAATCCTTCATGAGGAGAATCATAGGGTCCCACCCTTGCGATTCAGCCTCATCAGCAGAGAATCGAAGCCGAGAGGCAACTACTTCGTATCTCAAGGTCACTGCGTCGTAGGGGTAGTAGTGGGAAACGATGTAGTGCTTCTTGGCTCCACAGCGAGGACACAGGCCAAGGTGTCCATGCTCGCCAATCTCTCTAGGTGCGACTCTCTTGGATGTCTTCCAGTCCTTGTGCCCGTTGTCACACTCAATCCAGGTAGCCAAGACTCCCCTCCTCCAGGGTTGAAGCCAGTCCTCACGGACCGCAGGTCAAGCACAGGTCTCACGTCGGCAACAGGCCAACTAGGTGACTCGGAGACCCTTCATCACATCACTCGCCACGGCAAGACGTGGGTTGTTGCCACATGGCCCATCCACCACAGAGCATCAGACACCTGACAAGAAGCCTTGGCTGATGCCTTCTTTGACAAAGGACTCCAGCTCGTCAATGTACTGCTTACACAGCGTCATGACGTCCTCAGTACCCGGCCAGTCGTTGAATATCCAACGATGCGAGATTGACACGGTTTCCCTGGAGCGCTGGACCTCCGAATCCGCTTGCACGGAATCCGAGGAACCCCGCTGAATGACGTTGCCATCGGCATCCTTGTGAACAAACTTGAGCGAAGCCCGTGGAGCAATCACACCCCCAAGAGTCACCTGAGAGTACCTTGTGGGCCGGACTGGTTCGTCATGAATATTCGCGTTCCTCTTGCCCTTGAAGAAGGTGAGCACTTGGCTGCCGTGCACCCGGTTGCCGTACCAGTGTTGTCCTCCGACCTTGGTCTCGGCTTCCTTGCGGGCATACTGCAGGACTGACCCCCCTGCCGACAAGAAGGCGCTTAGGTTCCGCTTGAATGCCGTCCTGTCGTCGTACTGTTCTGACATCTGGCGATAGAAGTCCTTGGCCTCGTCGAGCTTCTCGCTCTCGTGCATTTCGCCCCTTTACCCAACGACTGGCCGGAGCATGCGTACTACTGCAGCTTCACAAGCACGTCGAACATGGAAGGATTGCCCTTCTCGACATCAGTAACTGCCCTCATTCCCACCTGATGAGGCGTGGTCGGGAACTTGGCTCGGTTGAGGTTCGTGAACGTCTGGTTGATTGCCTGGCTGAGGTCTTCGACTGGCATAGGCTTGTTGCCACGCGACCTGAGCACTTGCACCATCGCCTCATAGAGGTATGGATACATTGGCGTTCCTCCTTATGGCCCTACCCCACCACCCCCCACCCTATAGCGGTAATCCGCCATCTCTAGCGGATTCGGGGAGCGGACTCTATCGACCATCATAGCGGATTGAAGGCCGGATTGGGAACCCAATCCTTACGTACTGCGTTGATTTCGCCATCCGTACCTGCCGCAGGCAGGGCTAGGATTTCAGGATTTCACTGCACCACAGAATAATCATCAGATTCTATAGTCCTAATGTCCGAGTCTTTTCTGCCGCAGGTTTCTACTCGACGGTCAATTCCAAGATGTTGTATCTTCCTTGCTTTGTGACGTCCTGTCTGGCACGTGTGATTCACCAGGAACATTGACCCACCTGTAGGGCTCCTATACCAAGAACATTGACCCACCTCACCAGGGTCTTTGACCCACCCAGGGATGAAGCTGGACTACCATCACCGCAGACTCGACAAGAGGAGCGGCGATGGCATTCAAGGAGGTTTCCTGAGTGGAAGTCATAGGGATACTGAGGCAATGGCAGGCCGACACTGGCATGCGTGCTCTGGCGCGGGGCACCGGCCTGTCGCGGAATACAATCAGGAAGTACGTTGAAGCTGCCGGGAGGGGTGGGCTGACGAGGGACGGGACGTCGCCGCCGTTGTGGCCGCGGGGAGCGCCCTCAGCATAGGAGTGTCATCTCGACCGCGACCCGGCGCAGCGCGCCGTACGAGTGCGTGTTGCAAGCCGCGTACGAACTATGGTACATTAGCTGGGTTTCGCGGCTAACCAATCGTTCCATCAGGAGAGCAACAGGACAAACGAGGAATGGAGAATCCATCAGTAAAGGGACTACTTGAAGCGGGTGCCCACTTCGGCCATCACACGAGCTACTGGCATCCAAAGATGAAGCGCTACATCTTCGCTCAGCGCAACGGCATCCACATCATCGATCTCGACCAGACCGTGGTGATGCTGCAAACGGCGTGCATGTTCATCAGGGATGTCGCCGCGCGCGGTCAATCGGTACTGTTCGTTGGCACGAAGCGCCAGGCTCAACAGGTCGTGGAAGAGGAAGCCAAGCGATGTGAGATGTACTACGTGAACCAGCGCTGGCTCGGCGGAATGCTCACCAACTTCGGCAACATCCAGGCAAGGATTGACTTCCTTGTGCGCCTGGAGGACCGGAGGGACAAGGGTGAGCTGGAGCTGCTATCCAAGAAGGAGCGGTCACGGCTTGAGAAGAAGCTGGCCCACCTTAACGACCAGATGGGTGGGTTCAAGGAGATGACCTCCTTCCCTGGAGCTCTGTTCATTACCGACCCTTTGAAGGACAAGATTGCGGTCTCTGAGGCCAAGAAGGTCGGCATTCCGGTCGTGTCTATCGCAGACTCGAACTGCAATCCCGACCCGATTGACTACCCTATTCCAGCCAACGACGACGCCATTAAGGCCATCCGATTGATTTCCAGCAAGATTGCCGACGCAGTGATTGAAGGCAGAGGGCTTTTCGCATCCGGGCAGGTTGATGAGACCGAGCAGGTTGCGGAAGAACCGGAGGAGTCTGTGGAGATCCTCCGTTCCTATTCCTTCAATCCCGACGAAGGCTAGATTGGGGTTCGTGCATGGACATTTCTGCAAGCGCGGTCAAAGAAGTTCGCACCAGGACAAGCGCCGGGATGCTCGACTGCAAGAATGCACTTCTTGACTGCAACGGCGACATTGACGGCGCCATCGAGGCTCTCAGGAAGAAAGGTCTGGCGATGGCCGAGAAGAGGTCCGAACGGGCTGTTGGCGAGGGTATCGTTGCATCGTATGTTCATCACAACAACCGCATCGGAGCGCTGGTGGAATTGAACTGCGAGACCGATTTCGTCGCCCGTACGGAGGATTTCCGGAAGCTGGCATACGACATTGCCATGCAAGTTGTCGGTGCGACTCCTCAGTACCTGTCTGAGGACGAACGGCCCGCTGACTGCGAGGCCAGTGTTGCGGAGGCGTGCCTGCTCTCGCAGCCGTTCATCAAAGACCCCTCGAAGAGAGTGTGCGACCTCATCACTGAAGCTATCGCCCGTACGGGCGAGAATATCAGGGTGGGCAGATTCGCGCGCATTGAACTCGGCTGCTAGCATACTGCGTCAACCCGGTTCCGGGAGTGGAGGCAGATTCATGGTGAACGAAGTCCTCATCAGCCTGAACCACGACATGCAGAAGTGTGTCGACGGCCTTTCTCACGAACTTGCTACAGTCCGGAGCGGCAGGGCAAGCCCCGCCCTTGTTGAAGACATCCTGGTGGAGTACCACGGGGCCGCGCTTCCTCTGAAACAGCTTGCAAACATCGCGGTTCCTGAGCCAACGCTCATTGCCATCCAGCCTTGGGACCGTAGTGCTCTCCGCCCCGTGGAGAAGGCCATTCTGAAGTCCAATCTCGGTGTGAACCCTTCTAACGATGGCAACGTCGTCCGCCTCGCATTTCCCCCTCTGAGCGAGGAGCGGCGCCTTGAATTGGCGAAGGTAGTGGGCAAACGAGTTGAAGAGCGGAAGATCGCTCTCAGGAATATACGCCGCGACTTTGTCTCGAAGCTCAGGCAGATGGAAAAGAACAAGGACATCTCCGAGAACGAGCTCGAGGCCACGTTGAAGAAGGTCGACGATGTCAGCGACGTCTTCATCGGGAGAGCCGGCGAGATTGGACTCGCCAAAGAGAAGGAGATCAAGGAGATCTAGCGCTCTCGTCACTGCCCGGGCCTGCGTGGCGTCTGTATCGTTCCTTCGTCTGCTACAATCTGGCTGTGCTCCGTCCCAGAATCCTGACAAGCGCCGTCGGGCTGTCTCTGCTCCTTCTCTCCATCTGGAGTGGACCGCCATTCTTCACTGTTCTTATTGCCGTGATCGCTGCGGCGTGCGCTGTCGAAGTCTGCCGTCTCGCACCGGGATTGCATACTCGTGACCCGCTGTTCATTCTGGCCGTCGTGTGGGCCGCATTGCTTGCTGTGAGGCACCAGTTCGCCTACGACTTCGGCTATGGCCTCATCATCACGGGCCCACTTGTCGTTTCGCTCATCCTGCTGCTTCCGGTGGACGGCAGGCGGCGAACCTTTGTGGACTGGGCCTGGGTCACCGCAGGCGCATTGTATGTGGGATGGCTGCTCGGACTCTGGGACGGCCTGTACTTGCTGCCGTCGGGCAAGTCTCTCGTCCTGTTCGCGATGCTGACAACGTTTGCCTATGACACGGGCGCCTTCTTCATTGGTCGCGCCTTCGGGCGCCACAAACTGGCGCCGTCTACGAGTGCGGGCAAGACGTGCGAGGGTGTCGCTGGTGGAATAGCCTCGGCACTCGTTGTCGCATTCATCATACGGTCGGTGAGCATCCACGCGGGCGGGTCGTTTCCACTGTCCCCTGCTCTTGTGCTCGGCGCCTCCGTCCTCATAGCCGCAGCGGCGCAGACAGGCGACCTGGTGGAGTCGGCCATGAAGCGCAGCGCCGGTGTCAAGGATACGGGCACACTTCTGCCGGGACATGGCGGCATGCTCGACCGCGTCGACAGCCTGCTGTTCACGGGCGCCGCGCTATACTACTACTGGCTTTGGGTGGCCGCTTGAAGAGAGTTGCGGTACTGGGTTGCACGGGGTCCATAGGCACCAGGACTCTGGACGTCGTACGCCACCTTGGGGACCGCGTCAAGGTCGTGGCGCTTGCCGGCGGCAACAACGTCAGGCTCCTCTCAGAACAGATCGAGGAGTTCCAGCCGCGGCTCTATCATGCACTTCAGCCGGAGTCGGTGCGCGCCGGCAGTGCGCACCTAGCGACTCTCGACGAGATAGCCCGGGACGATAAGGTCGACACGGTCGTCGTCGCGACGTCCGGGAACGCAGGACTCAAGCCTACTATTGCAGCGCTACGCAGTGGAAAGACCGTGCTCCTGGCCAGCAAAGAGGTCCTGGTGATGGCCGGGGCACTCGTTATTGAGGCTGCGCGGGATTCCGGCGCCCTGATGATACCTGTCGACAGTGAGCACAATGCGCTCTGGCAGTGTCTTCGTGGAGAGGACAACGGAATCGGTCGCCTGCTCCTTACTGCATCAGGGGGGCCTTTCTACCGTTGTTCGGCCGCCCAACTGGCTGACATCACGCCGGAAGAGGCACTCGCTCATCCGGTCTGGTCCATGGGCAGGAAGATAAGCATTGACTCGGCGACGCTGATGAACAAGGGACTGGAAGTCATCGAGGCGCACTGGCTCTTCGGCGTGCCTTTCGAGAGCATCGATGTGCTGGTGCACCCTGCTTGCATTGTGCACTCGCTTGTTGAGTTCGTTGACGGGTCGGTCAAGGCACAGCTCAGCCGTCCGGACATGGCCCTGCCAATCCAATATGCGCTCAGCTACCCCGATCGAGTGCCGGGCTTGGATGCCCCTTTGTCATGGGCCGGCACGGTCACGTTGACCTTCGAGCCCGTTGATGTGGACAGGTTTGCGTGCCTTGGAATCGCGAGGGAGGCCGGCCGGGCCGGCATGAGCTATCCCGCCGTGCTCTGCGGCGCAGATGAAGCAGCCGTTGAGCTCTTTCTGCAAGGCGCGATACGCTTCACGGATATCGCGGCCCTTGTCGGGCAGGCAATCGAGGCACACCAGCCTCAGGCCGCGTCGGAACTCGACCAGGTCCTCGCCGCAGACGAATGGGGACGGCGCTTTGTGATGGACCATTGGGGCAACTCCGTCCTCCCACCCTCATCCTCGATTCACAAGACAATCAGGAAGCCAAATGATTGACACAATACTGCTTTTCATCCTGTCGCTGCTCATAGTAGTAGTGGTACACGAGTTGGGCCACTTCATCACGTCCAAGCGAGTCGGCGTTGTCGTGGAGGAATTCGGCATCGGCTTCCCACCCCGGCTGTTCGGGCGTGTCTGGAGGGGAACGATGTACTCCCTCAACGCCCTCCCTGTGGGCGCATTTGTCAGAAGCAAGAGCGAGGACGACCCTGATACTGAAGGAAGTCTTGCGAGCAAGGGACCCTGGCCGAGGTTCGCTGTCTACGCAGCGGGCCCCGTGATGAATGTTGTGCTTGCGTTCTTGTTGTTCACGGCCTTTTTCGGTCTGCCCAGAACGATGGTTCTGAGCGACGGTGTGCTGGTATACCAGGTACAGGCTTCGTCGGTCGCAGAGGCAGCCGGGCTCAGGTCGGGGGACGTCATCGTCGAGGCGGGCGGTCGCTCAATGACGACCTGGGAGGACCTTCAAGCCGAGTTGGCCGACGTGTCGCAGGGCGAGGCGGTTGAGCTTCTCGTGCTGCGCGAGGGGTCCGTGCAGAAGCCTGTCAGTGTCTCGCCGCGATTCGATGAGGACCTGTGCCGAACCGTCCTCGGC
>CAZQML010000080.1:0-11401 GCA_964594245.1 uncultured Dehalococcoidales bacterium | reverse complement strand
CTTCAATCATCCTATTTCCTGCGGTGCCGCCTCCGCAGGGAGGCGGCACCGCCCGGCCAGACTTTTTCTTGCTCCTACAGGAAATCGAACAGGCAGGGCGTAGGCGCGACTTCCTGCGTGGCCCGGCGGAACGTCTTGTAGAACGCTGTTTGCTGTTCGAAGACACGTTTGAAAGTGGCGTCCTCTGCAGCGTACTGCTGGCAGAGCTCGAGCCCGGCCTTTGCAATTTCCATCTGGGCATCATCGCTCAGCGTAACTACTTCGGTACCGTAGGCCTCGTAGTCATCCATAGCGATGCCGTCGTGGTACCACATCGACAAGAACTGGTCGACACAGCCCACCTTGAACTGGTCGATGACAATGCGCTGGAGGTCCGGAGGAAGTCCGGCCCATTCCGCGTGGTTCACAAGTTGATAGCTGATGTTCGACGGCGAGTGTATGCCCGGAACTCCGATGTAGTCCGCAACCTCCTGGAATCCCATCGGCCAGTTCTGCGCAGGCGGACAATACTCGAAAGCATCGATCACGCCTCTCTGCATGGCTTCATAGAGCTCTGATCCGGAGAGCGCGACAACCGACGCACCCTTGTTCTGAATGACCTCTCCCCAGAGGCCCATTGTGCGGAACTTCACGCCCTTGAAGTCCGAGAGTTCCTCCAGCTTGACATTGGAGTGGCAGAACAGCTCGGCTTCGCATGGGACACAGCCAACCGACGTGCCCCACTCGCCCCAGATCTCATTCGCGAGAGCCTCTCCCCCACCGATGTAGTACCACGCCAGCAGTTCAATCGGGTCGGGTCCCCCCGGAAGACCGGTGGGCGTCAGCAGATAGCCGACGGGTCCAATGAGTTTCTGCTGCGCCGCCGCATCTCCCCATCCTATCTGGGCAACACCGTCCTTCAGGGCTTCCACGATGTCGTAGGCGGGCACAATTTCGCCACCGGCAGCTACCCTTATGCTCAACCTGCCGCCAGACACCTCTTCGATCTGGTCAGCTACGTTCACCACGTAGTTGAACAGAGGGCTGCCCGATGGGTGTTCATGCAAGTATGTCCATTCGAATACTTCCGTCTCGGCGGCAGCAGGTGTCCCGTCGCTCGGAGCGGCACTATCACTCTCGGGAACATCTTCTTCTTCGGGCACCGCTGTCTCTCCGGCACATCCTCCTATCACCAGCAGCATCGTTAGGAGGACTGCCCCAGCCAACGCAATGGTTCTCCCTTTCATCGTCACACCTCCAAATCCTGTCTCGTTCCTACACTATCGAATGGCATCTGGCTCGACACCACTCTCCTTGCCATATTGTTGAGACACTTGACTGTGCCTGTCCCGTCGAACGCACGTATGACTTCACACGTGAACCAACCGGCCATGTGCAGTGGCATAAGGTATTGACGCGGCAACATGCCACAAGTGGGAGACTCGGGCACACTGAATGGCGACATATGTGAGGAAACGAGGGGGATGTGAATCGGTCGTGCTTTCGGCAACAGCCTCATAACCACCTGAGCACGCGCGCCTGTTAGTCCTATAGGATATGCGTATAGGCACTATTGACGGGCAAGGTTACAGGCTTCTGAGGGTACTGTCAACCCCACAAATTGCCTCTGTAGAAGGTCTACGATTCTGTCCTCCCTTAAGCGTTCAGCGAAAATGTCCGCATGCAGGAGATGCTGACATTGAGTGCAAAGGAACAGACAAGGCTGGTGATATTGAATGGACTGGAGGGATGAAGGTTGAGGATGAGGGAGGGGGATGAGTGGGGAAGCGTGACAGCCTTGTTCTAGCGCCAACGCCTGTCGAAGTACCAGCCTGCAATGGGCGAGACTATGATGCCGGGTATCAGCCCGCGGCGATAGACGCTAAGGGCCGCTCGAAAACATGCCCGCGAGAGGTTCCTGGTCTCATACTGTGACTTCATCTGTTCGAAGCGTGCAGAGGAGATCTCGGAGGCGACCGAGCGGAGCGTGCGCCCGCCCCGGCGCGCGGTGTCAATCACGTGAGTCGTCTCGGTCTCGATGCGGCGCGAGACGACACGCGCAACACGCGATGAGCTGAGACCGGCTCGCGACATGGAGCTGCCGAGAACTCCGCCGCAGTTGGCCACGAAATCAGGGATGCAGACTATGTCGCGCTGCTCGAGGCTGGACTCCGCCTCTTCGCTGATGGGCACATTGGCGCCCGGGCAGACAATCCGCGCTTGCACGCGCTGTGCATTGAGGGACGTGATGCTGTGCATGATGGCGCAGGGGCAGAGAATATCCACGTCGAGCGATATGAGTGATTCCGGCTCAATGGAGTCTCCCAGTGATGTGTCGAGCACGACGGTATTGCCGAGTTCCCGGCGCGATTGCAGCATTCGCGGTATGTCGAGTCCCTTTTCGTTATGGACCGCCCCGCGGCTGGTTGACACGGCGACCACGCAGGCGCCTCTGTCGTGGAGACTGGCAGCCAGGGCAGACCCGACACTGCCGAAACCCTCTATGGCCACACGGACTCCGGGAGTCGCGAGACCGACAGTATGCGCAGCTGCGAGTGCGCTTGCGCATACTCCGACGCCGGTGTAGTAGCCCGATGTGGCATACATGAGGTCCTGCGCGCGAGGATTGACGCCGGCCGCCAGTAGCAGGTGCCGAATATCATCCGGGCTTGACCCCATGTCCTCGCCGGGGACGTACATGCCGGTCTTGAGGAAAGGCTGGATGGCTCTGCCGAACGCCTGGAGCAGCGCCATTCTCTCTGCCGCAGGTAGTTCAGGGTCCGCGTGTATCGCTGCCTTTGCGCCGCCGACGGGAAGGCGGGCGAAGCCATACTTCAGCGTCATCGTGCGTGCGGCACTTCGCAGGAGTTCGGGAGCGACGTCGAGGGCGATACGGAGCCCACCGTGAGCCGCGCCGCCGACCAGCGAATCGATGGCGAGATAACCGGTCATAGGGCACGGAGCGTCTGTCCTGATCTCGACGAGGCTACTCAATCTGCTGCGTCCTTGACTCCCGAGACTGCCAGATAGCGTCCAGTGAGGTATCGCAGGTGTGAGTTCTGCAACCCCTCCAACAGGTGGAAGGCACGTCCGACAAGTTGGTCCAGATGGCCGCGTCCCAGGCGGCGAAACAGGGTCTCCGTCACGCGCACCAGCCCGTCGGGATGCGGGTAGTGCAGGATAGCCGTCTCACGTTCAAGCCTCAGTCCCAGTTCGAGAAACGCGGCCCGCAACTGCCGTCGCGACAAGGTGACGCCAATGTAGTAGGGGGCGAGCCCCAGGCGCATCCAGGTGCGTACGAGCCAGTTTGGAGGGTATGAGATTTGCGCAGAGTTGTCGAGAGTCAGTATGAGGCGGCCGCCAGGCGCGAGGATGCGGGTCAGCTCTGCTACTGCCACGAGGATATCGGCATGCGTTGGGAGGTGGTCAAGCGTAGAGTCGGACAAGACAAGGTCATAACAGCCGTTCCTGAAGGGCAATCGCCTGACGTCACACGTGACGTAGCCCTGCAGGCAGACCGCACGTGTACGGTAGGTCTCTCTTGCGGTGGTGACAATCGCGTTCGAGATGTCCATGCCAACAAAGCTGCCGGACCATGGGAGAGCGGAAAGAAACTCCTCTTCCCCGAACGCCTCAGCGAACAAGTCGGTCTTCAGAGCGAGAGTGGGTGTCGTCGCGCCGCAGCATTCGAACACGAGTCGAGCGTAGACTGCTCGCTTGTGAGTTGCCAGTACGGGATTACTGTAGCCGGAGGTCGACCAGTTGGCGGCTACCTGGTTCCAATGGCTGGCAAGCTGCTTGTCTGATGACATCACTTCGATGATACTGCGCAGGGATACGATTGTGGAGTGCGACCAAAGAGGCGCTGCATCGGTTCAGCCAGCCGATTCCGCCTCGTCATGACGACCGGCACTCCGCCGAAGCGCAGCAATTCTAGCAGCACGGCCGCGTAAGTGCCACGAGCCCGCGTGGATATCTTGCGCTGCGAGGCGAGAAGACTTGGCCGACAGTGATACTAGGTGTTAGAATCTAGTCACCTTTAATTCAGCCCTGTGAGGTTGGCAAGGGGATTAATGAGAACCTCGTATCGTCGCAATCCCACTCGTAGATCATACCCCTTGCCCGTGCTCCGGCAAGGGGTGTACTTTTGACCGACAAGTTGCTCCTTGATGCTCCTGATATCGCGCGTGCCCTTGCGCGTGTGGCTCACGAGATTCTGGAACGCAATCACGGTGCCGACAACCTGGTTCTCGTTGGCGTGCGCACCCGTGGTGTGCCGCTCGCGGAGCGGCTTCAGAAGGCGATTGGCGTCTATGAGAACCAGACGGTTGCTGTTGGAGCGCTGGACGTAGCTGCGTATCGTGACGACCTGCCTCATGATGGGTCGCACCGGCATGGTGGAGTGGCCACAGTCGCGAGCGTGCGAAGTGGGGGAGGGTCGTCGAATTCGGATGTGACGAATCTCCTTGCTGCAGGAGGCGGCGTCCTTTCTGCGCGAGCAGGCGGGAATCGCCTCGCCGTGGCCATTGCCGAGATGGACGTGGTGCTGGTTGACGATGTGTTGTATACGGGCCGCACGATTCGCGCGGCCATGGATGCACTGATGGACCTTGGCAGACCCCAGAGCATCCAACTGGCCGTTCTTGTCGACCGCGGGCATCGGGAACTCCCGATCCGACCCGACTACGTTGGAAAGAACATCCCCAGCGCTCGGAGCGAGATTGTGCAGGTTCGCCTGCGGGAGACTGACGGCGTCGATGCTGTGACCGTTCTGGAACCGGAGACGGCGGATGGAGGTTGCGAGTGAATCGGGGAGAGATGATTGGCGGTGGGCTTGCAGGGCGAAGCCTGACCAGCGTTGACGACTTCTCGAATGCGGAGCTGTCATACGTGCTCGCTGGTGCGGAGGACATCGCGGAACACCGCGAGCGATACGCGTCAGCCTGCCGCGGCAAGATAATGGCCAGCCTCTTCTTCGAACCCAGCACAAGGACCAGGTTGTCGTTCGAGACGGCGATGCTGAGGCTGGGAGGACAACTGGTGAGTGCCGTGGACGTAGGGGCTACATCCCTGGCGAAGGGCGAGACGCTGGCGGACATGGCGCGGGTTGTTGGCGGCTACGCCGACCTGGTAGTGATTAGGCATCCCTGGGAGGGCGCAGCGCGGGTCGTTGCGGACTACGCGGGTGTCCCGGTCATAAATGCGGGAGATGGCGGCCACGAGCATCCGACACAGACCCTGTGTGACCTGTATACGCTGAAGAAGGATCGAGGGCGCCTGGAAGGACTACGTATCGCCCTGTGGGGAGACCTCAAGTACGGCAGGACAGTGCACTCCCTTACATGGGCACTCGCCCGATTCGGCGCGACAATCGTGTTCCGGCCGGGCGCGGGCCTTGCGGCGCCCGAGCATGTACTGAGCAGGCTGGCGACTGACTACGGTGGTGAACTGGTCAGGGGAGAGCAGCTTGTCAGGTCGGATGGTGAGGGGGTGTTGCCGGTTGACGCCATATACGTCACTCCTCGCAGCCCACATCAACTCGCAATGCTGCCCCATATGTCCGCCCAGTTGGAGTTGGACCGGGGCGTTGACGCCTTGTATGTGACTCGCCTCCAGAAGGAGCGAATGCGAGTGGATGTGGGAGAGGGTCAGCCCAAAGATTACCCGGTTGTGGATAGGCGACTGTTGCGCACACGGGGTTTCGAACGAAGCGTTGTGCTGCACCCGTTGCCGAGGGTCGATGAGCTGGCACTCGAAATGGACTCCGACCCGCGAAGCCTGTACTTCAAACAGGCTCACCAGGGCGTTCCAGTCCGCATGGCGCTGATGGCTCTGCTTCTGGGGTGCGTGCCCTCCGAGTTCTCCTTGACAGAGGCGCTGCCTGACGACTGGCGCCCAGTGGAACACATTGACTACGCGCACGATACGGGCGTTCGCTGTCCAAACGAACGCTGCGTCGTGAACCAACCCTCGGAGGCCCGCTACCTCAGCCCACGTTTCAAGCTCATCCAGGGGTCGCCTCCCCGACTGAGATGCGTGTACTGCGACCACGAGGTGTGCGCCGCTGCAATTGCGACTGCGGAAGCGTACGACGAGCCGACCAGCCGGAGGAAGTACCATTCGCCGACCAGCCGCTGGTCGAGCTTCATTCGACCCGAGAACCTTCTCGTGTTCGCGCATGCAGGGGAGGCCGAAGCGCACGGGTTCAGGCCGAGCGCGCAGGCACAGGTGAGCGAGTAGATGTCGAACTCTATCGCCCTTCATGAAGTCCGGGTGATTGACCCACCGTCGGGAACCGACAAGGTGTGCAATCTCTTCATCGTGGACGGCGTTCTGTCCACCGGAGGTCGCGACGAGAGCGAGAGCTGCGTGCAC
Source organism: uncultured Dehalococcoidales bacterium (assembly GCA_964594245.1). Taxonomy (GTDB): domain Bacteria; phylum Chloroflexota; class Dehalococcoidia; order GIF9; family AB-539-J10; genus SKVJ01. Next base: position 5,047 of record CAZQML010000080.1, on the reverse strand, counting down.
GTCGACTGCCGGGGGCTTGTCGCCACTCCGGCTTTCATCGACATCCACTGTCACCTGCGCGAGCCGGGATTTGAGGACAAGGAGACCATCCGGAGCGGCACACTTGCTGCCGCGGCGGGCGGATTCGGCACCGTGTGCTGCATGCCGAATACGCGCCCTCCCCTGGACACTCCTGAGCGTATCCGGTCCCTTCTGGAAGTCGCTTCAAGGGAAGCTGTGGTCAACGTGCTGCCGATTGCTACGGTGACGGTGGGAAGACTCGGTCAGGAGTTGGCCGACATTGAAGCCCTTGCCGATGCCGGCGCCGTGGGCTTCAGTGACGACGGGGACTACGTGCTTGATGCATGCCTTATGCGTGACGCCCTGCTGCGCGCGGGGGAAGTCGGCATGCCTGTGATTGACCACGCACAGCATGGTGGCCTTGTCTCCGGGGGCGTACTCAACGAGGGACTGATCGCCCTGCAGCTTGGACTCGGCGGCATGCCGCCCGAGGCCGAGGAGTTGGCTGTGTGCCGCGACATTGCCCTCTCTCGAATGACCGGAGCGCATGTTCACATAGCGCACGTGACAACGGCCCGTGCTGTGGAGATGATACGGAGAGCGAAGGACGACGGACTGCTCGTCAGCGCCGAGGCTACTCCGCATCACATGACGTTGACGGAAGAGGACGCCATGTCCGAAGGGCCCTCGGGTTCGATGGTGTTCAATAACCACGCGAAGGTCAACCCACCGCTCCGCACGGCCGCTGATTCGCAGGCAATCGTCAGGGGGCTGGCCGACGGCGTTATCGATGCGGTGGTCACGGACCACGCTCCTCATACCAGTCAGGACAAGATGGGCTCACCCGAGGATGCCGCCTTCGGCATCAGCGGCTTCGAGACAGCGCTCGGGGCTGTCCTTACGGTGTCTCACCGTGGAGATATCAGCCTCGCGAGATTGATTGAATGCCTCACGTCCGGCCCGGCCGGCATCCTGGGCGTGTGTAGCACCGGTGTCGGGCTGTTTGAGAGGGCAGCGGTGGACCTGGTCCTGTTCGACCCGGACCTGGCATGGACTGTCGAGAGTGCCCGGTTCCTGTCGAAGGGGAGAAACACGCCTCTTGAAGGAAGGAGGCTGCGAGGGAAGGTGTTGACTTCGTTTGTGGGTGGGAGATGTGTGTATGTGGAAGATACGTTGCTGCCCAGGTGCAGCGGCGGAAGAATAGAGGTGTTGTGAGGCTGTGTCGTGGGTGTAGCGCGTCCGCAGGCAGGGCCTGAAGATAGCTAGGAGAGCAACTGATGAACCGACTGTCCAAAGTTCTTGTGATTGGCTCGGGACCGATTGTTATCGGCCAGGCCGCTGAGTTCGACTACTCCGGGACGCAAGCGTGCCGCGCACTTCGTGAAGAGGGCATCACGACGGTCCTCGTCAATTCAAACCCTGCCACTATCATGACTGACCAGGGAATAGCGGACATCGTCTACATCGAGCCACTCACAGTTGAACTGCTGGAGAGAATAATAGAGAAAGAGCGTCCCGACGGCCTGCTTCCTACGTTTGGCGGGCAGACGGGACTCAACCTTGCCGTCGAAATCGCCGACGCCGGCATACTGGACAGGTATGGCGTCAGGATGCTGGGCACGTCGGTCCAGACCATCAAGGATGCTGAGGAGCGCTCTCTCTTCAAGGAACTGCTGCTGAGGATAGGCGAACCGGTGCCCGAGAGCGCCACCGTCCATTCGGTTGAAGGGGCCGTGGAGCTGGCCCGCACAATCGGTCTTCCACTTATCGTCCGCCCCTCATACACACTTGGCGGAACCGGTGGAGGCATGGCCTACACCATGGAGGAGCTGGAGACGGTCACCGCCAACGGCCTGGATTGCAGCATGAGCGGCGAGGTTCTTGTTGAGAGGTGCCTTGCTGGATGGAAGGAAATCGAGTTTGAAGTGATGCGAGATGCCGCGGATAACTGTATCACTATCTGCTGCATGGAGAACATGGACCCTATGGGGGTGCACACGGGCGACAGCATCGTGGTCGCGCCGAGCCAGACGCTGGTGGACCGCGAGTATCAGATGCTCAGGTCAGCCAGCCTGCGCATAATACGGGCCCTCGGGATTGAGGGAGGGTGCAACATCCAGTTCGCGCTGACTCCGCATCCGATGGTGGCCCGGCACTGGGCTCCGGACCAGCTGGGATTGGAGAACAGCCAGTACTTCGTGATTGAGGTGAATCCGCGCGTGAGTCGAAGCTCCGCGCTTGCGAGCAAAGCCACGGGGTACCCGATAGCACGTGTGGCATCGAAGGTTGCGATCGGGAAGCGCCTGGATGAGATTCCGAACAAAGTAACGGGAAAGACGCTGGCGTCGTTCGAACCGACTATCGACTACATCGTTGCGAAGATACCGAGATGGCCGTTCGACAAGTTCGCCATGGGCGACCGTGGCATCGGGAGCCAGATGAAGGCTACGGGCGAAGTCATGGCCATTGACCGGACCTTCGAAGGAGCACTTCAGAAAGCAGTACGGTCCCTGGAAGTGGGCAAGAAGACCATGCTCTGGGAAGACCCGAAGTGGGGCAAAGAGGAGGGGTATGACGGCTACCCGCTCCACCCCAACGACCTCAGGCTGTGGGCATTGATGGGCGCGCTTCGTCGTGGCATGTCAACTGAGGAATCGTGCCGGCTGACGGGCATCGACCCGTGGTTCATTGAGAAACTGCGCAACATCGTCGACAAGGAGAAGGAGCTGCTTTCGGGGGAGCTCAGTCGTGAGTTGCTCTACTCGGCAAAACGGATGGGATTCTCCGATGATCACATCGGGGTTCTGGCAGACCGGCTGCCGGAGCAGGTGAGGGACTTGAGAGACCGCCTGGCCATCCGGCCCGTGTACAAGATGGTCGACACGTGTGCCGCGGAGTTCGCTGCCGAGACGCCGTATTTCTACAGCACCTATGAGCAGGAAAACGAGGCCCAGCCAATCGACGGACGCAAGGCGGTCGTCATCGGTAGTGGTCCCATCAGGATCGGTCAGGGCATCGAATTCGACTACTGCTGCGTTCATTCGGCGTGGGCCCTCCAGGACCTGGGAATCAAGAGCATCATCGTAAACTCGAACCCCGAGACCGTGTCCACCGACTTTGACACGTGCGACAGGCTGTATTTCGAACCCCTGGACGAAGAGAGCATACGCGACATACTTGCGAATGAGGGGCAGGACGTGACCCCGTCAATCGTACAGTTCGGCGGCCAGACTGCCATCAACATGGCCGATACGCTCTCACGAAACAACCTTCCGATACTCGGGTCGGGGGCAGAGACCATCGATATTGCCGAGGACAGGAGACGGTTCGAGGATTTCCTGGAACGTCTTGGGATTCCACAGCCTCCCGGCGCCGGCGTGAGGAGCGTGGAGGAGGCACTCGGCGTTGCCCAGGGGCTTGGCTATCCTCTCCTTGTGCGACCGAGCTACGTTCTCGGCGGCCGAGCCATGGAGATTGTCTACAACGAGACGGAACTCATCCGCTATCTTGTCATGGCACTCGAACTCGATAGCCGCCATCCGGTTCTGATTGACAAGTACATCTTCGGAAAAGAGGTGGAGGTTGATGCCATAGCTGACGGCACCGAGGTCCTCATCCCGGGTGTCATGGAGCATATTGAGAGAGCCGGGGTGCACAGTGGCGACTCCATAGCCGTCTATCCGGGCGTGAACTTGACCAACGCCGAGGTCGACACCATGGTGGACTACACAACGCGTATTGCGATTGCGATGGGTGTGAGGGGGTTGATAAACGTCCAGATGGTTATTCTGCGGGAGGGGGAATCCTCCCTGGTCTATGTCCTTGAGGTGAATCCGCGTGGCAGCAGAACAGTGCCCTTCATCTCTAAGGTGACGGGGGTTCCCGTCGTGAATATCGCGACGAAATTGATGGCAGGAGCTACCTTGAAGGAGCTGGGCTACAAGGGAGGACTGTGGCCCAGGAGCAAGCTCGTCGGGGTCAAAGCTCCCGTGTTCTCCATGTCAAAGCTGATTGGCGTGGACAACTACCTTGGACCCGAGATGAAATCCACCGGCGAGGTCATGGGCGTCGACTTCAACATTGAGGGGGCACTCACAAAGGCGCTCATAGCGGCCAGCCTGATGCTGCCGCCGAAGGGTAGTGTCTTGCTCAGCATCGCTGACCGCGACAAGACTGAGGCGGTGCCACTCGTGAAGAAGCTGCATGAACTTGGCTACGGACTGGTTGCAACCGAAGGGACGGCGTCCATGATTTCGGCCCTGGGTGTGCCCGTGCGGATGGTTACGAAGAAACTGAGCGAAGGCCATCCGAACGTGATTGACGTGCTCCGTGACGGCTCCGTTCATGCCGTGGTGAACACCATCACCGGGGGAAGGCTTGCTCTGAAAGACGGGTTTGCAATACGCCGTGCGGCTGTCGAAAAGCGCATACCGTGCTACACCTCGCTCGACACGATGCAGGTGGCACTCGAGGCTGGCGTGGCGGCAGGTCGGGGCTACAGTGTCGAGCGCCTGGAGACCTACCTCAGCGGAAGAAACTGATGCAGCAACTGTCGGCCCGTGTCCTTGCGCGTGAGTCAGCCGGAGCCGAGCTGTCGCTGATGGTGCTTGAGGCGCCTGAGATTGCCTCCCGTGTGGAGCCGGGCCAGTTCGTGATGGTGCAATGTGGAGAGTTGCCCTTGAGGCGGCCGTTGAGTGTCCACGCAGCATCGGACGACAGGCTGGCTCTTCTCTGGAGGACCAGAGGCAAAGGAACCGAATGGCTTGCCCGGCTCGACAAGGGGGCACTCGTCCAGCTGACGGGGCCCCTGGGACGCGGATACACTGCCCCCGTCGGTCGAAGCCGTGTGTTGATTATCGCTGGAGGCATCGGCGTGGCGCCGCTTGTCTTTCTTGCATGCCGCCTCGCAGTGTCGCATGACGTCGTCCTGGTGCAAGGCGCACGCTGCGCTGATGCTCTGTATGAGCCTCCTCCCATTCTGCGTACACTCCTGCCATCTGTGGCTGCATACGATGGGGTGCGCCAGGTACAGGCGACGGACGATGGC
>CAZQML010000079.1:0-4122 GCA_964594245.1 uncultured Dehalococcoidales bacterium | reverse complement strand
CCCCAGCAACACCACCGTCCTGTCACGCACCTCAACGTCCCGGTCCTCCAGTGCCCAGGCGAAGCCCGCCGCATCGGTGTTGTAGCCCTTCAGCAGTCCGCCGTCGTTCACAATCGTGTTCACGGCGCCAATCCGCCGCGCCACGTCGTCAATCGAGTCCAGAAAGGGCATTATGTCGACTTTGTGAGGCACGGTCACATTCAGACCGCGTATCCCCATCGCCTTCATCCCACGGGCACATGCCTCTGCATCACCCCTCGCAAGCCTGAACGCAACGTAGACCCAGTCGAGTCCCCTCGCTGCGAAGGCCGCGTTCTGCATTGCAGGCGACATCGAGTGCTCGATGGGGTCGCCGACGATTCCGCACACAACAGTCCTGCCCGTAGGACACATCTCAGATAGCTCCCAGTGTTTCATATATCGCCCGGAGATGCCCTACCATGAGCTGCCCCGGCGCGGACTCGTGGCCGGACGCAAGTGACGCATAGGTGAAGCGCGCTCCTGCGAGGGGAGCCAGGACACGGCTGGGCATCCCGAGCGGCCCCATGGCAAGCGCCACTATGCCGTCGTTGCTGAACCGCCTTGCAAGCCTCAGCACCGTGGCGTTGTCGCCGGCCGTCTGCGCCGTCGTCACCACCTTGCATACGTCGGCGCCCAGCCCCCTCTCGCGGGCCACCATGGCAGCCAGTTCGTCCTCGCTGCCGGTGCCGTGAGTATCGTGATAGGACACGATGGTCTGAACGCGACCCTTGAGGTCGGCGACCAGGGCGCCGGCGCCGTCCGTGGACAGTTCGATGTCCACGAAATGCGCTCCCGCTGCCACAGCCTGCCGCAGCGAGGCCAGGCGGTCGTTATCGGAGCAAACGGCTGCGCCCCCTTCGCTCGCAACCCGGTTGCACGCAATCCACGGTCGCGGCAGCGACCCGACGATGCTGCGCCAGTCGTCCCCTATGAGGTCAATCCTGACCTCGTACAGGGCGACGTCTTCGCGGACGGCAAGCGCCGCTTCCAGGTCGCCGACCGACGTTATGCAGGCGCAAATCTCAGGCAACAACATTGGAGCCAAGCACCGTCTCCTCTATCAGTTTCTCGGGCACGTCGTTGCGGATGACGACCTCGCCCAGCCGTGTGGGCAGGACGAACCGCAGGCGACCGCCGGCCCGCTTCTTGTCGCGGGCCATTGCAGAAACAACGACCAATGGGTCGATGCCCTCCGGCATCGTGACCGGCAGCCCCGCCCGCACGAGCAACGCGCTGAGGCGCGCCAGCTCGCCGGGTTCGAGCAGGCCCATGGCAGCAGACATCTTCGCAGCCGCAACCATGCCGATAGCCACTCCTTCGCCATGGCACAGGCTGAAGCCGGAGGCCGTCTCTATGCCGTGCCCGATCGTGTGCCCGAAGTTGAGTATATTCCTCAGGCCGTGGTCGCGCTCGTCCTCCTGGACAACGGCCGCCTTGATTCCGGCGGTTACAGCGACCATCTTCTCCAGGACGCTCTCGTCCCGCAGCAGCACGTCGTCCATCCGAATCTCCAGGAACTCAAGGAACCCCTCGTCCCTGATTACGGCGCTCTTGATGACCTCGGCCATGCCGTTGCGGAACTCGCGTTCCGGGAGCCGCAGGAGCGTTGAAATGTCCGCCAGCACGCCAACCGGCTGGTGGAATGCTCCAATGTTGTTCTTCAGCATGCCGTGATTGACGGCCACCTTGCCCCCGAGGCTGCTGTCCACCTGGGAGAGCAACGTCGTGGGCACGTGCACAAGGGGCAACCCCCGGAAGTACGTGGCCGCAACGAATCCGGTGAGGTCGCCGATGACGCCTCCACCCAGCGCAAGAAGAGGCGTCGAACGCTCTACCGCGAGCTCGTTCAGGCGGCCGTAGAGCACGCCGGCCGTCTCCAGTGACTTCTGCTCCTCACCAGGCGTAATTGTGATGATTCCCGGGTCGAAGCCCGCATCGCGCAGACTGCGCTCCAGTTCCTGCAGGAAGAGTCCGCCGACAGTCTCGTCTGTCACAACAACCACCCTGCCGGAGAAGCCAAGGCGGTCAAGCTCATCGCCTGCCTGTCGCAGCACGCCGGCTCCGATGCTCATCCGGTAGACAGTGCCGGAGCACCACACGCGGGTCGTCCTCATGTCAGTGTTTCCTCACCATACGGTACAGCTTGTTGCACGCCTCGATGATTTCTTTCAGCTCGTCGGGCGTGACCATCTGTGGGCCATCCACCAGGGCCTCAGTCGGGTCGTAGTGTGACTCTATCATCAGGCCGTCCGCACCTGCTGCGATGGACGCGCAGCTCATGTCGAAGATGAGGTCGCGGCGCCCCGTGGCGTGGCTCGGGTCGACGATAACAGGCAGATAGGTCTCCTTATGGATGACCGGGACTGCCGCGAGGTCGAGCGTGTACCTCGTGAAGCTCTTCCCCTTGCCCATCGGGACGATGCCCCGTTCGCACAGAATGATGTCCTTGTTGCCCTCCGCCGCGATGTACTCACTGAAGGAGAGCAGCTCCTCGATGCTCGCGCCGAAGTGTCGCTTGAGCAGCACGGGCTTGTGCTGCCGGGCCACCTCCACGAGGAGGTCCTGGTCGTACATGTTGCGTGCGCCTATGTGCATGATGTCCACGTAGCGCGCCACCAACTCCACGGTTGACTCGCCCCTTACCTCAGTCACGACGGGCATGTCGAACGCGTCGCCGGCCTCCCGCATCCAGCTCAGCGCCTCCTCGGCGTCTTCTGTGCTGCCCGCCCCCAGTCCCTGGAAGGAGTGCACGGAGCTTCTCGGCTTGAAGACCCCACCGCGCAGGATGTGCGCGCCGGCTTTCTTGACCTCTCCAGCGATGCGCATGAGCTGTGCTCTGCTCTCGACCGCGCAGGGACCGGCGATGATGACGGGCTCTCCGTTGCCGATGTTAACATGGCCGATGTTTACGGTCATGTGGGCGCCGGGCTCGCCGAAGAAGCGCGCGTACTCACGGCTGATGAGCTTGTACGGCGTCTCAACCATCGTCGCCTCCTTCACTCCCGGGAACGCGGCAATCCTGTCGAAAGCAAGCCGGCGCTCATCGCCCACGGGGCCGATGACCGTCATGTAGTCGCCGCGGGACACATCGGCGCGGAGTCCGTTCCTCTCTATCTCCGCGATGACCCTCTGTATGTCCTCCTCTGTGGCATCCGTCCTCATGATTATCATTGCGTCTCCTTCGCTCTGCGCGCTGCCTGCGGTCCCCGTGGCCGCCCGGTCAGCGCAAAAAGAAAAGGACCCTTCCGGGAGGGCCCTTCTTTCATTCTGATGAGTGTTACGCTACATCACGTTGCAAGACCGCTCCCGGGCGTGCCGGTCGGATAGCTAAAGTAATACTCAAAGACGGAATATGCCCGGGAACTAATCATTGTCATCTGCTCGCAACGAAAGCTGATTGACGATTGTAGATAGGCGCAGTCAGCTCTGTCAAGTCTGCATACTCGTCCAATAGATCAGCGGGAGGCTCTAGGCGCCTTACCGGCCGTAGTCGTCCTCCAGCCTGACCACGTCATCCAGCTCGGTAGTCGAGACCTCAACTATCTCCGAGTCCTCCAGGGCCACCAGCCTGTGCGCGGTGCCCGGAGCCACGTCCACAGCCTCATCGAGCGAGTGCTGGATGACCTCGCCGCCGAGGTGTATCTCGAGGAGGGCGTTGCCGCTCCCGAGCAGCAGCGTCTCCCGCTTGAGCGTGTGGTACTGCAGGCTGAGGCGGCACCCGGCCCTGACGCACAGCACCTTGACTACGTAGGTGTCGGTGCTGCGGAGCAGCAGCTCGCGGCCCCAGGGCTTTTCCGTGACCACCGGCGGTCTGTCTTCCATGTCCCGTTGCTGCACCAGTTGAGCGCGGCCTCCCCCACGGCTTCTCACCGCATAGCTAACACTCACATGCCCCTGCCTGTCAAGAGCAGTGGAGGCAAACCCGCGAAGTTGAGAACGTCCTTCACCTTCCGGCGTGGATTCGCAGGGGCCCACCGACAGTCTCCCAGCTAGTCTGGGTGGTGTAGGTCCCGACGATGAGCGGGGCGCTCGAGGCACCGCTTGCCCTTAGGTGACGCATTGGCAGCAGCGCCTTCGCAGTATTGAATCTACTCCGCGAGA
>CAZQML010000078.1:0-3114 GCA_964594245.1 uncultured Dehalococcoidales bacterium | reverse complement strand
TCGATGTCTACGGTGGCCGGAAGGTTTCGACGGTTGGAGTGCGGCTACAACCGTGGTTCCAGACGATGGCCGGGCCGTTCGCGAATGGCCCCTACATCACGAACTGCGGCCATGCCCTCGCCACCATGGGCTGCCCCCCCCGTGTCCCTGTCGTCACCAGGCGAAGAGGACACGATCGCTGACCGCTTAAGCGGACATTATCGCTGGACAACAACAGCCTCCTTCCGGTGCTCGCGCTCGGTACGTACGACTGCCAATGTTATAATCGGTGAGGGACGTTTCGTGAATGAACCTTTCCGCTGAACTTGAGAGGTGGCTACCGGCTCCAACGCGTGAGCTGCTGGCGTGGATTGGCTCTTGTGCCGCACAGAAGGGCTACCGCGCCTGCCTGGTTGGAGGGGCCGTGCGCGACCTGCTGCTGGGCGAGAGCAGCCTCGACCTGGACGTAGTTGTCGAGGGCGACGCACTCGACGTTGCTCGCTCCTTTGAGACATTCGGAGGCCCTGCGATAGTGTTCCACGAGAGGTTTGGGACGGCTACACTCGTATCCGGTCCCTTCCGCGTGGACCTCGCGACCGCACGGAATGAGTCGTATCGCACGCCCGGGGCTCTGCCGTCCGTGCGCCCGGGGAGTATCGAGCAGGACCTTCTGAGACGCGACTTCACCATCAACGCGATGGCCGTCCATCTCGGCACGGAACGGCATGGTGAGCTTGTTGACCCGTATGGAGGCAGGGCTGACTTGCAGCACGGACTCCTTAGAGTACTGCACGAGGCAAGCTTTGAGGACGACGCAACCAGGATACTCCGTGGCGTGCGCTACGAGCAGCGTCTCGGGTTTGCATTTGAGAAGTCGTCGCTCGATCTGCTGACGCTCGGTCTTTCATTTGTGAAGTGCATCAGTGCCGACCGTTTGCGACACGAGATGGAGCACATGCTCGCGGAGCGTGAGCCCGAGCAGATGCTGTGGCGGCTCGGCGGCCTCGGAGTGCTTGCTGCCATCGATGAATCGCTCGGCTTCGGCCCCGGCCAGTTCGAGGCCGTGCGGCGCGCGAAGGCGAATCGACAGTCTACTGCGAGCTTGCAGACGCTCTTCTGGTGTGTGCTCGCGTGGCGGCTTGACAAGGAGGGGCTGGCATCAGTGGCGACCAGGTTGAATCTGCCCGGGCGCCTGCTTGGCCCGATGCAGGATAGCCTTGCGCTGCGCGTTTTCGAGGTGGACCTGGACAGACCCGGCTTGAGGCCAAGCGATGTGGTTGGCCTGCTATGTGACAAGAGCACAGCGTCGCTCTCGGCAGCGGAGTTGCTGTACGGGCGCCCCCTTGCTCGGTCGCGAGTCTCTCTATACCTCACTCGCCTGCGCTATGTTCGTCCCGCCCTGCACGGCCAGGAGTTGCGGCAATTCGGCTTCGTGGAGGGGCCGGCTATTGGCTCGGCTCTGGGAAGGCTGCGGGAGGCGCGGCTGAACGGAGAGGTTGGCTCGAGGGAGGAGGAAGTGGAGCTGGCGCGGCGCATTCTCGCCGGGGAGCCGGGAACAGCCTCTTAGGTTCTACCGCTGCCGGCGCTGTCTCGTCCACTGGTTGTGCGCGCCACACGGACGTCGTACCCACGCGCTCGAAGCCGCGAAGCAGTCTCCCGTGCGGGCACGACTGCTCCGAATAGCGCGAAGAGGCACGGACCTGACCCTGCAAGGTGCACCCTCCCCTCCGCAGCTTCCTCGAAGTCCGACTTGAGCTCCAGCAGACCGGGAAAGAAGTCGAATGCTACCTTCTCGAAGGCATTGAACATGAGGTCCTCAGGAATGCGTTTTGCAGTGCTGAGTGAGAAGAGGGCGGCGCGCGTGAACTGTCCCTTCGTGAAGTGAGCGGTGCTCAGACGCCCGTAGAGCGTCGCAGTCTTGGCCTCAATCTGCGTCCCCGGCGGTATGAGCAGGACCAGATGGGTGGGTGGCAGTGGAGTGACAGGGAGGGCGGTGTCTCCTCTTCCCTCCGTGAGGACCGTACCACCGTGCATGAAGAGCGACACGTCGGAGCCGAGTTCACTCGCCAGCGGCGCCAGTTCGCGGTCGTTGAGGCCCAGCCCCCAGAGGACGTTGAGGCTGAGCAGCGTGGCAGCTGCGTCGCTGCTCCCGCCTCCCAGGCCTGCTCCCCAGGGGATGTGTTTCTGCAGATGGATGTGCGCACCACTCGTTGTCCCCGTGCGCTTCCTGAGAAGCACGGCCGCGCGCTCGACCAGGTTGTCGTTCTCGAGCGCCGGCTCGCTGCACGTGAACCTGACTTCGTCGGACGGCTCGAAGCGAAGAGTATCGTAGACATCGATGGTTTGTGCGATACCGTATATGTCGTGGTACCCGCCCGCCCGGCGGCCCAGGACCTCCAGAACTAGGTTGATCTTGGCCGGCGCACGGGCAGTCAGCACGCTCCGGACTCCGTCATGCTGCGGTTGGCTTCCCAGAGGCGCACCCACTCCTTCACCGCAAGCGTCTCGGGCCTTCTTTTGGGGTCGATGCAGACTTGCGAAAGCAGGCCCTCCACGTACTCCCGTGTGGCGCCGAGTCCGTGGCAGAACGAGTTCCGTAGCTGCTTGCGGGGGGAGTGAAATCCCGCCGCCACGAAGTGCAGGAATTCGCCCGCTTTTCCGGGCTCGACCAGGGGGCAGCTGAACGTGTCGAGCCTGACCACGAGCGAGTCGACCTTGGGTGGGGGGTAGAAGCAACTTGCGGGCACTCGCCTGACTTTCGACGGCTGCGCGAACAACTGTACTGAGACGCTGAGAAGGCTCATGTCTCCCGGCTGCGCTGTGATGGCGCGGCCGACCTCTTCCTGCACCATGACGACCATGAGATCGGGCTTCAGCCTTGCGCTGATGAAATGCCGCAGCACCGGGGAAGTGATGTAGTACGGCAGGTTTGCCACAACCTTGTAGCTCTGGCCGTCGCTTTGCAGGCCCCGGCCGGCAAGGAGCTGTTCCGGGGTTACCTGGAGGATGTCGGACTGCACCACGGTGACATTTTGTGCCGAGCGCAGTGTCTCCCGGAGCAACTTGACCATTCTGGGGTCAATCTCAACGGCGATGACTTCGGCCACCTGTGCTGCGAGAATCGCCGTCAGGAGA
>CAZQML010000077.1:0-3460 GCA_964594245.1 uncultured Dehalococcoidales bacterium | reverse complement strand
ACACGCGAGTATACCTCGCAGGGTTCTCCGCAATCGGGGCACGTCCACTGTTCCCCGTGCTGGTAGCCGTGGGTATGGCATATAGAGAACGTAGGAGTAAGTGTGAAATAGGGCATTCGAACGTTGTTCGTGATACGCCTGACAAGCAGCTTGCAGCTCTCGGGGTCGTCTATCTTCTCTCCCAGATAGCAATGAAAGACAGTGCCGCCCGTGTACTTCACCTGGAGGCGGTCCTGGTGCGAAAGCGCCTCGAAGAGGTCTCTCGATGAATCTACCGGCAGGTGGGTTGAGTTCGTGTAGTACGGGTGCTCGTCACCCGCGGCGGCGATGTTCGGGAAGCTCTGCTTGTCAAGCCGTGCCAGCCGGTAGCATGCACCCTCACCCGGAGTTGCCTCAAGGTTGTACAGTTGTCCGGTGTCTTCCTGGAACTTCGCCAGGCGACCGAGCATGAAGTCGAGCACCTCGTCGGCGAACGCCTCTCCTTCCGCAGTGTCGATGCCCTGACCGAGGAAGTTGACGCAGGCTTCGTGCATGCCGATGAGGCCGATTGTCGAGAAGTGGTTCGCCCAGTAGCTGTCCAGCCTCTCGCTTATGGCGGACAGGTAGACTCGCGAGTAGGGGTACAGTCCGTCCTCGGTGAAGCGCTCAATGGCCTTGCGCTTGATCTCCAGGCTGTCGCGCGCGAACAGCATCAGACGGTCCAGACGTTCAAAGAACTCCTCACGAGTCGCGGAGAGGTAACCGAGCCGCGGCATGTTGATGGTCACCACGCCGATGCTGCCGGTCAGCGGGTTGGACCCGAAGAGTCCACCTCCCCTCTTCCTGACCTGTTCCAGGTCAAGGCGAAGCCGGCAACACATGCTTCGCGTGTCCTCAGGATTCATGTCCGAGTTGACGAAGTTCGCAAAATACGGAATCCCATACTTGGCCGTCATCCTCCAGAGCGGCTCAAACTGCGGGTTATCCCAGTCAAACTCCTTCGTGATGTTGTAGGTGGGAATCGGGAAGGTGAAGATCCTGCCCTTAGCGTCGCCTTGCATCATTATGTCGCAGAAAGCCCGGTTGATGAGGTCCATCTCTGCCTGGAAGTCGCCGTACTTCTCCTCCTGTGGCCGGCCGTCAACGATGACCGCCTCGTCGGCAAGGTGCGATGGCGGATTCAGGTCCATCGACAGGTTGGTGAACGGCGTCTGGAAGCCGACCCGGGTTGGAACATTGAGGCCGAAGACGAACTCCTGCATGGCCTGCTTGACGCCCTTATAGTCCAGCCCGTCGTAGCGCACAAACGGCGCCAGCAACGTGTCGAAGTTGGAGAACGCCTGCGCGCCGGCTGCCTCGCCCTGGAGCGTGTAGAAGAAATTGACTATCTGGCCCAGCGCGCTGCGGAGATGTTTGGGCGGCGTGCTCTCCACCTTGCCACGCACGCCTCCAAACCCCTTGAGCAGAAGGTCCTTCAGGTCCCAGCCGCAGCAGTAGACGCCGAGAATCCCGAGGTCGTGAATGTGGAAATCCCCGTTCATGTGGGCCTCGCGTATCTCGGGAGGATAGATGGTGCCTATCCAGTAGCGTGAGGCGATTCCCGCGGAGACGTAGTTGTTCAAGCCCTGGAGCGAGTAGTCCATGTTGCTGTTCTCATTGACGCGCCAGTCAAGCCTGCCGATGTAGTCATCGACCATGTTGCGGGCGCCTTCGAGCAGCTTGCGTGACTCCCGCAACTTGGAGTGCTGCTCGCGATAGAGGATGTACGCCTTGGCGACGCCCGCGTGCCCGCTCTCGAGCAACATCTTCTCCACAAGGTCCTGGACCTCTTCGACGGTGGGCACACGGCTGTCCCTGCACGTGATGTTCATGATAGACACAACCTGAGAGGTCACGTGGTCGGCAACCGACCTGTCATCATCTCCCACGGCCCGCAGCGCCTTGAACACCGCCTCGGTAATCTTCTCCGGGTGGAAAGGAACTACATGCCCTTCACGTTTTCGGATGTATTCAACCTTGTGGTCGGTCATGCTCCGGTCCTCCTCTTGCCTGTTCCATCGGGCGCAGGCGGAGCCACAGGCCCCGTTTACCCAACCAGACCACTATATGTTGGGACAGCAGGGAAGACTTTGTCAACATGTAGTGCGTAGGACTCCGACCTATCTTGAGGGATGCGGGCAAGATTGTGGGGTAGTGGGCCTCACTTCAGAGGCAAATTCAGTCGCTCTGAGTCAGTTCCGACGAAACATCGACTACCGAGAAGGCGATACCCGAGTCCATCAGCCGTTCAGAAACTCGCGAAAGTCCGGTCTCCGGGCAGAGCAGCAGGCAGGACACTCCGGAGGACGCAGCTTCTACGACGGCTGCGGAGGACGCCCACCAGCAGTCGGGTTCCTTGCCCAACGAACGGAGCGCGACGAGCGCCTCTACACCAACGGCAGCGACCATTCGCACCTTGCCGACCAGTGACCGAAGCTTCTCTCCATCGACGCGGCGGGAGCCACCGTCCTGGACTGCAGGCATCGTGGCCACCAACACTTCGGCAGGCGACAGTGGAATCACCCCCTCGATGCCCCTGACCCCCACATCCATGCCGGCAGCCGCCTTCCCGACAACGGTCGCGCGGGTGGGATCCCCGTCACGCTGCGGCCTGGCCCACAACAACCCGTCCTGCATCGTCAGAGCCACCTTCTGCCCTGCGTCGAGGTCGTCTCCGGCGAGCGCCGCGCTTACCGCGATATCCCGTATGACACTGCCGACGCGCTCGGAATAGGACTGCAACTCTCTCGCCGTGCGAAGCAGCCAGTCCACTCCCTGCGGCGTCACCGAATAGCGGGTCCTGCCACGTGAAGCCACGTAGCCGACCTGCATGAGTTCCTTCATGTGCCCGGAGACAGCCTGCACCGTGATGCCGAGCTCCCCGGCGACGCTCTTCTGCTGCACGGACGGCTGGCGCGAGGCGATTTCCACCAGGATGCGGAACCGCGTCGAGACGCTTCTGCCCTCGAAGATGTCGGCCATGCGAGAGCGCATTATAGCACCCGCGTATTCCGTAGACCGCCGGTGTTGACTCAGAGGCGCGTTCGCGCATACGCTGTTTACACCGTCAACATGGAGGTAGTTATGTCCACTTCACTTTCCCGAGAGGAGCTCCTTCAGACCATAGAGGACGAGGCCTGTGCGATCGAAAGGCAGTACCACGGCTGCTCCAGGTGCGTTCTGATTCCGATACAGAAGCATCTCGGCCTGGGCAACAGCCAGGTTACACTGGCGAGCACACCGCTGGCAGGCGGCATAGCTCTCACAGGCAACACGTGTGGCGCCCTGCTGGGTGGCTTGCTTGCAGTCGGGCTGGCGATGGCGGACGAAGACATCGAGAACAGCCAGGCGTTTCTCGACACAATGGGCTCAGGCTTCCGCTTCATGCGACGATTTCAGAAAGAGTTCGACGCAACCACGTGCCGCGACCTTCAGACCGCCC
>CAZQML010000076.1:0-9280 GCA_964594245.1 uncultured Dehalococcoidales bacterium | reverse complement strand
CTGCTCATTGGGGCGGTCGTGGGCACACTCACGTTCGGTTCGCTATTCGCCGCTCCACCGCAGGGCAGCGACTCCGGCCAGGGACAGACCACCATGACTGGCGCCGAGGCCGAGGCTATCGTACTCGCCGCGTATCCGGGTGCGAGTGTAGTCGAGACCGACTTCGATGATGAAAACGGTTCCTGGTGCTTCTGCATCGAACTTGATAATGGAGTCGAGGCCAGGGTCGACCCTGCCACAGGAGCCGTGACTGAAGCGGCGGAGGCGGATGGCGACAATGTGCAGGATGAAAAGGAATCCGACGAAGATTTGACCGGGGAGCAGGCCGACGGAGACTCGGTTGAAGACGAGGTCGTCGACAACGGTACGGAATCCGATGAGGACAATGACCACGAGGATGAAGAGCAAGTCGTTGCGTCCAGCCAGGCGGCGCTGACTGCAGCTCAGGCGGAGGCGATAGCGCTCGCCGAATACCCCGGCACTCAGGTGGTTGAGACCGACCTCGATAACGAGAATGGGACGCTGGTCTACAGCGTTGAGCTGGACAACGGCACTGAGGTAACGGTGGACGCGACCATCGGCGACGTCGTCAGCACGCATCAGGACAACGAGGATTAGCCTCTGGACCGTGGCGACTGAGACAGAGTGTCTTTCTTAGTTCGCAGCCATTCACGGGGCACCCCTTTCTGAGGGGCGCCCCATTTCCAACCAGTCCATCAGGGGAACTGGTCCCAGCGAGTGCCTTCCCAAACCGGCCTCCCCCCCCCGAAACAGTGCCATTGAATTCTGGGGATACCGCACTCATTTCAGCTGTGATTTCAAGACTCCGACGACGAAACATCCTCCATTCTTGTGACCTGGCTGAGGCTGCGCGATGAGAGGCACCTGTCCTGTTCGCCCTCGCGCTTTCGGTAATGGGGGGCCTCGGTGGGGTGGTTGCGTAGATAGGGTCGGCGATAGTCCGGCCCACACACCGGCCCGCAGCCGTCCACCAAGTGAAACCGCGGTCTACGGAACCAGAGACTTCGCGATTGCGTCTCAGTGCCAGGAAGAATCCGCGCGCAGCTTTTCCGGTTCATGGAGAGTTCATCTTCCGGTGCTAGATTTCCTGGTTAGCGGGTACTGCAACGCGGTGTTCGACCGCAGCAGCGGCCCGGCAAGATAAGGCGACGAAAGAAAGAAGGAACACGAACAACATGAAGAAGCAGTCCATTCAATCCAATTTCCCGGCTCTGGCACTCGCAGTCGCAGCCACACTCATCCTTGTGATGGGAGCAGTTGGGTGCAGCAGCGCTGCACCGCAAGTTGGCGCCGGAACGGGCGTTAGCACCCTTGATAGCGACCAGGATGGCATTCCAGACGCTGCAGAGCAGGTCCTTGGGACCGACCCGCTCGCGGCCGATACCGACGGCGATGGCATCGCCGACGCTGCTGATGAAGCGCCGACAACAGTGGAAGACCCGTTCCAGTCATCGTCAGGCCCCAAAGGTTTCAGGATTCTGGACATACTGGTCGAGAACAACTACGACCCTGCGGCCCATCAGGATGCCCCTGATCACCTCGAACTGCACGTTCAGAACACCGCAGCAACGGATATCACCGACATGGTCGTCCACTACGTCATCACAGACTTGAGAGACAATCGCACCGAGTCCTACCTCGTGTCCCTGAACGGATTCGTGCTGAAGGCTGGAGAGACAGGAACCATCCACTTCGACGAGGGGACAGGCCCGAACCATTTCAGGGCGAACCCCAGCGGGCTCTATGCCGTCTCGACAGACGAATTGCTCTTCTCCGTGACGGTCAGTGCTGACGGCTACCAGGCTCAACAGGCGGAGGTCAAGAAGGACGCAGGCGGCGCCGAGGTGCCCGACTAGTGTGGTCTCGGCCGCGACACGATGCCCGGGGCAGTGTTGATGGGAGCACGCGCAAATGATTGACACCTACTCACTTACAAAGAATTACGGCGCATTCGCGGCCGTCAAGGGACTTGACCTCCACGTGGAGCAAGGCGAGATATTCGGATTCCTTGGACACAACGGGGCCGGCAAGACAACGACGATTAACATGCTCACGACTCTCCTCGACCCATCGAGCGGCGCAGCGACCGTCGCCGGCTACGACATTGTCAGCGAGAGCATGTCCGTGAGACAGCAGATAGGCTACCTGCCGGAGAACGTCCAACTGTACCAGGACCTCACCGCACGAGAGAATCTTGAATATCTGGCTCAACTCTCGGGACTTAAGAAGCCGCGGTCGAGGATTGCTGAGGTATTTGGCCTTCTCGCTGTCGACTATGGAGACCGCAAAGCATCCACCCTTTCCAAGGGCATGCGGCAGAGAATCGGCATCGCTCAGGCCATAGTGCATCAGCCCAGAGTCCTGTTTCTTGACGAGCCGACATCAGGACTTGACCCGTTTGGCATCAAGGAACTGCGCGAGACAATACTCATGGTGAACCGCGAACTCGGCATCACTGTATTCATGAACACCCACATGCTGTCGGAAGTGATGCAGACATGTACCAGGATTGGTGTCCTCAGTCACGGAGAGTTGACCTATGTGGACTCGCTCAGCAACACGCTCAGCCGGTTCAAGGATGAGACATCATTGGAACAGATCTACCTGAAGATTGAAGGGGCCGGGGCCGATGTCCGCTAGCAGTGTGGTCGCGTTGCACGAAGTGCGTGCGGTCAGGAGGGACAGGACCTTCATTCTGCTTCTTGCCGTATTCCTTGGCATGACACTCGCCTCAACGTACATCGGGTGGTCTTCGCACCACACTATCCAGTCGGTGTATGACTCGTCAGCCCTGCTGCTGCAACAGGCGGGGAGTCCTGTGCCGCCACCTCCATTCGAGAGCCTGGCGCCGCTGTCTCTGACAAACAACATGATTGTGTATGTCGTGTTGATTGGTCCGCTGCTGGCTCTGACGCTCGGCCACCTGGCGGGACTCCGCGACCGCCGGGCGGGAGTTGTCGGAATCCTGTTCTCCCGGACCATCACCGCGCGACAATTTCTCACCGGAAAGGTGCTGTCCATCGTCCTGGTACTGGCTTGCGTGCTTGGGTTCGCGTGGCTGGTCAGCGTCACGTCGTCGATGGCAGTTTCTCGGATAGAATTCGGCGATGCTGCACGGCTGGCCGGTTTCTACGGACTATCGCTGGCGTACCTGGTAGGATTTGCTCTACTGGGTCTGCTCCTGGGACTCATGGCAAAGTCCGGCGCACTGGCCTTGCTCGTTCCGATACTGGTATGGATGGCCATCACCTTCGTACTGCCTGAGCTTGGGTCTGCATTGCATCCAACAGCTTCACTGAACCCGACACTGCCTCAAACCGACATACTTGAAAGCTCGATACTGAGCACGCTGCACAGTGCGGTCTATCCATTGTCCCTGAGTGAGCAGTTCAAGACCGCTGCCGAAGGACTTCTGATGCTTCCTACCCAATCACCCATCACAGCGGCTCACCAGTTGCCTGTGTGGGCGGGTTTCATCTCAGTGCCGGCATGGGCTGCAGCGCTCGTGGCCGCGTGCTACAAGGCGATGGGGCACTTCAACCCATCGCAGAATAGGTTGGACGATGAATAACATCTTGACGATTGCACGGAAAGAGTTTCGAGATACGCTGCACAGCCGGCTGCTGCTCGTGGTACTCGCGTTTCTCGCGATGGTGACACTGGTCTCTGTTCTGGTGTCCTCCATTGTGTTCGACAGACAAGTGACGCTGTACAGTGACCTTGTCAAAACGCTCGCACAGCTTGGGAAGACGCCTGTCGGCCCTGCCCCCGAGATGCACCCGCTGAATCTGCTGAGAGGTGTGGTCGAGTACGTGGACATAATCGGTGCCGTTCTGGGAATGGTGCTGGGATATCTATCGGTCTCTCGCGAGAAGACTTCACGCGCCCTGAAACTCATTCTCACGCGGCCTATTACCAGAGTCCAGATGGTGGCCGGCAAAATGCTCGGAAACGTAGTGTTCATCGTGTTGACGCTGCTGGTCATCGGTGCTTTCTCGAGCCTGGGACTGATGTTCATCGGCAGGGCCGCGTTGAGCCTGGATGAACTCCTGAAGCTGGGCATGGTGCTACTGATGTCCATGTCTTACATTCTCGTGTTCTTCTCGCTCACGTTCCTGCTGTCCCTGCTGATGAAGACAATGTCGAATGCCCTGGCCGTGTCTTTCGTACTGTGGCTGTTGGTAGTCCTGATTATGCCCCAGATCGGCGACACCATGGACCCCGACAATCAGGTGCCTGGAGGCTTCTTCAACAGCATGAACTTCACCAAGCCCCAGGAGGAGCAGGTGATGGCACAGTTCAGCAGCTATGAAACCGTGAGGAACGCTATCGAACAGGCATCGATCACCAAGCGCTACGAGCGGACGAGCTTCGCCCTTCTGGGAGTAAAGCAGCAATACAATGGGACCCCTCTTGCGGGGGTGCTCAGAGACGAGGCATGGAACATGCTGGCTGTCTTCGGCCTGACTGCCGCCGGGCTATACGCCTGCGGCGCACTCGTTTCCGGAAGGCGCGACTACCTGGTACTCGACATGAGAACGTGAGCATGCGCCGTCATAGGGCAAGACACTAGGCACCCTCAGCGAGTGCGACCTCATTCTACTGGCAGCATGCTGATTTCAACTGTGAGTTCACGAACTCCGATGACATCATCCGTCTTCATGACCTTACTGAGGCTGTGCGTCGAGAAGAACCTGTCGTACTCCCCTTCGCGCTTGCGGTACTGCAGGGCTTCGGCGATGCGAGGCGTGTTGATGGGGTCGGCGCGTTCAAGGTAGGCGGCGGTGCGGCCGATGCGCCAGCAGCCCCGATGCCCTCGAGGCACACGAGGCGGCAGCATAGCCGAGAGGGTGGAGAGACAAGGGTCAGATTGTGGGATAGGCAAGGTGTCCCCGGAACTCCCTCAGTTGCCAGAGAAGCCGGCAGAGAACAGCCCGCCCCAGGGTTCGCCCGTGCTTCACAGCCACGACAGCAAGGACCCGGAGGGGGTCAATCGGCTAGCGTGCCCGACCAGAGGCGCCATGAACCCTCCGAGCCGTACCGCCAGCGCCCGGTGAAAGAGCGACCGTCCTCGGCAAGCGTGAACTCAAACTGGCCGGCATCGTTCGGCGGCGCATAGCTCGGTTCCTCGGCCCAGATGCCGGTCATCAGGCGTCCGGAGACCGTGCCCTCGATACGGCCGTCGTCGGATTCATACTCTCCGGTCACACGGTCGCCCGAGAAACTGAGCACCATCTCCCCGTACGTGGTGTCCCATCTGTTCGCCCACTGCAGCGCCGGGCCGGACGGCGCCGCCGGTTCGCATTCCACTCGCACGGCAGTCCACGAGCCACTCCACCCCTCGCCGCTGCCGTAGCGCCACTGTCCGGCGAAGGATTGGCCGTCCGCCGAGAGAACGAACTCGAACTCTCCGCCGTCGTCGGGCGGTGCGTAGCTCGGCGTCTCGAGCCACATGCCGGTGAAGACAAACCCGTCGACAACTCCCTCTATGCGTCCTTCGTCATACTCGTAGGCGCCGGAGACAGCCGTTCCGTTCGCTTCCAATCGCATCCAGCCCCACTCAGGGCTGTCCCAGCAGCCGGCAAAGGCGCTTGCGATGACCTCGGGCGCTCCAGAAGAAGACGCAGGTTGTGAGCCGTCCGTGCCCTGGCCCGCATCCTCCGAAGGGGTGGAGGAACTGTCTGAGTCATCGGCGGTCTGGCCGGTGTCACCGGATGGTGGCGGCGAGGACACGCTCCCGGAATCGCTCTCACCGGCCGGTGACCAGTCGGCAGGTATTCCAATGCCGGCGCAGCCGCCCGTGAGCACAACGAGGATACAGACAAGGCAGACTACCGCGATTTCACGCCTTCCCATCATTCGGCCTCCATGCAAGCAGTTGGCGCAATTATTATAGACGGAGGGTCAGCGTTGTGGATAGGGCTATTCGGGATGGATTTCACGTGCAGTGCCGGCACAGCAGCGGGGGCGTGCGCAGATGGCCTGGGTAGCGACAACGGCGCCGAGCGTACTGTCCGGGCTCGGAATGGCGTTCTTGGCGGCAAGCGTGTACGGCCGAGGCCCGGGCAGACCGGATGCGCTGAAGGCACACCAGGCGGCCGTCTATGGCCAAGACGGTGGAGAGACAGGGCTCAGATTGTGAGATAAGTGAGCTGTCCCCGGAATTCCCTTCCGCGCCACTACGTGGGATTTGAGTCTTCTACCAGGCCGAGCAGATGTTGATATTGCCAATTGCGTTCCTTGACTGTGGCAGCATCAGCATCAGGGGAATCGGTGGTGTCACGAACAGCGGTGGCTGCGTAGATGGCAGCAGCAACAGCATGCTTGGGAACATGAGCGGTCGCCAATGCTTGACCTGCAGCACGGGCAGCAGAACGAGCTGCATCATCCGCTTCGACTTCACGCGCAGCCGCATGAGCCGCAAGTGAGGTCCTGCGTACATCGGCCATCCTGAACACACCCGTTTGCAACCACGCGCGCAACGCTTCGACGGCCTGCCTGGGACGACTGTCTTCCGGATACCCTTCTTCGAAGCATGGAAGCGCACGCTCGGCGCAGTCGGCCGCCCAGACCCCCAATGTTCTGTGGTTGGCTGTGCTCGCGAGCTCCGCGATTGACGTGTCCAGGGGCGTAACCGCCATCTTTCGTTTCCTCATGTCCTGGCACGCCCTGCCTGATTCACGCGTTGTTGGCTCGAAATACTCTTGCGATGGCCTCACTACATCTTACCTGCTTTCCCGGGGACGCCATGATGACCTCTTCGCACGGTCGAGCCGTGCAGCACTCCAGTTGTCTGCCTGGTCCTCCTCCCGCTTGCGGTACTGCAAGGCCTCAGCGATGTGTTGGGTGTCGATGAGTCCCACGCCTTCGAGGTTTGCCATAGTGTGGCCCACGCATAAGCCCTGGCGTCGCCTGCTTGGTGCCCCTGCCCTGGCCGGAGATGCTGAAAGGTGAATTCGCCAGGTGGTTGCGCCGCAGAATGCCTGGGCCGCAACCGAATCAACGGAGACAAGCATGGTGTCCCCGGAACTCCGATTGTGACGTCGAGACAGGTCTACTTCTGTGTCCCTATCCTGTACACGGCGACCATGGCTGTCAGATAGCCGAGAGTTCTTATCACTATCAGGAGAGTATGCAGCGTTCCTGCCAGTCCAAGAAGTGTAAGCAGATGGGCTGTGGCAAAAAGTCCGAACGCTATGCCCACCAGCAAAGCGGCTCCTACCTTCTTCCTGGCGTAAGCCCATATGCCCAGGACCATGACTGCCGAGGCCAGGATTAGATTGACAATGGTAATGTCCATGGATTCTATCTCCTCTTCTGTGGGCTGTTGCCTGCATCCAGCCGTGCTCCAGCCGATTCCAGGTCAAGCCTTCAGCGAACGAAAGGCCTTCAGCGGTTAGACGGGCCAGGCTTCAGATGTATGTATGACAACGAGCCAGCTCACTCACACAAGCAGCTTCTCTATTTCGACCGTTGCGCCAGACTATTTGCGCGGAAAAGGGGGTTGCCCGTCCCAAAAGCATCAATAGCCGTTCCGGTAATGGCCTTGCTTTCGTCTGAAGCAAGAAACACGACTACAGAAGCTATGTCTTCCGGTGGCATTGCGTAAGAAGGTACGTTACCATTGGTGATTTCACTCATCATGTCCGTATCCACAGACCCGGGACAAATGGCGTTGACGTCAATGCCGTGTTCCTTCACCTCAGCTGCCAGGCATTCGGTGAAATTGATTATCGCTGCCTTTGTCGACCGATAGGGACTCCTCCCTGCCTCACCCTGTCGTCCACCCCTGGAGGACATATTGATTATTTTGCCGCAATGTTGGGCAATCATCACTGGCGCCACAGCCCTGCAGCAAAGGAATGGGCCTGTCAGATTAGTCGTAACAACCCGATTCCATTCATCGAGACTAAGCTCAACAACCGTCTTATAGGGGAGATTCACGGCCGCATTGTTCACCAGGATGTCGATTCGCTCGAAATGCTCTATTGCTGTGCTCACCATGGCGGCGACATCGGCTTCGTCGGAAACATCGGCCCGGATGCCGATTGCGGTGCCCCCGCTCGCTGAAATCAGGGCAACCACCTTGGCACAATTCGACTCGTTTCTCCCGACTACGACCACCTTTGCTCCTTCCCGCGCCAGGGCCAGGGACGTCGCCTTCCCGATTCCCCGGTTGCCTCCGGTGACTATGGCGACTCTTCCATCCAGTCTCATCTGTTTCCTCCTATCTCTCCTTCTCAGCGATACTGGCACTAGCACCGCCATCTCGGAGAACTCAGTGGATTGTACTCGTCCTGTTTAGCTTCTACGATTCAGTCCTCCCTCGAATGTTCAGCGAGAATGTCCGCATGCAGGAGATGGGGACATTGGGGAATTCCGGGGACACCATACTTGTCTCTTCGCAAGGTCTGAGTCTCCGCGCAGTCCCTGGCGTGCGTCGGTTCTCGTGTTCCTGTAGTGGCGACATCACTGCAACCATTCTCATGCGTGCCGCGGTGGCTGTGTACAACAACGCTGGTGTCCCTTGAATACCCCACAGATGATTGTTCAATGAGCCACTTTCTGCTAAGTTGTTGCCTTCGGCTCATCCATTCCCGATTACTCGACGATGTTGCCGAAACGGGCAATAACCAGGCTTGACGTGATTGGCATTGTTCGCTCCCCGTCTGTCACCGGAATCGTCTTGGCGGAGGACTGACAATCGCTCTACATCTACAGGAGCTAACATGAATTGCAGGCCAATCGGTAGAGTCAAATCACCAGTCAAAGAAGGGGTGGATATTGGTTGGGGTGAAGTCATATCGGAGATTCATATCGACAAGGAGTTTGCCGATGGTCTGATGGGAATGGAATCGTTTTCCCACATCCTGGTCATCTTTGATATGCACCAATCCACCTGGAGTCCCAGCAATGACCTTGTCCGCCGTCCGCAGGGGCGTGCGGACATGCCATATACGGGTATCTTCGCCCAGCGGGCCAAGCACCGGCCGAACCCTATCGGCGTAACCAGTGTGCGGTTGCTCGGGGTTGAAGATGGCTTGCTGAGAGTTCAGGGTCTCGATGCCATTGATGGAACTCCAGTCCTCGATATCAAGCCGTACTTCCCGCAGTATGACAAGGTGATTGACTCTCATACTCCTGAGTGGGTTGATGGGCTCATGTCAGGCTACTTTTAGTCCTGCCAATCTCAATACTGTTCGGAGGATAGCCATTCTCTTCCCCGTGTCAGTCTTTGCCCTCATGGCCGCCAGCAGTC
>CAZQML010000075.1:0-3051 GCA_964594245.1 uncultured Dehalococcoidales bacterium | reverse complement strand
TTTGTCTACCATTTGTAATAAATCTCAGGGAGTAATGGATTTTGCAACGCAGTCTTCGGTCTCACGCTACATACCCAATCTTAATATTGCCCCTATCCTGTCTTACTAGTGGGGTCCACCTTACTTCTGAATGATGGAAATGGGATTTCTGAAGTTATTTGGCGACCCCGGCGGGATTTGAACCCGCGATCTCCACCGTGACAGGGTGGCATGTTAGGCCGCTACACCACGGGGCCAGTCGTAGAAACAGCTCAGCGAGTGTAGCAAGAGGGCTTCTCTCGTGTCAAACCACTGTACTCGTTCATGTCACTTGTCCCTCGGCCGTGGCATGGGAGGCTCTCTCCTTGACACTCTGCCCGTGCGGAAGCACAATACGTCGGAAAGGAGTACGCGCAAAGTGGCCAAGCCCAAGACGTGGACGGTGAAACTCGACAACAAGACGCATAAGGTCGAGGTGCGGCGCAGGCCGTGGCTCGCTATCGGGGAAATCAAGGTAGACGGCATACGGGCGGGCATGTTTGCCGCGAAGGCGATGTCCGTTACCCTTTCCTCCCATTACCGCCAGCAACCGTTCGAGATTGATGGAACAATGCTAGCGGTGGTGATCAAGCCGAACTTCTTCGGCTACAACTTCGATCTCACTCTGAACGGCGAAGTCCTTCCTCCGGACGACTGACCTCGCGACTTGCCCTCTGCGCTCAACAACAGGATGAGAATACTGCTGACAAACGATGATGGCATCGGTGCGCCCGGCCTGTGGGCGGTGGCCCGCGAACTTGCGAAAGTCGGCGACCTCGTGGTGGCTGCTCCCGGCGAAGAGCGGAGCGGCGCGGGCACGTCGATAAGCCTGCGGAAACCCATTTGGGTTCAGGAAGTGGCGCCGCAGGTGGATGGCGTGCAGGCCTTCTCTGTGTCGGGAACACCTGCGGACAGCGCCATAATCGCCATCAGCGGCCTGTTCTCGGACCGGTTCGACCTTGTCGTCTCGGGCATCAATCGTGGCTCGAACCTTGGCCATGACGTGTACGTATCCGGCACGGTTGGGGCGGCCATGCAGGGCTATCTGCATGGAATACCTTCAATGGCCGTATCGATGTATGCCTACGAGAGTCTCGATTTCGCTGCTGCAGCCAGGGTGGCGGCACTCATCGCGAAGCGCGTGGGTAGCGGAGCGCTCGATGGCCTGATGCTGCTCAACGTCAACGCACCGAATCTTTCCCTTGAACGAGTGAAGGGAGTTGACGTCACACGACTGAGTAAGCACAACTACTGTGACAGGATTGACAGGGAATCTGACGAGAGCGGCGAGTACTACCTGATAACAAGGCACGAAGATATGCATGACGCGCCGGAGGGGACCGACCTGTGGGCTGTGGAGCACGGCCGAGTCTCTGTCACGGCGCTGCCGGACAAGGCAGTCGGTGAAGAGTTCATCTCGCGTCTCAGGCCGATTGTCGCTGACGTTGAGGCTGAGCTTCTTGCGTCGGCGGGGTAGGATTGCCTCGTTGAGTGCGGTTCCGTGGGCTACACACCGCGCAATCCCCGTGCTTTGACCATCTGCGAGCGTTGGTGCTACCATATGGCAGGCCGCTGACCTGTCAGGCAGTGAGCCAGGGCAAGTGGTTCTGTTTCTGTAGAGTCCGCTTGGATCGATTGTCGACCGAGACGGTGAATATGAGACTGCTGGAGGGTCCTCTCGGTCATGCATGCCGCGAGGGCTTTTTTTGTGCTGACGATGTCTGGTTCAATCACTGACGTGCCCGGACTGCGGGTCGGGCACTATACGGACCTCGAAGCTGCGACGGGGTGCACTGTCGTGCTCTGCGAGAGCGGCGCTGTGCCGGGAGTGAATGTCAGCGGCGCGTCTCCGGGTGGCAGGGAGATTGAACTCCTCAGGCCAGGCTACTCCATCAGCCTTGTTCACGGTGTGCTTCTCAGCGGAGGCAGTTCATACGGACTGGATGCCACTGCGGGAGTGCTGCGATTCCTCGAGGAACACGGTGTCGGCTTCGACACGATTGCCGGAGTGGTGCCCATCGTCCCCGCCGCAATCATCTTCGACCTCTCTATCGGCGATTCACATGTGCGGCCAACGCCGGACAATGCCTATGCCGCGTGTTGCGCTGCGACTGACAGCCAGACGGCCGAGGGTAGTGTTGGTGCGGGTTCAGGCGCGACAGTCGGCAAGTGCCTCGGCATGGAGCACGCCACCAAGTGCGGCATCGGCATGTCCAGTGTGGACCTTGGCAACGACGTGGTAGTCGCTGCACTAATCGTCGTGAATGCGTGGGGAGATGTCATAGACCCGACCTCTGGCCACACGATTGCAGGTCCTCGCAACCTTGCCGGCAAAGGCTTCCTGCGGACGGCCGACTTGTTGAAGCAGAGGCGGATGCGACGGCCGTTTCCCACCTCCAATACCGTTGTGGGTGTCGTCGCAACAAACGTTCGACTGCGAAAGGCGCAGACACACCGGCTGGCTCAAATGGCGCAGGTCGGACTCGCACGCACGATTGACCCCTGCGGGTCCATGTATGACGGGGACACCTTGTTTGTCCTGTCCTCCGGGGACAGAAGATGCGATATGAATGTCCTTGGCGTTGGTGCCGTGGACGCGGTGACCGAGGCTGTGCAACGGGCGGTGTTGCAGGCGGAGAGCGTCGCGGGAGTGCCTGCCGTCAGGGATCTGAAGGAGTAGCAACATGCGCACCATGCTCAGGAGCAAGATTCACCGGGCGAGAGTGACCCAGGGGAACCTTGACTACGAGGGAAGCATCACCATTGACGCGACTCTCATGCAGGCCGCCGACCTCTATCCGTACGAGCGAGTCGACGTGCTGAACGTCAACAACGGGGCACGGTTCAGCACTTATGTCATCGAAGGCGAAGCGGGCTCAGGCATCATCGGCCTTAACGGTGCGGCTGCCCGCCTTGCGGTTGTCAACGACCTCGTGATTATCGTGGCCTATCGCATGATGGGCGATGAGGACGCGCGAAAGCTGAAGCCGATCGTTGTTCACGTGGACGGACGGAACCGGATTGTCCAGCCTG
>CAZQML010000074.1:0-7094 GCA_964594245.1 uncultured Dehalococcoidales bacterium | reverse complement strand
GAAGCGCGGGCTCGCCTATGACATTCATAGCTCTGTCGAGCACTACCTGGGTGTGGGGGCGTTGGTTGTCTATGCCGGAGTTGACCCCGCCAGGACCGAGGAGTGTGTCAAGGCGGTCGTTGAAGAACTGGCGAAGATGCGAGAATCGGTGGACGAAGTGGAATTGCGCAGGGCCAAGGAGCTGTCCAAGGGGCGTCTTGAGCTTCGCCTGGAGGACACGCAGAATGCCGCGCTATGGTATGGCGCCCAGGAGTTGTTGAACGGAGAGATACTGTCGGCGGATGAGGTGGCGCGACGAATCGAAGCCGTGACCGCCGAGGATATCGCCTCCGTGGCTTGCGAGCTTCTGTCGAGCGAGGTACTGAGTCTTGCCGTCGTGGGGCCTGTGCCGGCAGACCTGTCCGCTGACCTGCTCTCGATGTGAATCGGCGTCCACGCTGAACAAGACGAAGGGCCGCGATGTCGCGGCCCTTCGTGTGTGGCGGTTTGAAAGAAGGCTAGTACTCGGGGTATCCGCCGGGGGGCATGGCCATGCCCTTGTCTTTCTCGGGGATGTCCGTAATGAGACTCTCGGTGGTGAGAATCATGTTGGCGATGCTGGCTGCGTTCTGGAGGGCGGACCGCGTGACCTTCAAGGGGTCGACGATGCCTCGCTCAACCATGTTGATGTCGAGCTCGTCCTTCATCGCATCATAGCCCATGCCCTTCGGGCTGTTCTTGACGTGGTTGGCGATGACGGATGCTTCTCTGCCGCTGTTGGTCGCGATGCAGCGCAGCGGCTCTTCAAGAGCGCGCCTCAGTATCGCGACGCCGGTCGCCTCGTCACCGGAAAGCTTGAGCTTGTCGAGAGCGCTTGAAGCGGTGAGAAGTGACACACCGCCACCGGCGAGGATACCTTCCTCGACGGCTGCCCTGGTGGCGCTGAGCGCGTCCTCTACCCTGTGCTTCTTCTCTTTGAGCTCAACTTCCGTGCCCGCGCCGACCTTGATGACGGCCACTCCGCCGGCGAGCTTGGCGAGCCGCTCCTGGAGCTTCTCCTTGTCATAGTCGGAAGTGCTGGAGTCAATCTCAGCGCGTATCTGCTTGATGCGCGCCTCAATGTCTGAGGCCTCGCCCTTGCCCTCAACAATCGTCGTGTTGTCCTTGTCGGAGACAACTCTGCGGGCGCGTCCCAGGTCCTCGAGCGTGACGGAGTCGAGCTTGCGGCCGATCTCCTCCGAGATGACCTTTCCGCCGGTGATAGCTGCGATGTCCTGCAGCATGGCCTTGCGACGATCGCCAAAGCCTGGCGCTTTCACGGCGAGTGGGCTAAGAGTGCCCCTGAGCTTGTTGACGACGAGCGTCGCCAGAGGCTCGCCATCGACGTCCTCCGCAATCAGGACGACGTTCTTGGTTGTCTGCACCATCTTCTCGAGCGTCGGCAGAATGTCGGTGAGCGCCGAGATCTTCTTGTCGGTGATGAGGATGTAGGGGTCGTCGAGTTCCACGCGCATCGTCTCGGGATTGTTGATGAAGTAGGGGCTGATGTAGCCGCGGTCGAACTTCATGCCCTCGACGAACTCGGTCTCGAACTCGAGGCCCTTGCCTTCCTCGACGGTTATGACGCCGTCCTTGCCGACCTTCTCCATGACGTCTGAAATGAGGTCGCCGATCTCCTTGTCCACAGCGGACAATGCGGCAACCTGGGCCACCTGTTCCTTGCCCTTCACAGGAATGGCCATGCTCTTGAGCTCATCGACGACGGCCGCAACGCCTTTCTCGATACCTCTCTTGAGGGACTGCGAGTCGGCCCCTGCCGCGATGTTCTTGAAGCCCTCGTTCACGATGGCCTGTGCGAGGATGACCGACGTGCTGGTGCCATCACCGCACTGGTCGTTTGTCTTGGTTGACGCTTCCTTCACCAGTTGAGCGCCCATGTTCTCGAAGGGATCGGGTAGCTCGATCTCCTTCGCGATTGCCACGCCATCGTTGATGACGTTGGGTGGTCCGAATTTCTTGTCGAGGGCGACCGGGCGACCGCGAGGCCCAAGTGTCACACGGATTGCATCGGCCAGGGTGTCGATGCCTGTCTTGAGCTTCTTGCGTGCCTCTTCGCCGAAGAGTATCTGCTTTGCCATTACGCTTCCTCCTGTTTACGATTTCTTGGCGAGGATGTCGGTCTCGCGCATGATGACGAGTTCGTCCTCATTGTCCTTGAACTCTGTGCCAGCGTACTTGGAGTAGATGACAGTATCGCCGACTGCCACGTCCATCGGCAGCCTCTTTCCGTCATCCGTGAGCTTTCCGGGGCCAACCGCGATGATTTCACCCTCCTGTGGCTTCTCTTTCACGGTATCAGGGAGGACGA
Source organism: uncultured Dehalococcoidales bacterium (assembly GCA_964594245.1). GTDB lineage: Bacteria > Chloroflexota > Dehalococcoidia > GIF9 > AB-539-J10 > SKVJ01. The sequence continues at coordinate 4,747 of CAZQML010000074.1, read as the reverse complement.
TTCCTCCTTTGCTGACCTCTTCCTTGGGAGCCGGCTTGATGACGACTCTGTCTCCGAGGGGTACGAGTGTGGCCATAATGCCTCCTTTCGTTTCGTCGGGTTAGCACTCGACTGCTAAGACTGCCAAAGAGAGTATAGCACAGCCGCGCCGGGACGCAAGTCGCCGAGCTGCTTGATTTCTACACTGCACCGTGTATAGAATCTATGCAGGCACCATGACAAATGCTCAATGGAATCGCGTGCGAATCAGGGCATTGAGGCAACATATGGGACTAACCCAGGTGGGGATGGCCGCGCACCTCGGCGTCCGCCAGCAGACGGTGAGCGAATGGGAGACCGGTCAGTATGAGCCGCGGGGAACGTCCGTTACGCTACTGGGGATGGTCGCTGAGCGAAGCCGCTTCGAGTACGGCGTGGAGAAACCCGAACAGGGCTGAGCCCTTTTTTTGAAGATGTCTACACGGAAACGGATAGCGATGCCGGAGAGCGAATTGGCGCTGCGCTGGAGCCGAATCGCCGGCGAGACAATGGTCACGGAGGAAGGCGAACGGGTTCGAGTGCTCTATCCGGGGCTCTGCGTCGGAGGCGAAGGGCCTGATTTCAAGGACGCGGTGCTCGTGTTCGGGGACTCGCAGGTTGTGAGAGGTGATGTCGAGATACATGCGCTGGAGGAAGACTGGGACAGGCATGGCCACGGTTCCGATCCCCGCTACTGCGCTCTGGCGCTGCACGTTGTCGGATCGGCGAGGCGGGTGGCACGAACTCGACTGAGCGATGGCCGCACCGTGCCCGTGGCGGTTCTGGCGCGAACGGGGCAGATGCGCCCTGGGGCTGGGCTACCATGTGTTGACGTCGTGAACCGAGACGTCGGGGCCGCTCTTGCAGTGCTCAGGGCCGCGGGTATCGAGCGGCTGCGGATGAGGGCCGCGCCTCTCGAAGGAGAGCTGTTGTGTGGCGATGTGCAGAAGGTGCAACTCCGGCGCGTCGCGAGGGCTCTCGGGTATTCCCCGAATGCCGACATCTTTGAAGAGCTGGGACGGCGAGTGTGTGTAAGCGAGGCGCTGTCGGCCCTGGTGGAGCTCGGCGTCGAAGGGCGGAGAGCCCGCATCATGGGAATGGCGGGGTTGTTGCCCAGCCAGCGAAGACGCGCGGGTCTTATAGTTCACGGCGAACTGCCACTCTATGAGAGACTCTGGTCACGTCTACCCTCACAGCCTGCCAGCCTGGAGCCGCTGGCTTGGAAGCTGTACGGCGTATACCCGAACAATTCTCCTGTGCGGCGCGTCGTGGCGCTCGCGGACATCTTGCCCTCGCTCGTGAGGATTGACGAGTTCGCTGAGGCCGTGGCCAGGGAGTGCTTGCTAGGCGCTGACGCGTCCCCCGCGCCCCTGGAACAACATCTGGTTGTGCGGGGTGATTCCTACTGGCGCACCCACTATGATTTCGGCCTCCCGACCAGAGATTCGGACGTGCTGGGCCTTTCGAAAGCCAGAGGGCTTGTCGTGAATGCATTGGTGCCGTGTCTCTATGCGAGGGCGAGCGTACTTGCCGACACGACCCTGAAGCGGGCGGTCCTCGAGATGTATTGCCGCTACCCGGCTCCGAGCCCAAACGCCCTGACGAGACACATGAGGCGGCAACTCGGGCTTGGTCGCACACATGTCTCAGCTGCTGTTGAACAGGGCTTGCTGCATTTGCTCACGCAGTACTGTCGCGAAGGCCTCTGCTTTGTGTGTCCGTTCGGTGGGTGGTCGAGTGGCGTAATAGCCTCTCCGGAATCCGCCGGCGTGAGCTCCGGGACCTATGCCTGACATCATCCGGAGGTCGACTGCATTCGTGATGTCGCGACAACTGATGCCTCTGCCCGCGCATGTGACAGGCCGGGAGCGTGATGCTAGAATGCCTTGTTCATGCGCTGCGGAGGTCCGGGCGTGCTACAGTGAGCGGGTGCCATGGGTGAATTCGGCGACGTCGCTGCCAGAGAAGTGATGGGCCTCGACCCACCTGTTGTCGAGGAGAGTGCAAGCGTCTGCAAAATCGCTCGTCTTCTTCGACGGCACAGCCATTTGTGGGTCGTCGATCAGAAGGGAAGCAGCAACCTTGTCGGCATCGTGACGGAGAGCGATTTCATCGCACTGCTGAGTCCAATCCCTGACAGAACGTACGCGACCGGAATGCTGAAATCGCGATCGCTCGACCAGGGGCAGATATCGACAGCCGGCGATGTCATGGTCAGTCCCGTTATCACGTGTACCCCGGATACGTCCGTGACGGACGCCCTCGACCTGTTTCGCGAGCGGCGCATCCGCCACCTTGCCGTCGTGGAGAACGAACAGATCGTCGGTGAACTCTCTCTGAAAGGAATCATCGCAGCATACTACATAACCAGTTGTAGCATGCTCGACAGCGCACTACAGTGACGGGAAGATTGTCAGTCGCCCACCGAGTCAGGCTCGTTTCGGTGCGCATGCGTTATCCCGTGCCCGGAACCGCGCGCAAGGCGCATCGTGAATGGATCTGCTACTCGCACTTGGACTGATTCTCATCCTCGGCCTTGCCGGCGCGCTCGTCTCGAGACGGTTGAGCCTCCCGACCATCACCGGCTACGTGGTGATGGGCCTCGTCCTCGGTCCCACCGTGACCGGCGTCATAGAAGCCGATGCGGTTGTGGCGCTTGACACGATTACCGGCATTTCGCTGGGCGTTATTGCGTACCTCATCGGTACCAGCCTTCGGATTGACACGGTCCGCTCGCTTGGCAAGAGCATAGCGAGCATCACGATTCTTGAGGCGGTCACTGCGTTTGTCGCTGTGGTGGCGGTCCTGGCCTTTGTGACGGGGTACTTCATACCCGGATTGACGTCCAGGGAATCCTACGTACCCTTCGCCCTCGTGATGGGGGCCGCTGCCTGCGCCACCGCGCCCGCAGCCGTACTGGCGATAGTCCGCGAGTACCGTGCCAAGGGACCGCTGACGACAACGTTGCTGGCGGTGGTCGCTCTTGACGATGCCGTGGCGGTAATCCTCTTCGCCGTTGCCATGGCGGTGGGTGGTGCGCTGGCGGGTAACACCTATGCGGTCTCGGCCCTCGATGTTGCGCTGACGCCGGTGCTCCACATTTCTGAAGCAATAGGTGTTGGTGTTGGGTTTGCGTTCATGGTGGGCTTGTTCAGCCGTTTCGTCCGTACCCGCGAATTGATCCTCGTGCTGGTTCTGGGCGCGGTCATACTGAACTACGGCGTGTGCAATGCGATTGGGGTATCAGGCATCATGGCGAATATGACGCTTGGGTTCGTCGTCGGCAATCGACGGGGATTCGAGCAGATGGTCGCGGCACTGGAGGACGTTGAGCCGGTGCTGTACGCAATGTTCTTCGTGCTTGCCGGGCTGCACTTCGATGCCGGAGCGTTCGCCGCAGCTGGCCCTCTGGCTGTCATCATCGTGGTGGTGAGGTGTGTCGGCAAGTACGTCGGCACACGGGTCGGTGCCTGGGTCGGAGGTGCCGAGCGGCAGGTCGGGGCGTACCTCGGCATGGCGCTGTTGCCGCAGGCGGGCGTGTCGATAGGACTGACGCTTATTGGCGCTGCGAGCTTTCCTGAACTCGCCGCCCCTATGGTGAGTGTGACGCTCGCGTCTGTTATCATAAACGAACTCATCACGCCTCCGCTTCTGCGCAGCGCGCTCGTGAAGGCAGGTGAGATTCGGATAGAGCCTTCCAAGAGCGACTCGGGCGGGCAAGCTACTGACAAGACGGCCGCCGCTGAAGGAGGAGCTCCTCAAGGGCATGGGAGTGCGCATGAACACGACATCTAGGTTGGAAAGCCTGCCAACGGAACCCGCGCTTTGTACCTTCTTGAGGGCCCGTTCTCTAGAAAGCAGCGGGCGCGAGATCGTGCATCTCGAGATAGGAGAGCCTGACTTCCCGACGCCAGACCACATCAGCAGGGCCGCCAAGGAAGCCCTGGACGCGGGGCAGACACACTACTGCGACCCGCAGGGAGTGCTGGAATTGCGGCAGGCGATCGCCGACAAGGTGTCGATGATGCGCAATGTTACAGTCGACCCCGCTAACGTGGTCGTCACCCCGGGGCTCAGACCAATCCTGTTCTACGGCGCGCTCATGGCCCTCGATAGGGATGATGAAGGCATCTATTTCGACCCCGCGTTCGCTGCGTTTCCATCGGTCATCGAGTTCGCTGGCGCGAGAGCGGTTCCGGTGCCGTTGCGTGGAGAGGACGACTTCAAGCTTGACCTGAAGGCGCTCGAGGCCGCCATCACCCCGCGGACGAAACTGATCACACTGAACTGGCCGCACAACCCGACCGGCGCTGTGCTGGAGGACTCGGACTTCGAGGCTATCGCCGACCTCGCCGTTGGACATGACCTTATGGTGCTCGCCGATGAGACATACGAAGAGATTTACTACGGCGCCAAACCGAGGAGCGTTATTGAGTTTCCGCGCCTGCGAGAGCGCTCCATTGTCATGAGCGGGTTCTCCAAGACCTACTGCATGACCGGGTGGCGACTTGGCTACGCCATACTGCCGCCGGGTTTGACGGACGCGTTCACCAGGCTTACCGCCAACAGCGTGACGTGCTCGACCACGTTTGTCCAGTACGCCGCCGTCGATGCGCTACGTGGTCCCCAGGACAGTGTCGCGGAGATGGTTGAGGAGTTCAGGACACGCCGCGATACCCTCGTCAACGGACTGAACGACATACCGGGATTCGCCTGCCACATGCCCGAG
>CAZQML010000073.1:0-8260 GCA_964594245.1 uncultured Dehalococcoidales bacterium | reverse complement strand
CGTGAACACAACAGCGTCGTTGCTGACAACTTCGTCCTGGACTTCGGAGACCTCGCCGTTGGTCGGGTTGGACTCGAGCTGGTCGATGCTGACCTCGAGGGCCGCGTGCACATCTTCGCGCTCGAATGAGGTCACGCAGACAACTGCGAGGAGGGCTACTGTCAGCAGGACCACCACTGCTCTTTTCATCACAACTTCACTCTACGTTCGGGGAGGGTCCCTCCACATCACACATCGGTCCTGTTCGCGTAGCGAAGGTTGTCGCGTGACTGGGGGGGGCAGTACCACGTGGCTAGAGGAGAGGTGCGCCACGAATGAAGAGAGGTGGTCAAGGACCGTACTGGTCGTATACGAACACGCGAAGGTACTGGTGTGCGTGGTGGTTGGAGGCACCCCGCGAGGGGCATGAGGGGGAAGTCCTGGGACGTACAGGTCGTGTCAGGTGCGTTCAGGTCATGTCGACACCTGCCATCCGGGCCGTGTAGGACGGCGCGTACGGCATCCCTGCCGTGCAGGGCGATGAAGACGCGAAAACAAGGACGGCTGCCCGAGTGCAGTCGTCGCCAGTGGTCTCAGATGCGATGCGGAGTGCCGGGTTTGCCGGAGGCGACCACGGTTTGCTGATGAGCGCTCCGGCCATGGCGATGATGCCCCTTGTGCCGGGGCTGTGCTGTTCGTGGCACGAGGACCAAGGGCTTTCTCTTGGAGCCGACGATGGGGAACCCCGAGAGTAGCAGCCCGTGCTGTACCAGAGGGAGAACCTGGTGGCGTAGGTCGGGCTGTTGACAGAGATGCTCTGCTTGGGCATGATTGCAACTGGTTGCAGGTATGCGATGAGTTGCAGTGTCACTCTGAAGCAGAAAGGATTCCGGCTAACGCCGCAGCGGCGCCTCATCGTTGATGTCATCCACGAGGCCCGTGGCCACCTGACCGCTGAGGAGATAATCGACTACGTCCAGTCGCGTGTTGCGGGTGTCAATAAGTCGACCATCTATCGCACGCTCGAGCTGCTTGAGGAGCTTGGCTGCGTGTACCGTAGCCGCCTTGGCGACCACTTCATATACCACCACGCAGAGGAGGGGCACCACCACCACGTGGTCTGCCACTCATGTGGAAAGAGCGTGGACCTGGATGACGACCTCTTTGCTCCGGTAGAGCAGGCTGTTGAGGAGAGGAGTGGTTTTCACGTAGGCTTCACGCATGTCGTCATGCGTGGCCTCTGTGCAGAGTGCCGCGCTAAGGGGCAGCACGACCATGGGTGGGCGTTCGGAATCGAATCGCACTCCCATGATTGAGCACCAACTGGACTGTTGCGCGCAACGGCTAACCGTGCGGCGCGTCTTGTTTGAGACCGACGGAGACGGCTGTCGGTGACAGAGTTGGCGGTTTCCCATGGCGTGGATGCTGTTTGCGCTCTGCACCAGTGGATTGTCACCCTTTGCCCCGGCTGAGTGGTCGCCGACGGCCAGGCTGTCGGGGTTGACACCGACTGTGCCGGGCCAACCTCCCATGGACTGCTCCCATCAGTGTATGATGAGGGTGGTGCGAATCGTGGAGACGACTGCCGGAGGACGATTGAAGGAGACCGAATAGAGATGCAGCCGGACACGGGTGTATTCCTGGCGGCTTTTGGTGGAGGTGTTGCCGCAGGCGTAATGGTACTCGGAATCGAGCTCATCAGGCGCTACTGGGAGCGGCCACTTGTCAAGGTAACGGTGGGTGTGGGGCTCTCTCTGGGGGAGAGTGACGAAGCCAAGGAAGCGGAACTCGTGCTCGACGCCTCGAACGTACACGGCCAGCCGGTAACGCTTGTGAACTGTGGGCTCATACTGAGTACGGGCCACAGGGTTGTCCTTCCGCGCTCACAGAGGAGCGATTTTCCCCTTGAGCTCGGTTTGCAGAAGCCGGTCATCAAGACAGTCTCCGTTGAGCAGCTCTTGGGGAAGCTGGAGGTCTGGGGCTGCATACCTGCCGACGTCCGCTATGCCTATTTCACGTCGTCCACCGGTCGTGTCTTCAAGACGAAGCTGGGAAAGGATATCATCGCGGCGCTCGAGAGGGAGTGTGGTGGACAGGAGGCTCCCGCTGTCCCTGGCGAGGAGTTGCGGCCGCAGGCATATTGGAGGGTCCCGAGGAGCCTTCCTGCCGGGGAGAGTCGACCGGAAAGGCGCTCGCTGTCGTGGCCCACGCTCAAACGCTTGCCCCGTCGCTGAAGTCCCTTCTGGCGTGCCTCCCTGCGGCGGCGCTTGTTGGGCTAGTCGCACGAGGTCAACAAGGCCTCGTCTCTCACGTACGAGTAATCGGGCCCTCCTGCTGCGTTCGGCAGGCTCGGCTCCTGCGTTGGAAGTCGTCATTCCTGCTCAATGGCGGCTTGCCCGGGTCTACCGCACGTATCTCCACCGCCGCCCCTGGTTTCTTGTGCCTTGCTCAACGGATGGACTAGCATATCTCTGCCGGCCGTGCAGGATTGGGAAGTATGCGAGCACTGAACGATGAAGAAGGGGCCGGCGGGCTCCAGCGACTGCCTGGAAAATGGCGTGGCGATGTTGCGGCCACCCGCAGGCGCTTCTCCCGCAAGGCGGTCGTCTGCCTCGACACCAACTACCTCAGCAATCTGGCGAAAGCACGAAGCGGACTCAGCCTCTCAGCAGAGGCTGTTCCCTTCTGGCAGGAGTTGTTCTCTGCACTCGAAGACGGAGTGTGGCGTGACCGCATTGTATGCCCCGGCTTCGATGTGCAGATAGAGGAGGCCGAGTTCGACGACCGCATCGCGTTGCCCGTGTGGATTGTCATGCGTGCTCTGTCGCTGGGCCTTCAGTTTCGCTCGCACGACAGCCTCATTGTGAGGCAGATAGAGGATGCCGCGTATCGTTTCCTTGGACTGGAGTTGCCTGCGCGCCTGCCCTGGGAGGACGTGCTCCAGGACGACCCCGACCTTCCGGCGACCGAGTTGAGCCGGCGCGCGCGTGAGCGGCCTTTCATGCCGCCGCTTCATTCTCCTGACGTCGTTGCCCGCCGCCGCGCGGAGAAGGAACGGAGGGCATCCTGGCTTGAAAGTGTTGTGGAGGATGGGAACAGAGGCCTGGCCGGGCGCCCGGCAGAGTCAGTGAAGCGCCTGCTACTGGCGCGCTGGCTTGTGAGAGATGCGTTTTGGGACCTGTTCGAGACAGCGCGGGCGGACCGCCTTCCGCAGGACCCTGAACGGTGGCAGGCTGTCCAGGAGTACGCGGGACTGATAGGACGCCTGGAAGAGGCAGGGCTGCAACGCGCCCGGATGCCGGAGTTTCTAGCATCGAAAGAGCTGCAGGGTATCCCGTACGTTGACATCTACTGCCACGTGACACTTGCGGCTGCGCGTAACGCAGGCGAGGCCCGTCCGCCGCGTGGCAGCGACGATTCCGACCGTCGTATCGTGTCGGCGCTCCTGCCTTGTTGTGACTTCCTGGCGACCGACCGCTTCATGAAGCACATCCTCGTGGACCTGCTGCATTACGACAAGGAGTACGGCTGCCACATCTTCTCGGGTCGGCTTGACGACGTGCGGTCCCTCACGCAGGCCGTCTGTGCCCTGCCCCCGCCTGCCGGCTGAGATTCTTGCCGGGGGTATTGCCTCCCCGAGCCTTGCGGAGTAAGGTACGGTCTGTGGAGGACTTCTGTGGACCCCGTACCCGAGTGTGTGCTGCGCTTCGACATGCAGGCCGAGGATGGCTCGCACTGCCAGTCGTCCATCGTCATTGACTCCACCGTCAACGGCCGCAGCTACGGCGGCCTGGGCCTCGTGCGCGAGATAGACACAGAGCTACTTGGCCGGGTCGCGCATGCCAAGTCACTGAAGAACGGTCTGCTTGGGCTGCCGCTCGGCGGTGCGAAGGCGGCCATCGCTGCACCCCCACGAGCAACGGCATCTCAAGTCGCTCGACTGCTCTCTCTATTCGCACAGGCCGCGATGCCGCTTCTTACGACGCGGCGCTACTCTCCCAGCGGGGAATTGGGACTGGATGACGCCGATGTCCGTAGCATGCTCCTGGGATGCGGCGTGCCTCTGTCGAGGCGCGCGCTGCAGGGGCGGTCAAGCCGATACACCGGTCTAACCGTGGCGCTTGCGTCGCTGGCGGCTTTGGGCGTGGCGGGCGTACGGCTGTCCGGGCCAACTGCGGTGGTGGAGGGCTTCGGCAAGGTGGGGAGCGCGACGGCGCTCGCCCTCCACGAGAGGGGCGTCAAGGTTGTTGCCGTTTCCACCGACAGGGGAGCGCTGTTCGACGCCGATGGCCTCGACGTGCCGGACCTGGTGCGCCGCCTGGAGCACCACGGCAGCTTGTTCGTGAGCAAGCATATCGATGCCGACCGTATCCCGGTGGAGGAGCTGCGACGGCTTGCCGTCGACGTCTTCTGTCCATGCGCACTGCCGGCAGGAATTGACGTAGCGACCGTGAGCCAACTGCGCTGCCGGGCGCTCGTCGCCGGCGCGAACGTACCACTGCAGCCCGGTGGTGAGGACGTCCTGGTGGATAATGGCGTGGTCTATGTGCCCGACATTGTCGCGAACTGTGGCGGGATACTTGGAGCCACGTTGTCGTTTGGAGGGCTCTCTACCAGCGCAACGCTTCGCTTCATCGAGCAGCGATTCCCTCCGCTCGTCGAGTGGTTGATGGGGATGGCGGAGCACGAGGGCATTCCTCTTCATGAGTTTGCCACACGCTACGCTGAAGAGCGTTTTGTCTCTGCGAAGCGCGAAGCGGAGCGACGCCATGGGCGCTTCAGTGCATTCGACCTTGCCCTGCGGTTGTACCGCCGTGGCCTCGTTCCCCCTGCGTTGGTCCGTCCTTTCTCTTCGCGTGCCGTGGCCGCGCGGCTGTCTCCTGACAACGGCACCTCTGACGTGGTCCTGGAGTGGGCTCACGCTGCCGGCAGGTCATGATTGGCGCCGGCGGCTGCCTCTATGCCTCGTCTTCGAACACCGCGCCGGTGCTGGCGGAAGAGACCAGCCGGCTGTAGCGGGCGAGGTAGCCCTTCTTCACCCTCGGCGTGAAGGGCGGAAGTGAGGCCAGCCGCTCCTGTATCTCCTTTGGCTCCAGCTTGATGTCGAGCATTCGCTTCGCGATGTCGATGCGGATGATGTCACCGTCGCGTATGGCCGCGATGGGTCCACGCGCGGCAGCCTCAGGCGATACGTGGCCGATGGCCGCACCACGCGAGCCGCCGGAGAAACGCCCATCGGTTATCAGCGCGACGCTCTTGTCCGCGCCCATGCCGGCCAGCAATGAAGTGGGCGTGAGCATCTCGCGCATGCCTGGGCCTCCCCTCGGTCCCTCGTAGCGCACGACGAGGACCTCTCCCGGTTGGAAGACGCGGGCGGAGATGGCCTTCGTGGCCTCCTCCTCGCTGTTGAAACAGCGCGCCGGTCCTTCGTGGACCATCATCTCCTCGGACACGCCTGCTGCCTTGACCACAGCGCCATCGGGCGCCAGGTTGCCGAACAGTATCGCGATTCCTCCTGTCTTGTGCAGGGGCTCTCCGAACGGGTGAATTACGCGCCGGTCGCGTACATCCGCATCGCGGTAGACATCACCTATCGTCTTGCCAAGCACGGTCATGGCGCCGGGCTTGAGACGCTTGGATATCTCTTTCATCACTGCGGGGATGCCTCCGGCGAGATCGAGGTCGGCGAGGCCGAAGGCTCCGTACGGCCGCATGTTGCAGAGATGCGGCACGGACTCGCTTATCTCGTTGACTCGCGTGAGAGGGAAGTCCACTCCTGCTGCGTGAGCGATGGCGGGGACGTGAAGGATGGTGTTCGTGCTGCCACCGAGAGCCATGTCCACCGCGAAGGCGTTGTGGAAGGCGTCAGGCGTGAGTATGTCGAGCGGCCTGAGGCCCTTGCGCAGCACCTCGAGCACCTGCTCGCCCGCGAGGAAGGCGAGCTGAAGCCTGCGTCCCTCCGGCGCGGGGATTGTGCCGTTGCCCGGAAGTCCGAGGCCGAGTGCCTCGGTGAGACAGTTCATCGTATTTGCGGTCGCGATGGGTGAGCAGCTTCCGCAGCCGGGGCAGGCGCGCTGCTCCAGCTCATCGAGTTGCTTCTCGGTCATCTGGTGGTTGAGTACCTTGCCTACTCCCTCGAAGCAGTGGATGAGGTCGATGTCCACAGGTCCGTTCTCTCCCGGAACCCTGCCTGGAAGCATCGGTCCGCCCGAGACGAAGATGCAGGGCAGGTTCAGCCGGGCGGCGGCGATAAGCATGCCCGGGACTATCTTGTCGCAGTTGGGTATGAAGACGAGGGCGTCGAAGCCGTGGGCCTCGGCCATTATCTCCACCGAGTCAGCGATAAGCTCCCTGCTGGGCAGACTGAACTTCATGCCGGGGTGGTTCATGGCGATGCCGTCGCAGACGCCGATGGTGTTGAACTCAAACGGGACGCCTCCTCCCGTGCGGATGCCCTCCTTGACCATTTGTGCGATGGACTGCAGGTGCATGTGGCCGGGGATGACGGTGTTGTAGCTGTTTACGACGCCGATGAACGGCCTGTCGAGGTCCTCTTTCGGGTGGCCGAGGGCGTAGAGCAGCGAGCGGTGCGGTGCCCGCTCAACTCCTTTCTTGACCGAATCGCTCTTCATGGGTGGTCCCTCCTTGCACTGCATTCGGACGGCCGGAACTGCGGAGTCCGCCTGGGGCATTATCGAGCAGGTGGACATGCGCGTCAATGCATCGGAGCTGGACAGGGTATCTGCCTTGGCTGGACTGTAGCTACAGCCGTCCCGTTTCGGCGATAATGAGAGGCATTGCGCGGGCGACCCGGAGGACGACCGGCACTGCAAGCAGCACAGCGTCTCTTGAGCGGTGCTGGAGGAAGACGATAGTGATGACTGCGAGGATAGTCGAGGCATACCCCTGGCGAGAGCGCCCGGGAGGCTTCCTGTCGTCACAACTGCATCTCCTGTCATGTGTGGACGAACGAAGGTGCAGTGTGTTCCGCAGGGGCCGCGTTCGCGTGCGGCCCCTGCGGCCTGATGCGGTGCGACTACTTCGAAGGGTCGACGTAGTAGCGAGTGTTCAGTTCGTTGTCAAGCGCAAGGCCAAGGGTCGTCTCGAGGTCGACGGGGCTCGGGCCGGGTAGCACACGCGGCACGTCGGTACCCTTGTCGATGTCGGCTCTGCGGTTGCGAGCGCCCTCACGCATCGCGTGCGCTGCTGCGAGGTACATCGGTTGTACGTGGAAGACACCCTTGTAGCCCATGTCGATGAGGTCATTGTGTGCCACGAATGCGTGCACGGTGCGTTCAGCCTGTATCGTGGCGAGCGGCACGCCTGCCTTCTGCACCACTGCGCGGAGGTCTTCGGGCTTATCCAGACCTATGACCAGCACCATGTCCACTCCTGCCTCGACGTAGAGCTTGGCCCTGCGGGCAATCTCATCGACTGGCACGTATGCGTCGGTACGAGCCATGAGGAAGAACTCAGGGTTGACGCGGGCTTCCACCGCTGCACGTATCTTCTGCACCATGGCAGCGGCCGGTACTTCACCACCTCCGCCCAGTGCGGAGCAGCGTAGCGGTCGGCTCAAGTCCTCGATGTAGAGGCCGGCGGCGCCGACCTGCTCGATTAGCTGCACGGTCCTGCGAACGTTGATAGGGTCCCCGAAGCCGTCGTCACAGTCAACGATGACCGGTACGGAGACGCGTGCAACGACCCTGCGCGTCACATCGACAATCTCGGTCTGCGTCATGTAGCCGGTATCCGTCATACCGAGGAGTGACCACGTGACCAGAGACCCGAAGATGGTCAATGACTCGAATCCTTCCTGTTCGGCCACCATGGCGCTGTACGGGTCCCAGACCCCCATGCTGACCAGGGGCTTCGGCCCGCTGAGTAGCGCTCGCAGTCTCTTTGTTTGCTCGCTCATGGTTGCTCCTCCCTGTGGGGATTATTCGTTCGAATCCAGCAATTATACCGATATCTGGTGACACAGTGTCAACGCCTTGTTGACGGGCCCTACTCGCCCATTCGCCTCAGCGACTTCCACAGATGGCCGCCGGATGGGTGATGCTTGAACGGCCTGTTCCGGATGGCCTCCTCGTTGATGTCGATGCCCAGGCCGGGCTTCGTGGGCAACTCTACGTAGCCATCCTTCAGTATCGGGAAGTCGTCCGTGAGTATCTCATCGTAGAGAGGCTTGTCCGGGTAGAACAATTCCTGGATGAGGAAGTTCGGTATGACCGCGTCCAGGTGCAGATTTGCTGCGGTGAGGCCGGGTCCGACGCAGCTA
>CAZQML010000072.1:0-2920 GCA_964594245.1 uncultured Dehalococcoidales bacterium | reverse complement strand
CGGGGACACCATACTCATTTCCATACGCGGAGACGCGCCCACGCGCCGTGCCTACGCACACCCGCGTGCGCAATCTGTGCGGGACTCTTGATTGCAGGGGCTGGCGCCAGTTACCATAGGCAAGCAATCATCCTGGAGGTGAATTCATGGCGTCCACTACCTCGCTCTTCAAACGCATGGTGAGAGCGGCTCGACTTCAGCCGGCGCTCTACGAGGAAGTTGAGGCTGACAGCAGCGCCATCGGTCAAGCATTGCTGGTGGTCGTTCTGGTGAGTGCAGCCACGGGCATCGGGACCGGGCTGGACGCGGTAATCGCGGTTGGCGCCGAACGCTTCATCTACGGATTGATGTACGGGGTGGCGGCCGCAATCGTAGGTTGGCTATTGTGGGCATTGTTCGCGTACATGATTGGGGTCAGCATCCTCAAGGGGCCGAAGACGTCCTCCACCTGGGGTGAGTTGCTTCGGACGATGGGCTTCGCCAGCACGCCGGGACTCCTGCGTGTATTCGCATTCGTGCCCACTATCGGTGGCATCATTGTGCTGTGCGGGTCAGTCTGGCGGCTGGTGGCCACCATCATCGCGGTGCGCCAGGCTCTGGACTTCTCCACGTGGCGGGCCATCCTGACCGCTCTTATCGGCTGGCTGGTGTATATGGTGCTGCTGGCGCTCCTGCACTTGCTAGCGACCGGCAGCACGCCAACGCTTGTGTAGTTGGGAATCCCGAGTTGCGGGGACAGCATACGCCCGCAGCGGGAGAGCTACGAGTCAGCGAGTTCCGGGTGACGAGTTCCACAGCCAATGGCTTCCACCCCCGGATTTACCCCGCCGTGCGAAATGCGGCGACACCATACTTATTTCACTGTGCGTGGGCCCCAGCGACTGCAGTGCCAACGCACGCCCGCGGGCAGGCATGGGAGCCCGTCTCTACGTTACGAACCACCCCCCCTCTCCACCGGGCACGTGCAACGTGCCCCTACCTCGGAAACCAGAATTCCGGGGACACAATGCTCATTCCCAGACCTGACACGGGACCCCAAGAGCACGGACGAGCAGCGACGAACACGGACTGGAAGACCAGCGACGACTCCACCTCCGCGCTGAGCCGATGCCACCGCCCGACGGGTCGCTCTCAGCTTAGCGCCGACCGAGACCAGTAGGCTGTCTCCATGATTCCGAGATACGCAAGGTGTCCCCATAATCCATAATGTGGCATGCGGGACGACCCGAACGACAATCAAATGGATGCACCCACTCGCACAAGCATCAGAGCGGGGCAACGCGTTCTGGTCGTGTTGAAGCAAGACCAGCGAACGGGAAAGACAACAGAAGGCCTCGTCAAGGACATTCTGACAAAGTCATCATCCCACCCACATGGCATCAAGGTGCGGCTTGTGACTGGTGAGGTGGGGCGGGTGAAAGAGATATCACCGGGAGATTCCTGAGCTATCAGAGACTATCAGATGAGCGTCACGCTCATGTGTGTCCTCAACGCGGCACTGGAGTCCCGGAAAGAGCGCGGAACCAGATAGCAGGCCAGTGACCCTCCCCGTTGCAGTCTGGAGAAAGAAACGCTATGCTGCTGGTAGAGCGAGGACCCGACTATGACTGGGAGGTGCGAAGATGAATAAGGCATTGCCTATCGTTTGTGCATTGCTGTTTTTGGCCGGGTGCTCCTACATGTCGCCTGAATCGAACCAGGCCCCCGAAGCGTACATAGCCTCCATTTCGCCGGCAGAGCCGACCGAGGGAGAGACGGTTACGTTCAGCGGCGAGGGTACCGATGCTGATGGCGAGGTGGTGGGCTACCGCTGGCGCTCGGACCTGGATGGTGAGCTGAGCCGGTTGCCTGCATTCCAGACTGATTCGCTCTCGGCGGGCGTGCACGTCATCGACTTCATGGTGCAGGACAATAATGACGCGTGGTCTGACAGGGTACATGGCTCCGTGAAGGTGCTCCCTGCGGGCGCTGCCGTAATGGCGAGGGTGACAGACTTCAATGCGTCGCCCCCGACCATCGAGCCGGGTGAGAGCGTCACGCTGTCATGGAACGTCTCTGACGCGACGTCGGTCAGCATCGACCACGGCATCGGCACGGTGCCGGCGAGCGGCTCGATGGTGGTTACACCGGATGTGACTACCACCTACGAGCTGACGGCAACAAGCGGCGATTTTGCAGTCATCGCCAGCGTAATCGTCAGGGTGCAGCAGACCGACGTGAGCCAGGTTACGCTCACGGCAGACGGTGAGCTCAGCGGCTATATCCGCAGCAGCGGGGTTGAAAGGACGATAGGCATGTACGTGGGCGACGACGACGCGGACAGGGATATCCAGGGGTTTTTCACCTTCGACATCTCAGACATCCCCGATGATGCGACCATTACGCGGGTCATCCTCGACCTGTCCGGCTACGACATTCCGTATGCCCGCCCGTTCCCGGGCCTCGGATGTCTGCGCGCCTATGTACACGAGTACGGCTCGCTTGGCGGCCAGTACTGGACGGGGAAGCTCACCAACCCGATCGAGGAATGGTGCAACTTCGCCGACCTGGACATCCCAACGGGCTCCCCCGGCTTCCGGGACGCACTCCAGGAGGAGCTTGGCGAGAACGAGTTCCAGTTCCGCCTGCAGTTCACGGACCCACGTTCGGATTTCGACGGAATCAGGGACCTGCTGCATTGGGAACGCGGCAGCCTGCCGACGCTGACTGTCGAGTACTCCGCCGACTAGTACGGTAGTAGCACGAGAGATGAGCGGCCGGCCACGACCACCATCGGGCGGGCATGGGAGCCCGCCCCTACGTTACGAACCACCCCCTCTCCACCGGGCACGTGCAACGTGCCCCTACCTCGGAAACCACCACCCACCCCCACCGGGTCGTTCGCGAACGACCCCTACATCCGAAACCAGAAGTCCGGCAA
>CAZQML010000071.1:0-17075 GCA_964594245.1 uncultured Dehalococcoidales bacterium | reverse complement strand
GTACCCGACACTCCGGGAGAAGGTCTCTGGTGCGACTGAGGCCTTGAATACGTACGATGCGCTCTGCGGAGAGAGGCTCACGTCCTGCGACTGAGCCACGTGAAAGCTGCCTTCCGTCAGACCGTGCGAAGCCTGGTGGTTGTCCCCGCCTGTAGGCCTCAAGTCTACCTGACCGGTACCGGCTTGAGGAGTGCAGTCACGACAAGGCCCGCCGCCGCAAGCACGATGAGAAGCAGGAACGTCGACTGATAACTCCGGGTAAGGTCGAACATCCGTCCTGCCACAAGAGGGCCAAGCGCTCCCCCCAGAGTCCCCGCGAAGTTCACGATTCCGAAAAGCGAGCCATGTGCCCGCGTGCCGAACAGCTCGGCAACCATAGGCGACATGACCGCAAACGAACCACCTCTAGCGAATCCGTCGGCGGCCGCATACAGCACGAGCATCCACATCGCTGACGCAGTGCGCAGCCAGAGGAATCCGGCAAGAAGGACGGCGAAGCACACAAGGTACGCGCGCCTCGCGCCAATGGTGTCTGCGGCCGCCCCCATTCCCAGACGCGCCACCATACTCACGGCTCCCATCACCGAGACCAGCATGCCGGCGCGGCCGATCGTTATCCCGGTATCCACTGCATGCGGCACGAGGTGGACAAACATCGTAATGAGGCAGTAGAACATCAGGCAGTTGGCGCAACATAGCAGCCGGAACTGTCGCGTTCTGACCGCCGCCCGGAACGACAAGCCCTCCTCCCGGTCGCGGGTCTCAGCACCCTGCGCCACGATGTTGCCATCAGGACGTAGCCCCATCCGACCGGGGTCGCGACGCAGCACTTGAGCGGCGACGACGACCGTCACGAGCACCGAGATACCTATGAAGAGATACGCGTTCCTCCATCCGAATGCCGCGATGAGCGCGCCCGCAGCAAGGGGAAATGCCAGCTGCCCGAAGCCCGTGCCCACTTTGACGATGCCACTCATCATGCCCCGGCGCCGCACGAACCATCGCGCAACGGTCGAGAGTGTCGGCACGTCCTGTGTGCTCATGCCGACTCCAACAAGAACGCCCATTGCCAGGTAGAGCTGCACGGGAGAAGTGAGCGGGCACATGAGAAGATATCCCGAACCCAGAACAACCCCGGCCACCGTCATGATGAGTCGCGGGCCAATCCTGTCGTTCAAACGCCCGCACACGATGCCGGCGCTGCCCATCACAAGAAACGTCACGGAAGTCGCGCCGGATATGAGCGCACGGTCCCAGCCGAACTCGGTCTGCATGTAGTTGAAGAAGATGCCGTAGGTTGCCATTGCACCACCGCCGGCAGCCTGAATAAGGAATCCGGCCCCGACGATGTTGTAGCCGTAGAAGTATCGTTTGCGCATTCAGTTGACGTTCTGACTCGTGGGCCGGCCAGTATCTCCACAGGGGCAGTGACCGGCGCCCTGGGTCGCCGGAGTCACTCGAGCCGCTGGCAGACTTCGATTCGCACGTCGCCAGGTAGCTTCAAGAAGCCACAACGAAGAGTCGGCGTGGCCTGCCCAACTTCGACTTCTATCACGGCTCCCTTCGACACGAGGTCGGCAACACAGGCATCGATGTTGTCCACAAGGAAGCCAAAGTGATGGTAGCCCTCGTCGGCCAGCACGGTCTCACCGCGTTCATCGCTCAACTTCTTCTCAACGCCGGTGCGGTTCGAAATGCGAACGGGAGCTCCTCCGACATCGAGGTTCACCATCTTGATGCCGAAGGACTCCACGGAGCTTGTCACTGTGGCACCGAAGGCATCCATATAGAACGCAACCCTCCGGTCGACATCCTGCGTGGTCAGGTGAATGTGGTCATGCTCGTATTTCACGTCGCCTCCCGTTGACAGCGTCCGCAGGCCAATCATACACAATGAACAGGGTCGACATGACTGCGCGCGGACCAAGAGACCAGAACGTCTCCCTGCTTCACGCGGGGGCAGACGTCTCCGTGACTGTCCTCACAGGACGGACACGGAGCATCAGCAGAAGGGCAAGGAGCCCCAACCCCAGCAGCAACTTGAAGGCGGTGTCATACGACTGCTGTGCGTCAAATATCCAGCCGGCAACCACAGGTCCTGCCGCTCCACCAAGCGTCCCCCAGAAGTAGACCAGGCCGAATATGGCGCCGTGTGCCTTCATGCCGAACAACTCGGCTATGGTCGGTGACAGCATCGTGTAGAAGCCACCATGCGCGAAGCCGTACAAGACCGCGAAGACAAACAGCATCCAGCCCCTAGTAGCGAACTGAATCCAGACAAGAGAGGCAATGAAGAAGACGAAGCAGAAGAGAAAGGAGCGGCGACTGCCTATGCGGTCACCGATGGTCCCCATGGTAAGCCGTCCGGCAACACTGACAGCCCCGACGGTAGATACCACCGCCGCCGCACTCGTAGCCGACATCCCCATGTCTGAGCCGTGTGCAACGATATGCACGATGACGGTCATGGCGCTGAACGTAATACAAGGGTACGCCAGGCAGCAAAGCCACAATTGGGGCGTTCTGACTGCCTGTCTCAGACTAAGACCTGTTGTCTGCGTGTCACTCCCGTCCGGCTCCGGTCCGCCATAGGGGAGCAACCCCATTTCATCGGGAGAACGCTTCACCAATCGCGACGCGATGACGTACACAATCAGTATGACGGCGCCAATCACAAGGTATGTGCTCCGCCACCCATTGGCCAGAATAAGGGAGCTGGCAATCAGCGGCACGAGGAACTGCCCCACACCTGTGCCTGCCTTCACGACGCCGCTCATCATCCCACGTCGCTTCCTGAACCAGCGCGCCACAGTCGACAGTGTCACGATGTCATGGGTGCTCATCCCTATCCCGACGAACACCCCGTAGAACACGTAGAGCTGCCATCCTGCGTGAAGCTGGGACATGAGCAGGTAGCCACTACCAAGAACCAGGCCGGACACGAGGAGGATTCGGCGCGGACCAAGACTGTCGTTCAGTCGGCCAAAAAGAACACCGAAGATTCCCATTACGACGAGGACGACGGCCGAGCCGCCCGATATGAATGCACGTGACCAGCCAAACTCAGCCTGCAGATACTTGAGGAAGACACCGTAGGTCGTAAGCGCACCTACCGCAGCTCCCTGCATGAAGAAGCATGCGGAAACTATGGTGTAGCCGTAGTAACGACGTGTTTTCACTGCGAAGCTCTGGGCAAAGACAGGCAAGTCTATCAGGCTACGATGTATCTGTGATAGCCCCCTGCCCGGAAGCGGCCTGCCAGGCCAACACGCTTCGTCGCTTCAATAGGGGTAGGGACGGGCAGCGGGCCGGGAGCGGCCGCTAGCCCTTGTCATTCGAATGGTCACGGAGAAGCTCCTCCACCGCCTGAACCGCCTCGTCCGGGGAAAACTCGGGGGTATCATCAGGTTGCGGCTCGCCGTACTCCTTCTCCAGGGCTTCAACGTAGGACCGAAACTCGCGATTCTGCAGCGCCATGTATGAGATCCGTGCCTCAAACTCACTCGATTGCCGGTCCAGTTCCCCGAGGTCCAGGTCCAGCAACAGCAGTCTGTTCAACCGCTTGACCACGGCCCGAATCGCCTTCGGGTTGTGCGCAATGACCATGTTGAACTCGGGGTAGTAGGTCGCCCGCGCGTGGAGTATGGCCATCTCCAGATGCAGACGTTGACACAGGTACAGAAGTGTGGTCCGCACACCTCCGGGCCCTTCATAGTCCGTGGGGTCTATGCCGTACTGCGCCAACTCGTCCCGCAACTCCTCGCTTGTGCAGACACAGGACACTGCAGGCTCCCGGGTATGAGGCGTCTTGTCAAGCACGCCGCCCAGCATGTAGATTCGGCTGACTTCGAACTCCCTGGCAACCCCTAGCACGGCGGCGGAATACTGCTCCCAGTTCAGGTTGGGTTCAGCGCCTTGAAAGAGGATGACATCCCTGTCGCCGTGAGGGTTCTCCCAGTAGTAGAACACATTGCGCTGGGGCCGGTACTCCTTCAGAATTCCCTCCTCTACCCGGCTGTAGGGCCGCAGCGAGAGTTGACCCGGCACCTGGTAGACGTGGAAGCGTCCCAGCGGAATCTCAGCGAGTTTGCGGGGCCGGAGCTTCCGCCGGAGGAAGCGGAGACTCCCTGTTGCCGTTTCGCCGCCATCAACCCAGCCATTCAACCCGACGACCATATACGGCTGCCGCAGAGAGGGGTGCGCTGTGTAGACGACATCATTCTTTCCTGCCATGGGAATAACCGCCCTTGTGCCTCATCTCTGGGAAAGTCAGGCTGTCTCTATTCTAGCGCCTGACAGGCAAGCTTCAAAACGCAACCGTGTGAACGACTTCTCTTCCGTGCGCTTCTTCACACCGCACACCCCGATTCCACTCCATGCGCACCAGGCAATCCCTCGCCCCGGTGATGTGCACGCAGGCTTCGCCGAAAGAAGGCCTGTCAACGGAGGAGCGGGCTGGCCACAGGGACACAACAGATGCGTCTCTTGCCATCCTGACTGCGGCTGCAGGCTCTACACGGCTGGGGGTTCCCTACAGCACCGCGTTCAGGATGCCCCCGACCGTCAACGCAGACAGCAGCATTATCCCTGTGGACTTGGCCGTGTCTCTGGGTCCCAACTCCCGCAACAGCACGGCGAACGTCGCCACGCAGGGGAAGGACATGGCAAGGACAACGCTTGCAATGACGAACTGCTCGGGCGTGAGTGCGAGCGGCGCCAGCAATCCGAGTGCAACATCCTTCCTCAGAAAGCCGACGGCGAGCGCTACCACGGACTCGCTAGGCAAACCAAGGAGCCTGGTCATCACCGGCGCAGCCGCCCGTGCCAGCGCATCGAAGGCTCCCGCCAGATACAGGAGGTTGATACCCACAATGGCTGCGA
The DNA here is from genome assembly GCA_964594245.1 of uncultured Dehalococcoidales bacterium. GTDB lineage: Bacteria > Chloroflexota > Dehalococcoidia > GIF9 > AB-539-J10 > SKVJ01. The sequence continues at coordinate 12,194 of CAZQML010000071.1, read as the reverse complement.
AGAAGACAGGTAAGGCTTCCCGGAGGAAGCCGTGTACCCGAGCCCACAGCTTTCTCAGCACGAATCCAGGCAGCGGCCAACGGTAGCGCGGTATCTCAATCAGCAGCTCGGGGCTGAAGCCTTTCATGAGACGATGCAGAATCGCCCCCAGCACAAGCCACACCAGGAACAGCGTTCCGTAGACAAGCAGGACGTAGCGGGCACCATAGCCACCAACGAGCCCGATTATCATCGCCTGCAAAGCAGCGCATGGAATAGCCACCGATACCAGAGTCGCGGCGATGAAGCGTTCCCGCCTGCTCTCGAGAATCCGGGTAGCCATCACCGCAGGAACATTGCACCCGAGCCCCAGCAGCGTCGGGATTATCGCGTAGCCGTGGAGGCCAATACGGTGCATCCCCGAATCGAGAAGCACAGCCAGTCGCGGCAGGTAGCCGGCATCCTCCAGCAGGCCAAGAACGAAGTAGAACGCCACGATGTAGGGCAACACCATCGCGAACGGCACGTACAGACCGCTTGAGAGAAGACCGAAGGATTCTACCGGGTCAACGACTCCGCCCGAAACCCTTCCGATGAGGATTGAGTGCAGAGCCCCCTCACCACCCAGCGAATCGCTTACCCGCTGCACCACAGGCAGCCACAGGGCTTCGTACAGGGGGTCCAGCACATGCGAAATCAGCGTCTCTCCTATCAGGCGGATGGCCGCGAAGCTAAGCGCCAGCACGCCAAGGGCGATGACTCCACCTTGCACGGGCTTCACCGTCGCGTCGGAAAGCCGTTCAACCCAGGTATGATGGCGGTGGCTGACGACCTGGACACTATCGATGATACGGCCGATGGCAGCCCAGCGTTCATCACGGGTCCGCTCTGCATGGTGGGCCACCACTGCCTGAGGAATCGCCTCAACCATCTCCTTGATGCCCTGGCCGGACACCGCAACGGTCGGAATCACCGGGACTCCCAGCTGCTCCTGCAGCCTGGCGACATCTATCGAGATACCCCGGTGGGCGGTGTCGTCCCACATGTTCAGCGCTACCACAATGGGCACTTCCCGCTCGAGCAGCTGCAGTGTCAAGAACAGATTCCTCTCGAGATTCGTGGCATCCACGACGTTGACGACGACGTCGCCGAGAGAGAGCATCCGGAGCGCGACCTCCTCGGCCTCGCAAGTCGGGTCAAGCGTGTATGTGCCGGGCACATCGATGACCTGGGCCTCCTCGCCCCCTACCTTCATTCTGCCTTCGGTGTAGTTGACTGTTGTGCCCGGGTAGTTGGAGGACATGACCCGAACACCTGTCAGGCGTGAGAAGACGACGCTCTTGCCCACGTTCGGGCTACCCATGAGCAGTACTCTCATTTCACTTTCACGTCCACCAGTATCCTGTTTGCAGCACGGAATCCTATGGCAACCTGAGACCTGTCCACTTCAATAGTCACCGGCCCACCGAGCAGCATAGAGCTGACCTTGGTGACCTGTCTTCCCGGTCTAATGCCGAGCACCGCAAGGCGCTCTACCATCCGCCGACCGCCACCGACATCGACGACTGTTCCTCGCTCGCCGGGCTTCATAGTCGCGATAGTGGCAGCTTCGCCGTCGATGGGACCCCGTCGCTTCTTCCTCCACCATCCAAACACGGCGCTAGTCCCTCCCCCGCGCGGGCGTCTCTGTCCCTGCGCTGCGGCCCGGAGACCTGTTCGTCGCCAATCCTATCCGGGTCAATTCGGCGCCGAAGTCATCCAGCCACGGCGGTCGACCTTTCTCTCCCTCGAGAACGAACTCGACGAAGCGGGCGAGCCGCTCGGTCGCGTCAGGACTGAGGTAATGTTCCAGCTTGCAGGCATCCTCTTCCGCCGTCTCCTCCGACACTCCGAGAATCTCCGCGAGGAAAATCCAGAGAGCCTCATGCCTCCTCCAGACATCATCGGCAACCGCCTTGCCACGCGGCGTCAGCTCAACCGAGCCGTACTTCTCGTGCACCACCAGTCCCTCTTGGGTGAGTCTCCCTACGGCCGCAGTGACGCTGGGCTTGCGTACGTTCAGTGCATCGCTCAGTTGCGTGACCCGCACCAGTCCGTGCTCGTCCTCAAGCATCCCGATGGCTTCCAGGTAGTCCTCCATGCTCGGGCTGCGATGGCGTACGCCGGAGCGCTCTTCTGATGACATCCCCTCTTCCTCTCTCTTCTCCATCTTCAAGACCTGTCTCTCCATGTTGTTAGACTTGGCTAACACAATAGTAGCACAGGTAGGCCCATGGATGAAACGGACTCTGACCTGGCCCGGGGAAGCAAATCCTGACACACACGAAGCTGATTGTCCGCACCTGAGACCAGGGACCGCCAGCCTCGAATGGGAGGGACAGGGAGACGGTGCATGCGGAGCGTGGACTCTCGGGGAAGAAGAGGCCGTTCGGCTGACGAGGTTCTCTCATGATATTATCAGGCTTCTAGGACAGCCCGGCACTGTGTCACGTCGTGGCGAGCATTTCCATAGTGGCAGTCGTCTGAAGAGAGATGGAGAGCCCCGTACGAATAGGCCGACAGAGTGTCGTTGCCGCGGCAGCCGTCTGCGAGGAAGCGTTCCGCGATGCTCCACTCAGTCGCCATTTCTTCCCTGATATCGCCGAAAGAGGTCGAGGCGCGCTGGAGATGTTCAGGTTCATGGTGAACTACACCGTACTGTACGGTGTAGCGAATGCGCCCGGTCCGGGCATCGAGGGCGTGGCGTGCTGGTTGCCCCACACGACCGCCACGATGACACTGTGGAGAGTGTTTCGAGCAGGAGGGCTATGGGGTCTCCACGTGTCCGGGGAGTCACGACGCCGCGTCATGGCCACAGACGAATACTTGCTGGCACAACGCCGAAGGATAGCCCAGGGAGAACATCTTTATCTGCAGCTCATTGCCGTGAAGCCGGAGCACCAGGGCAAGGGAATGGGTGAAAGGATGCTCAGATATGTTCTTGAACGTGCCGATGCCGATTCCATCCCCTGCTACCTGGAGACGTTTGGAGATGACCACGTGTCGCTATACAGGCATTTTGGATTCGAGGTCGCCGAGTCGGGCATAATACCAGGCATGCAGGAACCGGTGTTCCTGATGTCACACGCGCCTCAGACGAAACACCCGGGCAACAACTGAGGTCCGCCCGTAGCGGGCGAGAAGGAGAAGCAGACAATGGAGAAGAAGAGGCTTGGCAAGACCGGACTCATGGTGTCCCGCGTGGGCTTTGGCGCAATCCCCATACAGAGGCTGGATGATGACGACGCGATAGCCGTCGTCAAGCGCTGTCTGGACCTGGGAGTGACCTATCTCGACACCGCAAACGCGTACTCCACGAGTGAAGGGCGCATGGGCCGGGCACTCGAAGGCTGGCAGGGAGAGGTCATTATCTCCACCAAGTCACAGAGCAGAGAACCTGATGGAATCGCTGCGCACCTGGCACAAAGCCTGAAGATGCTTCAGGTGGATTCCATCGACCTGTACCAGTTTCACAATGTCAGCACCTTCCCGGACCTGGAGAAGGTCCTCTCCCCCGATGGGCCGTTCCCCGTCGTGGAGCAGGCGAGGCGTGACGGAAAGGTGAAGCACATCGGCATCACCTGCCATCAGATAGACGTGGCCAAGGAGGCGGTCAAGACAGGGCGGTTCGAGACCGTGATGTACCCATTCAACTTCATTGCTCATGAGCCGGGAGAGGAGCTGGCGGCGCTCGCCGCACAACACGATGTGGGGTTCATCGCCATGAAGCCTTTCGCAGGCGGATTGATCGACAATGCGCCGCTCGCTATCAAGTATCTTCTGCAATACGACAACGTAGTCCCCATTCCAGGCATCGAGCGCCTCGCTGAGATAGAGGAAGTCATCGGCATCGTTGAGGGCACTACGGAACTCACAGATGCTGAGAACGCAGAAATCGACCGCATCCGCGCAGAAACCGGCCACCGCTTCTGCCGCCGCTGCGACTACTGCCAGCCCTGCACGGCAGGCATCCCCATCTCCGGCGTCATGTCGTTCCCCACGATGGTCAAGCGGATGCCTCGAAAGAACGTCGTTACGGGTTGGATTGCCGCCCTCATGGAGAAAGCATCCGGGTGCACGGATTGTGGCCTGTGCGAGGAGCGCTGTCCCTACCAGTTGCCGATTCGGGAGATGATCTCGGAGAACGTCGCGAACTACCAGAGGATGAAGAAGGAGTGGCAGGAGAGCGGTGGCGCCTAGGCAGCACCGCACGGCTGCGTTGCATCACAGCGCGTCCGAAGACAGGATGCACCGGTGACTGAGACTCGTGCGCCGCATCGACTCTACTACGGCTACGTCATCGCCGCACTGGGCTTCCTGATCGAGGCTGTCTTCTGGGGAACCTACCGCAGCTTCGGGCTCTTCTTCAACCCGCTGCTCAACGAGTTTGACTGGACGCGTGCGCAGGTTGCCGGTGTGGCTTCCATCGGCTGGCTCATCCTTGGACTGATGAACCTGCCAGCCGGAGCCATGGTGGACAGGCATGGCCCCCGGCTGACGCTGGTTATCTGCGGTTCTTGCTTCGGACTGGGCTACGTCCTCATGTCCGGATTGAACGGCCTGTGGCAGGTCTATGTCTTCTACGCCATACTCGCAATCGGCATGAGCGGCGCCGACGTCGTGCCCCTATCCACCATAGCCCGCTGGTTCGTGAAGAAGAGGGGCACGGTCACAGGCATCGCCAAAGTCGGGACCGGCGTCGGCATGGTGGCCATTCCCCTACTGGCCAGCCATCTCATCGAGACGCAGGGCTGGAGGACGGCCTATGTCGTGCTCGGGGTCATTGCCATCGTCGCGCTAACCGTCATGGCGCAATTCATAAAGCGCGACCCGTCTGTCATGGGCCTGCACGCCTACGGCGCCAGCGAGCCAATCACGCCGACAGCCACGGAGAGGCCGGAGGAAGGAACGCCGCTACGGCAGGTACTGCACATCCGCCAGTTCTGGACTCTGTTTACCATGTACCTTCTTCTGATAGCCTCCGCAGAGGTTGTCATGGTCCACACCGTGCCCCACGCGGAGGACCTCGGAGTATCCTCCGTCGGCGCGGCAGGCATTCTCGCAATCATCGGAGGTACGAGCATCGCGGCAAGGGCCATCATTGGCTTCGTGATTGACAGAGTGGGCTCACGGAAGGCGCTGCTGCTCTGCTTCGTCCCTCTCATCTCAGCGCTCGTCTGGCTGCAGTTCGCCGACTCCCTGTGGATGCTCTACGTCTTCGCCGCTCTATACGGGCTCAGCCACGGGGGCTTCTTCACACTAATCGCCCCCGTTGTCGCGCAACTCTTCGGCACCATCTCGCACGGGGCGATATTCGGCGTCATCATGGCAGGGGGAGGCATAACAGGTGCAGCCGGCCCGGTGCTCGCGGGCAGGGCATTTGACGTCCTTGGGAGCTACCGCCTGCCGTTCATCGTAATCACCGCCATGGCAGTTGGGGCACTCCTGCTCGCGGCTTCCCTCTCGAAGACTCCGTACGAGAAGGAAGTCGAGTCAAAAAGCTCCGGCGCTAATCTTCACGCGTGAAGTCCCCTCCTGTTCGGGAGTACTCCGGGGTTCACGAGACTTGGCGGCACATCTCCCGACAACGCAGCAACCACGTTTTCCACGGTCATTTCCGCCATCCTGTCGCGCGTGCGCCTCGAGTTGGCCCCCAGGTGGGGAATCAGAATCACGTTGTCCAGAGCTGCAAGGCCCTCCGCCAGCCGGGGTTCATTCTCGTACACGTCGAGCGCGGCGCCGGCCACCTTGTGCTCCCGCAGCGCTTCCACGAGAGCCCTTTCGTCGACGATAGGTCCGCGCGATGCATTGACAAGGTACGCCAAGGGTTTCATCAGTGACAGTTCCCTCTCACCGATGAGGTGACGGGTGGCATCGTTCAACGGCACATGTAGAGTCACGAAGTCGGACTCTCGCAGGAGGGAGTCCATCTCAACGAACTCCACACCCAGGCGTCGCTCTATCTCCTGGTCGGCACGATGCACATCCGAGTACAGCACGCGCATGTCGAAGCCTGCGGCGCGCCTGGCCATCGCCTGTCCGATTCTTCCCAACCCCACTATCCCGAGCGTCGCCCCGGTGATGTCCGCGGCCATGAACGCCTCCGGACGCCACTCCTTCCATTCGCCGGACCTCGCGAAACGGTCGACTACGCGAATATCCCGCGCAATCGCCATGAGTATCGCCCACGCAAGGTCCGCCGTAGCATCGGTCACGACATCCGGCGTGTTCGTGACCATCACGCCCCGCACCGTCGCCGCATCCACGTCTACATTGTTGAATCCGACCGCGTAGTTCGAGACTACCCTCAGCTTCGGAGCCGCATCCAGCAGCTCCGCATCGATGCTCTCACTGGGGAGACACACGAGCGCGTCGACATCGGCGACTGCAGCGAGCAGTTCCTCTCGCGCCATCTGCTCGTCATGCGTGTTCACCTGGACTTCGAATCGCTCCCGCAGGCCCTCGATGAGCCCGCGCCCCGGGATATCCCTGTACGTGACCAGTACTTTCATTCTGCTGGACCCTCCCTGCAATCGTCGACTCTAGCAGAGGCGCGCCCATAAACTCAAGTGCCAGGCGTATCCCAAACTCCCCTCCCGCGGATGTATAATATGGCGCCGTCATACATTCGGGCAGGGCCGAGGAGCATTGATGTCACAGACCAGCGGTTCAGGCGGCGAAGGCCACCCGGGCACTCCGATTGGACCTGGCGAGCTCGGCCTCATGAACAGCCGGGCGCGAGAACTCCTGCTCAAGTACTGGGATTTCCGGCTGTTCGACGGCGCGTTGAGAAGGCACGGAATCGACCTGGCTGACGCCGTAGTCCTGGACGCCGGCTGCGGCTCAGGCTACAGCACTTCGCTCATCTGGGAGATGTTCCGGCCGCGCGAGTTGCTCGCCTTCGACGCGATGCCGGAGCAGGTGGAACGGGCCAGAGCACGTGGACTCCCTGCCACGGTCTTCGTTGGCGACATCACAGACCTCCACATGGCCGACCGCTCATGTGACGCGGCCTTCGTACTGGGAGTCCTCCACCACTGCTCTAGGTGGCGGGAGGGGCTGGCGCAGGTTGCGAGGGTCCTGCGAGACGGCGGCGTGCTCCTCATGGAGGAGCCCGGTAAGCAGCACATTGCCTTTGAGCGGGCAATCCTTGGCTGGACCGCCACATGCGACTCAGGATTCAATCTCGAGGACCTGCGCCGGGAACTCGCCAGGGTCGGACTCGCGGTAATAGAGGAGACGCCTCTGTATTTCGGCCTGTTCGGAAGCTTCCTGTGCGCCAAGATGGCCGGCCACACGTCGGCCAGATACGTACTGGCACAGAGACTTCAGCGCACAATCTCCACCGCCGGCGAGATGGCGGCGAGTCACAAATCTCCGGCGTAGAAATGGAACAGCGTGCAACCGAGCGGCTTGACGTCCTGGTCATCGGCGGTGGTGGGGCGGGCCTGCGCGCGGCAATCGAAGCGGCCGAGGCGGGCGCGAACGTTGGGATAGTCTCGCAATCACGCGTCGGCTATGGAAGCCTGACAGCAATGTCCGGAGGGGGCTTCGCCTCAGTGAGGCTGCCCGGAAAGACTGGTTCCGAACCCGAAGGTTGGCAACAGCACTTCGAGGACACTGTCGCGGGCGGCCGCTACCTCGCAGACCAGTCTCTCGCAAGGCTGCTCGCCTTGCGTGTGCCTGGCGAGATAGCGCAGCTCGACCGCTTCGGGGTGCGTCTTGCACGGCCCAATGCAGCGCCGTGGCTCGCCTACTCCGTCGCCCCGGGCCACCGGGCGGCGACCGTGATGTATGGCGAGCACATCATCGGGACGGACTTCACATTTCCCATGAGGGCCTACGCACAGCAGCGGGGGGTCCGTTTCTTCGAGGGAATGCTTGTCACCAGACTGCTGCTGCACGACCAGCAGGTTTTGGGGGCAGTAGCGCTGTCGCGTGACGGCGCAATCCAGCGATTCGCCGCGCGCGCAACCGTGCTGGCGACCGGGGGCGCCGGGCAGCTATTCGGGAGGACGGACAACTCCACAGGCTCCACCGGAGACGGCTACGCCCTCGTCTACGAGGCCGGACTGCCGCTTAGAGACATGGAGTTCATGCAGTTCTATCCTCTCGCGACAGGCAACGGTTCTCACGGCATCTTCTACGAGATCGTCGTTGTCAGTGCAGGAGCGAGGCTGCTGAACTCCGAGGGCGATGACATCCTTGCCATGCATGGCCTGACTGACCCGGTGTCTCTGACCCGCGACATGGTGAGCCGGCTTGTGATGAGCGAAGTGCTCGAAGGCAGAGGATGCGACGGCGGGGTTCTCCTCGACCTGTCTGTGCTTCCCGTGACAGCCTTGGAGGAGATTGCCCCTCTGCTGCCCCGGGGCTCCAACAGCGGGAAGATGCGCATCAAGGTTGCGCCAACCGCTCATACCCATCTCGGCGGCGTCATTATCAACGAGAGAACCGAGACATCGCTCCGCGGCCTATACGCCGCCGGCGAGGTTTGCGGAGGTGTTCACGGGGCAAACAGGCTCTCAGGGAACGCGCTATCCGAGCTGTTCGTCTTCGGCGCAATCGCAGGAGCCGCCGCCGCAAAGACAGCAGCACACTTGCCCGCACCCGGGCTACCGGATGAGATTGCCGCTGCAGAATGCAGACGTCTGGAATCCCTCGTCGGCCCGTCCGGACCGGACGCACGGGCGCTGCGCTCCGAGCTACAGAGAATCATGTGGCAGCAGGCAGGAGTCATTCGCAGCGGGGAGCCCCTCAGTGCAGCCCTTCAGGAGATTGAACGACTCCGCGGGTGCCTCCCTGCTCTGCGCGCGGAGGCCGGCCAGGCCCTGCAGTACCTTCTCAAGACCCACAACCTGTTCCTTTGCGCCGAGATGCTGTGCAGGGCAGCTCTCATACGTACGGAGAGCCGCGGCGCTCACTGCCGCAGCGACTACCCCGAACCGAATGACAGGGACTGGCTACGCAGTATCGTGATACAGAGGGACGACGAGCGTCCAAACCTGTCCTTTCGGCCAGTTAGCCTGCCCTATCTCAAGCCCGCGACCGGCGGTCCCACGGGGCAGCAGTAGCAGCACGCAGAAGTCCCTGGCGAATTAGCTAGAAGCATGGGGTCACACACAGCCGGCCCCTGCAGATGGCGGCTGTTCGATACGGCGAAGGTCAGTCCGAGCAGCGCTGCTGCTCCTTACGAACCACGGTGACCATCTCGGCTCGTGCGACCAGTTCCGGCTCGGGAAGATAGTCCGCGGAGGACTCGAAAGGCGCCCCGGTGACGGTGATGTAGCAGTACGCTTCGAGTTGAATCGTGCGCGACGTATTGCCGACTCTCGATATCCATCCGGAGACTTCCAAGAAATCTCCGGCACGTATCGGCGCCTTCAGTTCGATGCTGTTGTACGCCGCGAGCAAGCCTTCGTCACCATCGAATCGGACCATCAGTTCCGTGCCGACATCCCCGAAGAGGCCGAGAACATAGGCGCCGTTCACCAGACCGCCGGCGTAGTGCACATCCTTCTCACTGACGCGAACACGTAAAGCAACCTTCTCGTCTTTCCGAACAAACCTTTTCATCTTCCAGCCTCCGACAGCCTCACTGCTGCCCGTCTGCTGCTTGCCAACCACGGCGACAACAACACGGGGCATTGTAGCATCAGGGAAGGCCATGAGTGGGCAAGAGGCCGCTGCCAGGGAATCAGATCCCGGTCAAGGAAAGTTGCGCTAATGGCCAGTTGATCCTCGTGTTCTGTGACCTCAAGCTCTCTGCAAACCTGTCCGAGTGTCGTCCTGGACCGAAAGACGTGCCTACCACATCCAGATACAGCGACCGGGCGCCGCTCCTGGCGGAACAACCGGCACACCTGAAGTCCTGTACCTGCCGGTCTCTTTGTAGCAGGGACTGTTCCTCTCGAATCTCCGACGCTCACGGCGGACATGGACCGATCTGTCTCACGACGGTCTGAACCCGGCTCGCGTGCCGCTCCAACGGGCGGACACCCTGACCCCTGGGACCACCATCCGGTCCAGGGATATGATGAACAGTTGGACAGGCATGTCACCTTGGCTGTAACATGAGCTTTTCCGCAAGTCACACGAATGCTTCACGAAAACGCTCTCCCCGTCCGCATCGAACGCCTCAGCGAGCTTGCCCACAACATGTGGTGGAGTTGGCACAGGTCTTCACGCGCCGTGTTCAGGTCACTCGAGTATGCCTCGTGGTCATTGACGGGCCACAACCCGGCGAAGATGCTGCGCGAGATTGACCCCGCGCGGCTGCAGTTTGCAGCTCGGGATCTGGAGTTCCTCGAACTCTACGACACGGCTATCGCCGAATTTGACCGGGACTTGCTCAGCAAGGACTGCTGGTTCCAGCAGCAATGTCCTCGTCACGGACAGGCGGCTCTGGCCTATTTCTCGGCGGAGTTCGCCATCCACAGCTCTCTACCTATCTATGCAGGAGGACTTGGCATTCTAGCCGGAGACCTATTGAAGGAGGCCTCGGACCTGGGAGTGCCGCTGTTCGGCGTTGGACTGATGTATCCGCGGGGCTACTTCCAGCAACAGATAGACGACAACGGGTGGCAGCACGAGGTCTACCGGCAACTCGACTTCCGCGCGGCGCCCATCTCCCCCGTTCTACCGGCGCCAGACGGCGGATGTAGCCCGCTTACCTCGATCAGACTGGCAGACCGCACACTCCACCTCGGCGCCTACCTCGTCCGGGTCGGGCGAGTCGAGCTCTACCTTGTCTGCACCGACGTTGAGGGCAACACCCCGGAGGACCGGGAACTGACATCACGTCTCTACATAGCCGAGCCGGCGTGGCGAATCCAGCAGGAGATGGCCCTCGGCATCGGCGGCGTGCAGATACTGAACGCCCTCGGTATCAAGCCGAACGTGTGGCATGCGAACGAAGGACACACTGCCTTCATGATGATGGAACGAGTACGCCAGGCAGTCGAGGGCGGGATGTCGATGGCCGACGCTCTTGAGCACGTCAGGGCAAGCACGGTGTTCACCACACACACCCCTGTTCCGGCCGGTCATGATGTGTTTCCGTTCAGCCTCGTGGACGAGTACCTCTCGGGGTATTGGCGCCTGCCAGGCGCAGACCGCGACTCGATGCTTGCACTGGGCGAGCCGGACAGTTCAAGCCAGTTCAACATGACGGCGTTCGCACTGCGCACGTCCGAACGCAACAGCGGCGTCAGTAGGTTGCACGAGGATGTCACCAGGAAGATGTGGCATGGCCTCTGGCCCGACGTGCCCGAGGAAGAGGTCCCCATCACACACATAACCAATGGCGTGCATGTGCCAACATGGCTCGCCGCGGAACTGGCGACACTGTACGACCGGTATCTGGGCAAGGACTGGATGTCGCGGCACGATGAGGAGGCACTGTGGAAGGACATCGAGAAGATACCCGATGAGGAGCTATGGCAGGCCAGGCGCAGGCTGAAGCAGCGCCTCATCACGGTCATGACTCGCCGGGCACAGGACTGCTGGGCCAGCGGAAGATGCAATGCACAGCAGGCACTCGCCATGGGCGCGCTGTTCGAGCCGGACGCGCTGACCGTCGGTTTCGTGCGCCGCTTCGCGGAGTACAAGCGCCCCACGCTGCTGTTCCATGATGTCGAGCGCCTGAAGACGATAGTGAAAGACCGAGTCCGGCCTGTCCAGATTGTCTTTGCTGGAAAGTCTCACCCTGCAGACGACGCGTCCAAGCGGCTGCTTCAGGAGACACACCAGAGGTCCCTCAACCATGATTTCTTCGGCCGTATCGCCTTCGTCGAGGACTACGACATGCACATGGCCCGACTCCTAACCAGGGGCGTCGACGTATGGTTGAACACCCCCCGACGATCACGTGAGGCGTCCGGCACAAGCGGCATGAAGGCGAGCATGAACGGGAGCCTCCAGCTCAGCCTCCCAGACGGGTGGTGGCCGGAAGGCTACAACGGCTCCAATGGATGGGTTGTAGGAGACGAGTCCCTCTCATCAAGTCCTGCCGAGGAAGATGCACGAGATGCCGGCACCATCTACGAGCTTCTCGAACGAGAGATAGTGCCCCTGTTCTTCGACCGCGATCTCAACGGCATCCCACATGGCTGGGTAGCCCGGACAAGGGAAGCAATGAAGTCCATCACGCCTCGTTTCTCATCGCGAAGGATGGT
>CAZQML010000070.1:0-2671 GCA_964594245.1 uncultured Dehalococcoidales bacterium | reverse complement strand
TGTTCATCGGCCTCTGCGCTACGCTTCTGGCCATTAACCGCGGACAGAGCCTCGGATGGACGTCTCCTTACGTTATTGGGCTTTTTGCGCTTGGAATCGCGATGCTTGTCGCCTTCATCCTGACGGAAAAGAGGTCGGTCGACCCCGTGCTCGACCTCTCTCTTTTTTCGAATCGGGTTTTCGGCGCTGCCAACGCTGCCCACTCGCTCTTCTACATCTCAACCATTTCGCTTCGCTTTGGCCTGCCGTTCTTTCTCATACAGTCGCTGCAACTGCCCGCCGCTACGGCAGGCTTGTTGATGGCACTCATGGAGGGCGTGCGGGGCATATTCTCGCCCGTCAGCGGTCGGCTATCCGACAAAGTTGGGACGTGGGTGCTCGTGACCGCGGGAATCGCGATCGTGTTCGTGGGCACGCTTCCGATGCTGTCCTGGAAATCAGACGCGACCATCCTCGGCCTGCTGCCGTTCCTGATTGTGGTTGGTGTCGGCATGGGGCTGTTCGTGGCGCCAATCCAGAGCACCATTATGGGTTGCACACCCAAGGCACAGCTCGGGACCGCATCGGCGATGGTGGCGACGACGAGGCAGATAGGCAGTTCTCTCGGCCTTGCCATCGCGGGCATGGCGTTCATCTACGCAAAGGTGGCATCCGAAGCTGTCCTCCTGGCACAGGGGCTTGCCGCACAGGCTGTGGAAGTGGAGTCCACGCAGGCAGGCTTCCATGCTGTGGTCTGGGTGGCCGTAGGGTTCGCGGTAATCGGGCTTCTCGTTCTGGTGCTGAGAGGGAGAGAAGCTCGACCTTCGAGTCAAGCGTGAGGCCAGTGAGGAAAGGCGCTAGTGGATGGCCCTGGGCTTCTTCACCAGCAGGATTGCGGGGATGGCGATGATGTAGATGAGTGCGAACGTGACGAAGACCCACCGGTACGTGCCGGTGGCATCATACATCAGTCCAGCGAAGAATGGCCCCGTCGCCGCGCCGGCGCTCTGCGCTAGGTTGAGCGCCCCGAAGATGGCGCCGTAGGCCAGAAGCCCGAAGTTGGTGCTGCCCAGCATCGAGAGCGTCGGCAGCCAGGCACCCGAGCCAAGACCTAGCAACACCGCCCACATCCAGATGAGCATTGGTGATGAGCCGGTGTTGATGCTCAACAGCACAAGGGCGCCAGCCGCCTGCAGCGCGAGGCCGATGGCCCACGCGCGCTTTGGCTGCATCCGGTCGCACAGCCAGCCAAAAGTTATCTTCCCCACGGCGCTCGCGACTCCTGCGGCGCCGAGAGCCGCGGCAGCCATCTGCGCGCGATAGCCTATGTCCTCGAAGAACGGGACCGGAGTCTGCGTCAGGCCCATACCGCTGAAGCAGCCGAAAAGGAACGACGCGAAGATGAACCAGAACGCGGGTGTGTGCATGGCCTGCTTCAGCGTGAAGCCGGGTGTGTCCGCCACCACAGGCGTTCCAGGCACTGCTTCCGCGGGCCGGCTTCCGCCATCGGGATAGAGTCCCATCTCCGAGGGCTTTGTCCGCACGACGAGTAGCGCCAGCGGGATGCTCACCACCCAGATGATGACGGCCATGGAGAAGTAGGCCGTTCGCCAGCCGTACTCCGCAATGAGGTAGCCGACGACCGGGGCCATGACGAAGCCTCCAACGCCGATACCTGCGGACATGAAGCCTATCGCGGCACCGCGCCGTTTCTTGAACCAGTTGGATATTATGGCGCTGGAAGGAACCTGACCCATGCCTGAGGCTCCGGTGCCGATGAGCACGTATCCGAGGTAGAAAAGGTAGAGCTGGCTCATCTGGCTTACGATGATGAAACCTGCACCCATGACTACTGCGCCGAGCGGTATAACCCTGCGCGCGCCGTAGGTGTCTACGAAGCGGCCGACCACTGGCGAGGTCACTCCCATAGTGAGGAAGAAGATGGTGAAACCTAGCATCACCTGGCCGCGACCCCACCCGAAAGAGGCCTCAAGTGGCCTCACGAACAGGCTGAAGGCATACGAGCCGCAGCCGATGCAGATGAGCATGAAGACGAAAGTCGCGGCCACGAGGTAGTAGCCATAGAAGATGCGACCCTTGCGCGGATCCGACATTTCAGTTGTCATGAATGCTCGTCGTAGGTGGACGACCGCCCATTTTAACAGGATAACAGGAAGGGATGAGTGAGAGACGCGCGACCAGTCAACCGCTACTCACGTAACGTCGGTGCCGGGGAGCTGCGATGGCGCGGGCCGCTTCACCATGAGAATGGCGGGTATTGCGACGGCGTACAGGAGCGCGAATGTGACGAAGGCGTGGTAGTACGCGCCGGTCGCGTCGTACATGAGGCCGCCGAACAGAGGGCCTATGGCAGTGCCGGCGCTCTCCAGGAAGGCGATGACGCCGAAGACCGAGCCGTAGTACGCGAGGCCGAAGGTGCTGCTCACGAGCATCGACATGGTCGGAAACCAACTGCCAACGCCGAATCCCAGCAGCAGCGCGTAGGCCCATATTAGCGCCAGTGACGAGTCTGCCCGGATGGTCAGTAGAACGAGGATGCCGGCGAGCTGAAGCGTGAGGCCGATAGCGCATGCGCGTTTCGGGGGAATTAGGTCGCAGAGCCATCCAAAGAACACCTTCCCAACGGCGCTGCCAAGTCCAAGCGCGCCGAGAGCCGAAGCCGCCGTCGCCG
>CAZQML010000069.1:0-5082 GCA_964594245.1 uncultured Dehalococcoidales bacterium | reverse complement strand
CCTCCACCTTCTCGCACCATGTCGGCAACTACTCTGCAGATGATGGGACTGGTAGTCGCTCCACTCTCTGGAGGCTTTGGAGCTACAAGGTTGGGTTTGATGATTACCGTCTTGCCTCTTGCAGCGATCCCGGCCAGACCGCCTGCGAGTTCCACGGCTTTCCTGACAGCAGCCTCTATCTGTTGCTCACTTGGCTGTTCCTGTGTCCTTACGAGCGCAACTTCTGTCTTTGACATCACACGTCTATCCAACAGTCCACAGTAGTTACTAAATAGCTTGAGTAATGCGAGACCGGGGCCAGCAACCGATAGCCCCAGCAACGACAATGTAACCGAGATTTCACTATATGAATCGAAAAATGCCGGGTCAAACAGGCGACCTATAGTCGGCTCAAGGTTTCACTGGGACGAGTCAGGCTGTCCGGATACCGGAAGCCTCCTTGAAAGCAAGCATCTTGACAGAGTGCTGCGAAAGGGCGAGTCGCACAGCCACAGAAGCAGCTAAGAAGTGGCTGGCCGGGAAGGGTTTCTGGTCGGGGTGAGAGGATTCGAACCTCCGACCACCTGAACCCCATTCAGGTGCGCTACCAGACTGCGCTACACCCCGCGAGTACGGTTCGTGAGTATGCTATCATATCGCCGTTCGCGCAACAATCACGATTTGTCACTGTGAGGCCACTCCAGCATGAGTAAGAAACGCCACAGTCAACCCGCCATTCACATCCCCTCGCGGCACGAGCAGTCCCGCTTCCAGAAGGCCGCTCGCACGCGGCGGATCATCATTATCGTCAGCATTGCATTCATCGCAATCATAGCGGCCATTGTCGGTATCGGCCTCTACATCGACAACGTGCGACCTCTGAACCAAGTGATTCTCGAGGTGAACGGCAGGCCATTCAAGCTCGGATATTATGTCGAGTTGCTTGAGTCGTACTCGCAGGGCATCGAGGCGGCACAAATGGGCACAGCCGCAGACGCCCTTATGTCACAACTCGCACGTGACGAGGTTATCCGGCAGGGTGCCCGTGACGAAGGGATAGTCATAGCTCCAGCGGATGTGAAGAAGGAGACGGAGACGCAAGGATTGCCCGACAGCGAGGTCTATCGGGACGCAGCCACAGCATCCCTGTCTGTTCAGGCGCTGCAGCAGCGATTCCTGCAGGCAATGCCTGCGGAGATGGAACAAGTGCGCTTCGAGATTATGCTCGTGGAAAGCCGCTCCGTCGCGGACGAAGTCAAGCGGAGCGTGGGCGACGGGACACCTCTTACTGAGCTTGCGGAGCAGTACTCATCGAACCCCAATATCCCCGTTCTGCAGGACTGGGTGCCGTTGGAACTCCTCGCCAACGCGGACGTCGCCCGGGCATGCGCTACATTGGACCCGGGTCAGATAGCCTCCATTCCCGACGAGCAGACGGCGAAGTACGGTGGCTACTGGCTAATCGAGGTGATTGACAAGGATGACAGCGGAGCCATCAAGCCCCGCGCCATGCTTGTCGGCAGCCTCGAGGAAGCACTTGCCGTAAGAACACGCCTCGACAGCGAGGACTTCGCAACAGTCGCCGCAGACGTGTCCCAGTCCATGGGTACCGACGAGAATGCCGAACTCGAATGGGTAGGTCCGGACGACACCGTCACGGAGGCGTTCAACGAAGTTGCGTTCTCTCTCGAACTCAACACCGTCAGCGACCCTGTATTTGACGCGGAGGTTCAGACACTCGGGGGCTACTGGGTAGTCAATCTCCTCGGCAGGGAGATGCACGAAATGAGCGCCGGGATGGCGCAAGGTCTTGCCTCCAAAGCGTTCAACGATTGGTACTCGGACAAACACAGTGCGGCCTCTGTCGAAGAGTACCTGACGCCTGAACAGAAGGCCTGGGCTATCCAACGCGCTACAGCTTAGACGCGGCATAGGTCGATGCGAGAAATCGGTGTGGGGCTTCTTGGGCTGGGTGTGGTCGGCAGCGAGGTCGCCCACGTGCTCCTGCACCGGGCAACCAGGCTTTCGGAGCAAGTCGGTGCGGCAGTCACGCTGCGGCGAGCCCTGGTGAGAGACATCTCCAAGGCGCGCTCGCACCCTCTTCCCACAGGGATGCTGACCACCAACCCGGACGACATCATTGCGAGTGACGACATCGACATCGTCGTGGAGCTCGTCGGAGGCGAACAGCCTGCGCTCGATCTCATACGCAGGGCGGTCTCGAACGGCAAACACGTGGTCACTGCCAACAAAGAGGTTATCGCCAAGGCAGGGTACCGGCTTCTATTGCTTGCGGCCCAGCACGGTGTCGACCTGCGGTACGAGGCAAGCGTCGGCAGCGGCATTCCCATCATTTCACCACTCCAACAGGACCTTGCAGCCAACGAGATCAGCGCCATTCGCGCGATTGTCAACGGGACAACGAACTACATCCTCTCCAAGATGGCACACGAGGGCATGGACTACGCCACCGCGCTCCGCCAGGCACAGAACCTCGGGTATGCCGAACCCGATCCCACCAACGACACGGAGGGGATTGACGCGGCCTACAAGCTTGCGATACTCGCCAGCCTGGCGTTCCACACGCCCGTCAGACCGTCCGCAGTTTACAGGCAGGGTATCTCCTCGCTGGACCCCAAGGACTTCACATACGCGCACGAGCTTGGATACGCGGTCAAGCTCCTGGCAATAGCCCGACGTCAGGGAGATGCTCTGGAAGCCCGCGTTCATCCGGCACTGACGCCGCTCGACAGTCAGTTGGCCAACGTCGACGGGGTCTATAACGCAATTCAGATTGAAGGCGACCTTGTCGGCACGCTGGTCTTCATTGGTCGTGGGGCGGGCGGACAGCCGACGGCGAGCACAGTAGTCGCGGATGTCCTGACCATCGCGAGGAACATCGCCAACGGCGGGCTCATCCGACCCCGCATTGAGCTCAACAGACGAATCCCCGTCATGCCCATGCTCGACGTGGAAACCAGCTACTACTTCAGGCTGGCTGTTGTGGACCAGCCAGGCGTGCTCGCCCAAATCTCGCGTGTGCTGGGCGACCACCACATCAGCATTTCCTCGGTCATACAGAAGGAACTCGACCCTGTGGCTCAGACCGCCATAATCGTCATAATGACGCACCCCTCTTCTGAGAGGTCCGTCCAGGCCACAGTAGCCGAGTTCGCACACCTGCCACTGGTGCAGGAGGTCAGTGCGCTGATACGCGTCGAGCGCTGAGGGCGCGCCAACACAGAGCCCAACCGCAGGCGCTCAGGAGAGTACAGGCAAGATGAAAAGAGGCGTCCTCGAGAGGTATGGCAGTCTCCTTCCAGTCACTCAGGCAACACCCATTGTCACGCTCGGAGAGGGAGACACACCGCTCGTAAGGGCCGGCACGCTCGGGCGGGAGCTCGGCTGCGAAAATCTGTATTTCAAGCTGGAGGGCTGCAACCCTACGGGGTCATTCAAGGACCGCGGCATGGTGGTTGCTGTGGCCAAAGCCGTTGAGAACGGCAGCAAGCGGATTATCTGCGCCTCGACCGGCAACACGAGCGCGGCCGCGGCGGCGTACGGCGCGCGTTTCGGCCTCGAGACAATCGTCGTCATACCGCGGGGAAAGATAGCCCTCGGCAAGCTTGCACAGGCTATCGCATACGGCGCGAGAATAGTCGAGATAGAGGGCAACTTCGACGAAGCACTGAACATCGTAAGAGCTCTCTCGGAGAAGTACCCGATTGCCCTTGTGAATTCCCTCAATCCACATCGCATCGAGGGGCAGAAGACTGCCGCTTTCGAGGTCGTGGATGAGCTCGGCGATGCGCCGGACTACCTGTTCATTCCAGTCGGTAACGCAGGCAACATCACGGCCTACTGGAAGGGCTTCGTCGAGTACCACGCGCTCGGCAAGTCACAGAGACGGCCCCTCATGATGGGCTTCCAGGCGGCCGGTGCGGCTCCCATCGTCAAGGGAAGACCGGTCAAGAGACCCAGGACGATTGCCACGGCCATACGTATCGGCAATCCGGCAAGCTGGAAGAAGGCCGAGGCCGCCAGGGACGAGTCGGGAGGACTCATCGATGCCGTCACGGATGGCGAGATAATCGCCGCCTACCGGAAGATAGCGGCATGCGAAGGCATATTCGTCGAGCCGGCCTCCGCCGCGTCGCTTGCCGGACTCATCAAGATGAGCGGCACGAAGGACTTCAGCCATTCCACGGTGGTGTGCGTCTTCACGGGACACGGGCTCAAGGACCCGGGCCTGCCCGCCAGGTATGCGGAAGCACCTACGCGGCTGCCCTCGGACCTGTCCACCGTTGAGCGCGCGCTGTTCGGATAGGGTCGGCGCAAACATCAGCCGCAGTAGCATCGAGGTGCAGGAGATTTGAATCCAGAGAGAATAGAGACTGCCACCAGGATGGCACTCGAGGCCATCGGTGAGGATCCTGACAGGGAGGGCCTCGCAGGGACCCCTCGGCGCGTCGCAGAGATGTACGCCGAGCTATTCTCGGGCCTCGGGAAGGACCCTGCTGCGGAGCTCACCATCACCTTTGATGAAGGCCATCAGGAAATGGTCATTGTCCGTGACATCCCCTTCTACTCCATGTGCGAGCACCACCTTCTCCCCTTCTTCGGTGTCGTCCACGTTGGGTACATCCCGAGCGCGCTAGGCAAGGTGGTGGGCATCAGCAAGCTTGCCAGGGTCGTTGACGTCGTGGCCCACAGGCCTCAGCTTCAAGAGCGGATGACCCGTCAGATAGCGGACGCCGTCTTTGAGGCCCTTGAGCCCGACGGGGCGGCCGTGGTCATTCACGCCGAGCACCTCTGCATGATGATGCGTGGCGTCAAGAAGCCGGGCACGAAGATAGTCACGTCGGCCGTTCGGGGCACTTTCCGTAGCAAGACAGCGACCAGGAGTGAGTTCCTCTCGCTGATAGACGGCAGCCGCTGACGGTATCAGTGCGCCACCCACGGGAGCATCTTCCACCCGGACAGCGAGAGAGGCTGAGTCACGGAGACGGTTCCGGCCAGCCTGCGGCCGGATTGTCGAGCGCGTCAACGTCAGCGCACAATCTGCAGGAAGTCCCTGCTCAATAGCGTGCCGGCGCCACCTGT
>CAZQML010000068.1:0-4188 GCA_964594245.1 uncultured Dehalococcoidales bacterium | reverse complement strand
AGCAGCAGGGGAAAATGGTACAGCGAAACCTGAAATTGCGAATGGTACAGGGCAATACGGATGATTATATTCCATTTTTCCTGTCCGTAAAAGGATACGGATTGTTTTGGGACAATTATTCACCGACCGTTTTTGAAGATAATCCGGAGAGTACGTCCTTTAAATCCGATGTGGGTGATTGTGTCGATTATTATTTCATGGTTGGCGGCAATGCGGATGGAATCATTGCCCGAATGCGTAATTTGACCGGCCAGGTGCCGATGTTCCCCTTGTGGACTTTCGGTTACTGGCAAAGCAAAGAACGTTATAAAAGTCAGGATGAGACTGTGGGCGTGGTTAAAAAATACCGCGAGCTGGGTGTGCCTTTCGACGGGATTATTCAGGACTGGCAGTACTGGGGCAACAATTACCTGTGGAATGCCATGGAATTTCTCAATCCCGAATTTTATGATCCTCAAAAGATGGTTGATGATGTGCATAACCTGAATGCGCATATGATTATCTCAATCTGGAATTCGTTCGGTCCCCACACAAAACAATATAAAGAATTGGATGAAATTGGCGCGCTCATGAACTTTATCACCTGGCCGGCATCCGGTTCTCAAAAATGGCCGCCTAGAATGGATTATCCTTCAGGTGTCAGGGTTTACGATCCTTACAATCCTCAGGCCCGCGATATCTATTGGAAATTTCTGAACCAGGGAATCTTCTCTCTTGGCATGGACGGCTGGTGGATGGATTCTTCAGAACCGGATCACATGTATTTCAAGGTTTCTGATTTTGATAATAAAACCTATCTTGGTTCGTTCCGCAAAGTACGCAATGCTTTTCCCTTAATGACAGTAGGCGGATTATATGATCATCAGCGTTCGGTCACATCCAAAAAACGTGTGTTCATACTCACGCGTTCGGCATTTGCAGGCCAGCAGCGCTACGGGGCCAATACCTGGTCAGGGGACGTAGTGGCGTCATGGGATGCCCTGAAAAATCAAATTTCAGCAGGATTAAACTTTTCGCTATGCGGCATTCCTTACTGGAACAGTGACATCGGCGGATTCTTTCTCTGGAATTTCCCGAAAAAACTGGCCGATGCCGATTACTGTGAACTCTATACCCGCTGGATGCAGTTTGGGGCCTTTTGTCCGATGATGCGTTCGCACGGAACCGATGCCCCGCGTGAAATTTACCAGTTCGGTCAAAAGGGGGACAGGATCTATGATGCCATTGAAAAAGCGATCCGCCTGCGTTACTATCTGCTACCTTATATGTATACTGCCTCATGGGATGTGACGGCCAATCAATCGACGATGACACGCGCACTAGTCATGGATTTCGCTCAGGATAAGCAGGCGCTGGATATTAATGATCAGTATCTATTCGGCAAATCGCTGCTGGTTTGTCCGGTAACCAGCCCGATGTATTCAAAGATCAACGTGAATGGTAAGGATACCACCCGCGTTGAAGATTTCAGCAAAATAAAATATGAAGAAGTCTATTTGCCTGAAGGAAGCGATTGGATTGATTTCTGGACTGGTGAAAGATACCAGGGCGGACAGACGCTGAATAGAGAATCTCCAATTGACATCATTCCATTGTATGTGAAAGCAGGGTCCATACTTCCAATCGGTCCTGAGGTGCAATATGCCACGGAGAAAAAATGGGATAACCTTGAAATTCGCGTGTATCCAGGTGCAAATGGCGAGTTTGTATTGTATGAAGATGAATTTGATAATTATAACTATGAGAAGGGATCTTATTCCACGATTACTTTTAAATGGAATGATGAAGAGAAAGTTTTAACGATCAGCGAAAGGCAGGGCGCTTTCCCCGGGATGCTGGATCAAAGAGTATTTCGAGTCGTCATTGTGTCGCCAAAACATGGAACAGGCATTGAAACGACTGAGAAGGGTGAAAAGGCTGTAAAGTACAACGGCGCGGAAAAAAAGGTTGTTTTCCAATAACAATTATAATCATCAATCAAAAGAAAAAACCTGAAAAGGGAATTCTATTTCAAATATTTATTTAAGGAGAATTTAAAATGAGACAGACACTATTATCTATTTTAGTCATTGTTGTGTCAATTAGTGGAATCAGTTTAGCACAGTCGATACAGACTTCAGTTGTAGAGGACTTCAAGCCGGCAACTACCAATCAGCCGGGTAGGGAGTATCCTCAGGTCAATTCGGAAGGCCGGGTACGTGCCAGTATTTCAGCGCCCGAGGCACAGAGAGTCCAGCTGGATATCAGCGCTGTAAAATACGATCTGACTAAAGATGAGAATGGTCTCTGGACTGGTGACTCGGATCCCCAGGATGAAGGATTTCACTATTACCAGCTCTGGATTGACGGGGCCGCCGTTCCCGATCCGGGCAGCCTGTACTTTTATGGCGCCAGCCGCTGGGGCAGCGGTATTGATATCCCCGCCAAGGATCAGGACTTTTACATTCTCAAGAACGTCCCCCACGGTCAGATACGTGAGCATCTCTATTTTTCACAAAGCGAAAACAGCATGCGCCGCTGTTTCGTATACACACCGCCCGAATATGATAAGGATACTACAAAACGCTATCCAGTGCTGTACCTTCAGCACGGCGGCGGTGAGGACGAGACCGGCTGGCCCAATCAGGGCAGAACCAATCTGATCATGGATAATCTGATTGCAGAAGGAAAGGCCAAACCCTTTATTATTGTCATGGATAATGGCACCTGGCGCTGGCCGGAAAATGTTCCCAGGCCGAAACGGGGCGAACGTCCTGCCGGCGGCTGGCCCCCCAAAGGCTGGGCCGACGGATTCATGAAGACTCTGCTGGAGGATATCATCCCCATGGTCGATACCAGCTATCGCACACTGGCCGATCAGGAGCACCGCGCCATGGCCGGATTGTCCATGGGCGGCATGCAGACCCGGATCATTACCCTGGCCAATCCGGATATTTTCTCATATGTCGGCATGTTCAGTGGCGGCAGCATCAGTATGGATGATGTCAACAATGCGCCCGGTTTCAAGGAGAAAGTCAAACTTTTGTTTATTAGCTACGGTAGCCGGGAACTCGAAAACGGCAGAACCCGCTTCGGCGGTGATCCCAAGGTAAGTACCGAAGCGCTAAGAGAAGCTGGTATCAATACGCATTTCTATGTTTCTCCCAACACAGCTCATGAGTGGCAGAGCTGGCGGCGCAGCCTACATGAATTCGCTCAATTGCTATTCCAGGGCTAAACGAGAATATATGTTAGGACCACTCAATATTCTGATATATGGCTATATGATTTTTAGTCCTAAATTACTCTGTTTACTTTTTAAGGAGCGTCTCTTATGAAATTTTTCATTTGTGTTGTTAAAAAATATTTATCGAAACTTACTATCCTGATGCTGGCTATGATATATACTGAATCCGTTTTTGCTGCCGATCCCGGTAAAATCGTCGTACAGGTTGATAATCCCGGGGCCAAAATCAGTCCAATGTTTTATGGACTCATGACAGAGGAAATTAATTACTCTTACGAGGGAGGACTGTATGGCGAATTGATTCAGAACCGCATTTTCCGAAATCCTCTGGGCAGTGGTTCAATTCCCGCGGCCACCGGGACCAAGGAACCAGGCTTGTATAGGAGCGAGCATTATTCGATGCGTGTTTTCTCGTGCAAAATTCCCAATGGCAAGTATCTCGCGAAACTCCACTTTGCAGAGACGTACTCCGGTATTGGCGGACCCGGTGACCGTGTTTTTTCCTTCAATGTCATGGGACATGAATTCAAGGACTTTGATATTTGGGTCAAAGCTGGTGGTTTCAACCGTGCCTACATCGAAACGGTGCCCGTTGAAGTAACCGACGGAGAATTCCGCATGACTTTCACGCCCCAGATCGAAAACCCATGCATCAATGCGATTGAAATCATACCACTGGCACCGTCTTCCACAACGACCATACGAATCAGAGCCGGCCAGTCCGAACCATTTACGGATTCAATAGGTCAGGTTTGGCAGCCGGAAAAAGGATTTGAAGGTGGCAGTACGGTTAATCACGGCCCACTCGTGGAACCTCCCGGTGATTGGATACCGGGTGTTCCCCACTGGTTTCTCGTCACATCGACCGGTGCTGAAGGTGCCGCCGCTGCAGACACAAGCGATCCCATAAACACCACTGTCTTGACAACCAGTCTGAAGCTTACGATTTCCAAGGTACCCGC
>CAZQML010000067.1:0-6036 GCA_964594245.1 uncultured Dehalococcoidales bacterium | reverse complement strand
ACTCAGCTCGCCGTCCCTGTCGGACCGCCAGCGATAGGCCACAATCTGGCCGTCAGCGTCGGTCCCATGCCCATCGAAACTCACCTCCTCGCCCGCGACTACTTCGGAAGGAGACGCCGCATCAATGTATGCCTTGGGCGGCTGGTTCGACTGCGGCATGATGTACGAACAACCGGGAAACAGCAGTAGCGCACACAGCGCTAGAATCGTCTTCTTCATGTCCTCACCTCCCACCTCGCATTGTCTGCGAGGGCGTAATTATACTAGACCCGAATCCTACTTATGGTAACGTGCGCACCATCGAGCGAGTTTAGGGTCCCGTGCCGATGGTCCTATCGGCACGCAGCTATGTCTTGCGACCTGTGCAGCACTCAGGTAGCATGCAATCGCTTCACCCCGCGAGTGACAACCATGGACAGCTCTCTTTTCGCAGCCTCGCCGTCCGGTCGCGTGCTTCGTACGCGGACGGGGTACGATGCGTTCGTGCCTGACACTCTGCCGCCCCGACTCCCATGGCAGACTCGCGCAGTGAGTGCCCTCTCGCGGACCGTCCCATGAGCTTCACGAACGCGAGCCGCGGACACCCCACAATGCCCGCGGCTTCATTCCTTGCTGATTGCGAGTGCAGCGTGAACGCCTGTTACTCGTAGGAATAGTAGTGAACTACTAGCTGCGGCAGGTGCCCGGCGGCCCAGCGAAGCAAGTCGTTGTTGCCGTCGCTATCGGTCTCATCATCTCTGAACTGAAGCCGCAGCTGGAACCTGTCCTCACCTACCTTCTGCTCCAGTGCTTCCTTGAAGTCATCATCATCATAAGGGTCGAAGTCATCGAAATCGCAGTAGTACCCGATGGAAGCGATAGTCCTACCGTCGACGTAGTCTTCTCCGTCCAGGGTGCCATAGTCATCGACATACGCTCTGAGGCAGCCAAGGTCGACCAAGGGTGTGCCCATGGGCGAGGCGTAGTCCGAGAAGTCCACTTCGACTCCGGCAATCATGGCATCGTCGGGGATGTCTGAGATATCGAAGGTAACGAATCCCTGTATGCCGATGTTGTTATTGTCGTCACCGACATAGATGTAGCCCGGCCAGGGCTCCTCGGTGCTGCGGACGTAGCCGCTCTCGTTCAGCACAGCCACAAGTGTGACCGTGTAGCTGTCCGGCATGATTAGGTAGCTCTGGACGTCCACCGTCTCAGTCAGGGTGTCCACGCCGTTGGTCGCAGTAAGAGTGAACGTCACCGTCTGCTCTCCAGACAGGGTCACTTCCCTGCTGCCTGCAGGATCCACCTCTCCGATGATCGGCAGAATCTCGACCTCGGTCGCGCCGGTCGTCTCCCAGCTCAGTGTCGAGACCTCCCCCGAAGGAAGCTCCTCGGGATCCGCCTCGAAGAACACGATGGCAAGCTCCTCGGATTCCACAGTGAGGGTGACCTGAGCCGAGGCGATTGACCCACCGCCTACCGCGGTCAGAGTGTATGTTGTGGAGGAGGCAGGCGATACGCTGACCGAACCTGTCGGCTCGACCTCGCCGATGCCACGGTTGATGCTGACGTCAGTCGAATTCAAGACACTCCACGAGAGAGTCGCACTTCCTCCCTCCGCAATCGTGTTCGGAATGGCCGTGAAGAAGACGACCGAGGCAGGCCCCGTTATGGCAGGCAAGACCGTTACCGAGTCCCGGACCTCGGCCGACCACGCATCGTTGTTGTCCTGCACCTTGAAATACACCATGTGGTCGCCCACCGAGAGGGAGCTTGTCTCAAAGGATTGCTTTGAACTCAGCTCGCCGTCCCTGTCGGACCGCCAGCGATAGGCCACAATCTGGCCGTCAGCGTCGGTCCCATGCCCATCGAAACTCACCTCCTCGCCCGCGACTACTTCGGAAGGAGACGCCGTATCAATGTATGCCTTGGGCGGCTGGTTCGACTGCGGCATGATGTACGAACAACCGGGAAACAGCAGTAGCGCACACAGCGCAAGAATCGCCTTCTTCATGTCCTCACCTCCCACCTCACATTGTCTGCGAGGGCGTAATTATACTAGACCCGAATCCTGCTTGTGGTAACGTGCGCACCATCGAGCGAGTTTAGGGTCCCGTGCCGATGGTCCTATCGGCACGCAGCTATGTCTTGCGACCTGTGCAGCACTCAGGTAGCATGAAACCGCTCCACCCCGCGAGTGACAATCATGGACAGCTCTCTTTTCGCAGCCTCGCCGTCCGGTCGCGTGCTGCATACACGAACGGGGTACGATGCGTTCGTGCCTGATACTCTGCCGCCCCGACTCCCATGGCAGGCTCACACCGTGGCTGCTCTTTCGCGAGCCGGCTACGCCGTCGGCACGATACACGGTCAGGCCCACGTTGAAGGCCCGCCTCACTTCGAAGCACTGCTGCTGAGGCGCGACGCTGTGAGTGCTGCTCGCATTGAGGGACAGCGCCTCGACATTGCAGAACTGCTCACAGCCGAGGCGACGGGCAGTCCGCTGAGCCGCGGAGCACACCTGGGGCTCAACTACATCAGGGCATTCGAACATGCGCGGCTGGAGGAACTGCCTCTGAGCCTCAGGCTCTTTCGGGAGCTACACTCCCTGTTGCTCGACGGCGTGGCTGACATCCGCAGCACACCGGGAGAGTTCCGCCGCTCCCAGAACTGGCTCGGCCCGGCCGGCTGTACACCGGCCAACGCAGTCTTCGTGCCGCCGCCGGTGGCCGAGATGAGAGGCCTGCTGCACAACTGGGAGAGCTATCTGCACGAATCAAGTGAACTGCCACCGCTTGTGAGAGTCGCGCTCGCTCACTATCAGCTCATGGTCATCCACCCGTTCCTGAACATGAACGCGGCCGCCGGACTTCTCTTCGCCCCACTCTATCTGCGCCATCTTCTGAAAGCGGACCTTCCCATGGTCTTCATCGGCCACTTCCTCGAGCGGCAATCCATCGAGTTCTACCGCCGGATGCTGGACGTCTGTCAGCGCGGGAGCTGGGACGACTGGCTTTCGTTCTACCTGAACGGCATCACGGACTCCGCCAATGACACCGCCGCGTGTCTGCAACGCCTGCGCCGCCTCTATGTTCAGAGCGTGAGTCACGCCGAAGCGGAGGCCATCGATGACGATGCATTCATGGTTTTGAAGATGCTGTTCCGGCATCCCGTAGTCAGCGCCGCCGGTGTGGCAGACTTCCTCGGACTGGCTTCTGAGGCCGCACGTCGGGCGCTCGCCCGCCTTGAGGACGCCGGAGTCGTCACCCCGGACACTTCGACCGCGTGCCCGGTTCACGTTGCAGGCAACATCATCGCGGCGCTTTGTACCGACAGCTCTCCATCCGGTGTCTACGCGGCCTTCTTCTGACGCTGCCGCTCAAGAGCGACGCAGTACACGCCATCGCCTGCGCGCATAGGTCCAAAGCAGAGATTGCAGGAGATGCACGTCGCTGGACCGGTGTCGCCGAGGCCCCAGCGCTTGACAAGTCCAGTCTCCCGAATAAACGGCCGACACAGCGCGACGTAGTCGGCGAGACCACTGCGAATCACTCCCTCGGCAACGCCGAGAGACCGTACGCCACCGACAAGTATGAGCGGCACCCTGACCTCGCGCTTGTACAACTCAGCAGCCTCTTTGAAGTAGATTTCCTGCTCCTTCGGCACGGTTCCCTCAGGCCGGGAGCAGAAGTACCTGGGCTCACTCAAGTGCGTCCCTCCGCTCAGCTCGATGGCGTCGATACCCTCTCTTTCGAGCATGAGCGCATAGGGAACCATCTGGTCCAGAGTGGAGCCACCATCAAGGAAGTCCTCGGAGTTAGTCTTTATCAGCACCGGAAAACTGGGGCCAACCGCAGAACGGACTGCCCGCAGCACTTCAAGCCCGAAGCGCGCCCGGTTCTCAATTGAACCGCCATACTCGTCCGTCCTGTGATTGAAGTATGGCGAGAAGAACTGAGAGAGCAGGGATGAATGCGCGCCGTGCAACTGGACAGCATCGAAGCCCGCCTTCCTGGCGCGGACCGCAGCCGCCGCATAGTCGGCAATGGTCTGCGCGATGTCGTCCTTCGTCATGGCACGACAGGGAACGCCCGTAAGCTTCATGTCCGACGGGCCGAGCGCGGTTCCGGTCTCCGAAGGCCCCTGCATGTTGCCGCCTGCGTGGGTCAGCTGCAGTGCAATCGAAGACCCTTGCTTGTGTACCGCCTCGGCCATCCTGGACAGCCCGGGGAGGGTCTCATCATTGTGAACTCCCTTATGACCCGGTGTGACCTTGCCCTGCGCGCTGACATACGCGCTTCCCGGTATGATGAGGCCAATCTCACCCTCCGCCAGCACTTCCTGCTGGCGAATCAACCGCTCGTTGGCCGAGCCGTCCGCGTTCGCCATCCCTTCCTGGGTTGCAGAATGGACAAAGCGGTTTCGCAACACCATTCCATTGAGTACCGTGCTTTCGAACAGCTCCGCCATGAGTTCACCTCTCACCATCCGGCGTCTACGCGGCCTTCTTCTGCCGCTGCCGCTCGAGAGCGACGCAGTAGACGCCGTCGCCTGCGCGCACCGGCCCAAAGCAGAGATTGCAGGATATGCACGTCGCCGGCCGAGTGTCACCGAGGCGCCAGCGCCTGATGAGGTCCGGCTCCCGTATCAGTGGCCGGCAGATGGACACGTAGTCAGTCAGCCCGGTTTTCACGATACCTTCGGCGACTCCAAGAGACCGCACGCCGCCAACCAGCATGAGCGGCGCCTTGACCTCGCGCTTGTACAACTCAGCAGCCTCCTTGAAGTAGATCTCCTGCCCCTTCGGCACCGTGCCGGTCGGGCGCGAGCAGAAGTATCTGGTGGGACTGAAATGGGTCCCGCCGCTTATCTCGATGGCGTCGATGCCCTCACTCTCGAGCATCAGCGCATACGGAACCATGTCGTCAAGAGCGAACCCGTTCTCAAGGAAATCTTCCGAGTTAATCTTGATGAGCACAGGAAAATCAGGGCCAACAGCCATACGCACGGCGCGAAGCACCTCGATGGCGAACCGCGCCCGGTTCTCAAGCGAACCACCATACTCGTCCGTCCGGTGGTTGAAGTATGGGGAGACAAACTGTGAGAGCAGGTACGAGTGCGCGGCATGCAGTTGGACGGCGTCGAAGCCGGCTTTCTTCACCCGGACCGCCGCGGCGGCAAAATCAGAAACCGTCTGTGCGATCTCCTCTTTCGTCATCGCCCGACACGGAACATCGGTGACCTTGATGTCCGATGCACCGAGGGCGTATCCGGTCTTTGGAGGCACGTACATGTTGCAGCCTGTATGCTGAATCTGCAGCGCAATGCGGGACCCGTGCCTGTGAACCGCCTCTGCCATTCTTGCGAGACCGGGTATCATTTCGTCGCTGTGCACTCCTATCTGGCCTACCCTCGATTTGCCCTGTTCGCTCACGTAGGCATAGCCGGGTATGATAAGGCCGACTTCCCCCTTCGCCACCTCTTCCTGCCAGCGTATCAACCGCTCGTTGGTGGAGCCGTCCGCATTCGCCATCCCTTCATTGGTTGCAGAATGGACGAAGCGGTTTCGCAACACCATTCCATTCAGTACTGTGCTTTCGAACAGCTCTGCCATGGTTTCACCCCTCTTTCTCGCACCACTATATCCCACCGAATTCGTCGAATCCAAACACCATGCCATTGGCGCTTGCAGCTGTCGCCGGGCAGGCTCACCTGCGCCGGAGCACGGAGCTTGTCGCGTCACGCTCTTTCGTCTAGAATGCCAGCATAGCCGCCGCCCTGGCGACGGACACTTACAGGAAGGAGACGGGCATGGCCCCCTCGCACAAGTTCCCTCTCGGCGACGTCTTGGGCGTCGCATTTGCGATTGTGCTTTTCGCAGTGTTCTTCTTTGTCCCTCTGACAAAGGCGGAGCCGGAGAACGTAGCTCCGGAAATCGATATTCTCTCCTCGTCACAGAACCAGCTCTACGGCTCGCAGTCATGGGCGCTGCACTGGAGCGCGCCAGTAGACGATGGAGGTCAACTCAAGTTCGCGGGGTGGTCAGAGGACGGG
>CAZQML010000066.1:0-5668 GCA_964594245.1 uncultured Dehalococcoidales bacterium | reverse complement strand
GCTCCTGATCTCAACCTTGTGCATATGGCCCCGGGAGGTCTAGAAATAGAGAGGACGCCTGCCCCTGCGCTTGAAGTAGTATCCGGCGGCGAGGCCGAAGAGGAAGCCACCGAGGTGTGCCTGCCATGCGATTCCACCGATGAAGAAGGAGACAACGAGAAAGAACGTCATGGCTCCCCAGAGGGGCACCGGAATAGGTAAGGGAAAGACGAGCACAGGCAGTCGGGGTGCCATCATTGCCAGTGTGCCGCCTATCGCGAAGATGGCGCCTGAGGCCCCGACGCCGGGTATCATGGGCGGACCCAGGAGTATGTACAGGACGTTTCCTGCCAGCCCACCGATGAAGTAGACCTTCAGGAAGCTCGTCTCCCCGACGAGCCGCAGCAGGAAGCTGCCAAGGAAATACAGGCTGATCATGTTGAACAATATGTGAGTCAGGCTCGCGTGCACGAACATGTTCGTCACAATTGTCCAGGGCTGTTGCAGCACAAGGGCCGGAGTGAGCCCGAGGAAGTACGTAAGCTCCGGGCGAATGGTCTTGAAGAAGAACACCAGTATGTTGAGGGCTACCAGAAAGAGAATCGCGTTCATCGAGGAGTTGTCTTGGCGACGCATGCCCATGATTATAGAGGAAGCCGGGAGTTGCCTTCAACGCGGCGGAGTGGAGACTGTCTTCAGACCAACACTGACCCGATGGCAATCCCCAGGATTCCACCGGCCACCACCTGGAACCGCGTGTGCCCCACGAGTCCTTCGAGGAACCTGTCGAAGTCGTCCTGTGTTCTCGGTATGTGATTGAGCAGGTGCGTGAGGATTTCGGACTGTTTGTCCACCGCCTGTCGCACGCCTGCGGCGTCGTACATGACGATTGCGGCAAGAATCAGTGTGACGGCGAACATAGGGGACTCAAATCCCTGTAACTTCCCGGCCTCCGTGGCAAGGGCGCACACGAGCGCCGAGTGCCCGCTGGGCATGCCGCCGGTGCCTACCAGCAGCCTGAGGTTCAGTCTCCTGTATCGGGCGGCATCAATGAGCGTCTTCAGCAATTGCGCCGCCATCCACGCAATGACTGGAGCCGTAACCAGCTTGTTGCCCAGTATCTGCCCCACTATCTCCACTAGCACCTCTCTGTCATCAGGGGGCCGCCCGGCGTCTGTCAATCTTATTCATGTGGCCGCGTTGTTACAAGCTGCACCAGTTGACACTCACACCTACGCGTGACATGATAACGCGAATTTCCGGCGTGTCAACGCGTGGCGAAGGGGCGTTGATGCAGGAGATGGCTGACTCGTGACGCAGGTGCTGTTGAATTGCCCGCAGGGTATGACGAACTGACCCCAGGATACGAGTTCCCGCCTGTTGACTACAGTCTGAGTTCCGCTGTCGTTGCCGCCTACGTTGAGGCGGTCGGAGCCACGAAGCGAGACTACGTTCCTCCCCTGGCGGTGGCTGCCCGGGCGATTGGCCTGCTTGGTGATCTGGTCGCACTGCCACCCGGCACAATACACGCCTCCCAGGAGTTTGAGTTCACCGGGCTTGTGCCCATAGGTTCGCGGGTCACATGTGTGGCTAAGGTGCACAGAAAGCTGGCGCGCGGCCCCATGCGGATGCTGACGCTGGAGATGGTGATTTCGGATGAGGCGGGGGTCGTTGTCCAGCGAGGGCGTTCCACCGTAATCCTGCCGGAGTAAGAAGATATGGACCTGCCTATCAGTGCGGGGACTGTGCTGCCCGAGTTGGTCAGGCGCGTGACGCAGCCTGACATCAACAAGTATGCCGAGGCTTCCGGGGACTACAACCCGATACATATTGACGAGCAGTTTGCCGCCTCGACGCCGCTCGGTGGCACCATCGCGCACGGGATGCTCGTCCTGGCCTACATGTCCGAGATGTTAAGCGCTGCCTTCGGCGAGCCGTGGGATAGCACGGGCCGGCTGTCTATTCGCTTCAGGAGCCCGGCGCGCCCCGGTGACACACTCACGGTGTCGGGTCAGATTGAATCGGTGGCGGAAGAGAATGGTATAGTATTGGTCACCTGTCCGGTATCGTGTTGCAACCAGGCGGGCGAAGTCGTGGTCTCCGGTGAGGCACGCGTGAGGATTCCTGCCTCGTTGTGACGTTGCAGAGCCGGATGTGTTCTGCAAGTCGCGTTCTTTAGGTACGTTTTGCCTTTCCAGCCAGTGAGGAGACGAGCGTGTCGCAGACTGCAAGAAGAGTGAGAGTGGCTGTGGACGCCATGGGCGGCGACTACGCGCCCGAAGAGATTATCAAGGGAGCCGTGGCTGCGGCGCGCGGCGGAGAGGTTGACATCATCCTGGTCGGCCGGGAAGACGTCATCACGGAAGGGCTGAAGAAGGAAGGCGCTCCCGACGGCCTTGTCCGGGTCGTACATGCGCCTGAAGTAATCATTGAAGGCGAACCCCCGGCCGTAGCGATCCGGCAGAAGCGGCAGTCTTCAATCGTCGTCGGCACGAAGCTTATCAAGCAGGGCGAGGCGGACGCATTCATCAGTGCCGGTTCGTCCGGGGCGGTGGCGGCAGCTGCCGCGACCTATCTCGGGATGGTCGAGGGTATGGAGCGGCCCACGATAGGTGGAGGCTTCAGCAGCTTCGCTCCCGATATCGTGCTGATGGACCTCGGAGCCAACGTGGACTGCAAACCTCACCAGCTCTTGTCGTTTGCGATTGCGGGCACGGTGTACGCGCGTATCGCGTACGGGATCGAGAACCCGACTGTAGGGCTTCTCAGCACGGGTCGTGAGGAGGGCAAAGGCAACGAGCTTGTCAAGGAGACGTTCCCGTTGTTGCAGGCGAGCGGGCTCAACTTCATCGGCAACATCGAGGGAAATGACATCCTTATGGGCAAGGCAAACGTTATTCTGTGCGACGGCTTCGTCGGAAACGTGTTGCTCAAGTTTTATGAGAGCATCGGCGACCGTGGCCGCATATGGCTGACGGGGAAGTACCCGGCGTTCAGTGGGCTGGTCGGTTTCCTGTTCGACCGCGTGCTGCCGCTCAAGAAGCTCTCGTATGAGGGCGAAGAAGAGGGCACCGGTATCCTGTGGGGCATCGACGGTGTTGTCAGGATTGCCCACGGCGCGTGCAGGGCGGAGCATCTGGTGCACGGCATAAACGCGGCAAAGAAGGCGGTGCTATCCGACATCGTCGGTAGTCTCAAGATAGAAATTGCTCGTTTGAAGGAGCAAGGTAAGCTTTTGGAAGGAGGTCAGAACTAATGTCTGTTGAGGAAGAGATCAAGGATATCGTGTCCAAGATCGCGCACATCGACAAGAGCATCATTACCCGGGAAGCTACGTTCAAAGAGATGAATGCTGACT
This sequence comes from uncultured Dehalococcoidales bacterium, assembly GCA_964594245.1. Lineage (GTDB taxonomy): Bacteria > Chloroflexota > Dehalococcoidia > GIF9 > AB-539-J10 > SKVJ01. Next base: position 2,331 of record CAZQML010000066.1, on the reverse strand, counting down.
CTCTCGATATCGTGCAGGCTCTGGTCGCAGTCGAGGAGAAGTACGACATTGAGATACCGGACGAAGAGGCGCAGAAGTTCAGCAACTTCGGCGACTTCGTCGACTTCGTTGACAAAGAGGCAGCGAAAAAGGGGTAACCATTTTGAAGCCATTGCAGGGTAAACTGGCACTGATAACGGGCAGCGGTCGTGGCATAGGCAAGGCGACTGCCTTGAAGCTGGCATCGGAGGGGTGTGACATCGTGGTCAACTTCTTCCGGCGCCGGGAAAGCGCGGAGAAGACAGTCGAGGAGATTCAGGCGCTCGGCGTCAGGGCCGAGCTCGTCAGGGCGAATGTCGGAGACCCGGCCAAGATTGCCGAGATGTTCGACTTCGTTGCCGACAAGTTCGGATACCTTGATATCTTCATCAACAACGCCGCCTCGGGAGTCGGGCGGCCCATCTTCGACATCGATGAGAAGGCGTGGGACTGGACGATGGGAATCAACGCCAAGGCGTTGCTTCTATGCGCCCAGCGCGCCGTCGGTCTGATGGAAGGAAGGAACGGCAAGATAGTCAGTATTTCGAGCCTCGGCTCGAAGTTCGTGTGGCCGACCTACGCCGCCGTCGGCATATCGAAGGCCGCCCTTGAGGCAACGACGCGATACCTGGCTATCGAGATGGCTCCGAAGGGAATCTGCGTCAATGCTGTGTCGGCATCGGCGGTGGATACCGAGGCGCTCAAGTTCTACATCAGAGAGGGCCTTGTCAAGGACGTCAAGCAGACCACACCCGTGGGGAGGATGGTGACTCCCGAGGATGTGGCCGGCGTGGTTGCCTTCCTGTGCAGTGAGGATGCGTACATGATTCGCGGCCAGACCATCATTGTGGACGGCGGCACGTCGGTGGCTCCTTTCGCTCCCCTGGCTCAGGGAGAGGACGCCTGATGCAGACTCCCAGAGTAGTGATTACCGGGCTTGGGACGATCAACTCGCTGGGGCTCTCGGTGGATGAGTTCTGGCAGGGTGCGGTGTCCGGCAGGTCGGCGATAGCGCTGATTGCCAGGTTCGATGCATCGAAGTTCTTCGTGAAGACAGATGCAGAGGTCAAGGACTTCGACCCGTATCTGTACATGGACCCCAAGGCCGCCGACCGTAACCCTAGAGCAGTTCACTATGGCGTTGCCGCGGCCAAAGAAGCCATGGCCCATGCAGGCATCGACATGAGCCGCGAGCAGCCCGAGAGAGTGGGCGTGAGCGTTGCGGCCCTGTCGGAGAGCGACTATGTCATTCGCCAGAACGACATTCTGCAGCGGCGCGGACCGAGGCGGGTGGACCCTCTGTTCGTTGCGAGGTCCGGCCCGACCGGGCCTGCCATGCAGATAGGGATGATTTACGAGGCGAGAGGGCCCAACAGCAGCAGCAACAGCCTCTGTGCGTCGGGCGCGGACGCCATCGGTACGGCCATGAACTTCATCAGGCTCGGCTATGCCGACGTGATGATTGCGGGCGGGACCGATTCGTGCCTTTCTCCTGTGGGCATAGCGGGGCTGGACATACTCGGCGCGGTATCGCGGGAGCCTGATCCCGCCCTGGCGAGCCGTCCGTTCGATGCGAACCGCAGTGGCTTCGTGTTTGGCGAGGGCGGGGCCGTAGTCGTGCTGGAGTCGCTGGAACATGCGAAGGCTCGTGGCGCAGAGATTCTGGCGGAGCTTGGTGGTGCAGCGTGGTCGTTCGATGCGTACGACACGACTGCTCCGGCGCCGCAGGCCGAGGCGTATGCGATGAAGGTCGCGCTTGAACAGGCCGGTGTCAATGCCACGGACGTGCAGTACGTGAATGCTCACGGCACGAGCACGCGGCTGAATGACCCGACCGAGACGGCGGCGCTGAAGATGGCCCTGGGGGACCATGCCTACAAGGTGCCCATAAGCTCGACTAAGTCCATGATAGGTCACGCCATCACCGCCGCCGGTGCGATTGAGGCCATCGCCTGCATCATGACGATCAGGGATGGTGTGATTCATCCGACCATCCACTACCAGACGCCTGATCCGGAGTGCGACCTGGACTACGTGCCGAACGTCGCCCGCGAGGCGAAAGTGGACGTGTGCTTGACGAACAGCTTCGGACTCGGCGGCGAGAACTGCTGTCTGGTCATCAAGCGATTCAAGGGATGACGTGGTAGGGAGGCCCCGGGCTTCCCGGTCGTCCGTTGCGGAGGCAACATGGAATTGGAAGGTAGGGTCGCCCTTGTCACAGGCGCTTCCCGTGGCATGGGGCGGGCCATTGCCCTGAAGCTCGGGGCCATGGGAGCGAAGGTCGCCGTCAACTACGTCAGCGTGGACCCGCAG
>CAZQML010000065.1:0-13491 GCA_964594245.1 uncultured Dehalococcoidales bacterium | reverse complement strand
GGACTGTTCGAACAGGGACCGGTATTCTTCCTCGCTCTTTCGCAGTGCGCGCTCCGCGTTCCTCATTTCGGTGACGTCGCGCATGACGCCCTGGAATCCCACGATCTTCCCGCCTTCGTCCCGGCGCACCGCCACGGTGCGCCGGCAGTCGAATACACTTCCGTCCTTCTTCTTGAAACGCAACTCCTCCTCAATCACTCCGGTCTTGGCTATCCTGCGTAGGAAGTCCTTGCGGTCGTCCGGATTCTCGTAGACCTGCACGGCATTGAGGCTCGGCAATTCTTCACGGGAGTAGCCGAAAAGGTTGAGCCACGCCTGGTTCGCCCTGAGGTTCGAGCCGTCGTGGTCAACAATGTAGATGGCGTCCATGGACTGTTCGAACAGGGACCGGAAGCGCTGTTCGCTGGCGCGCACTGCTTCATCCGCCTGCTTGCGCCCGGTGATGTCGCGGAACACCGTGCTTAAGTGGCCGGGTCGGTCGCTGTAGGCAGTGACATCGAACCATCTGCCAAGAGCTTCGGCGTACTGCTCGAAACTGGCGCTCTCACCGCTGAGTGCGACGAGCCCGTACGTTCCGAACCAGTCAAACCCGGAGTGCTTGATGCCTGCCGGCACTTCTGAGACCTTCTTGCCGATGAGCTGTTCCCGGCGCAGGCCGGTCAGCGCCTCAAAGGCCGGATTGACATCGATGAAGATGTAGTCGACCGGGTTGCCCTCGTCGTTGACGACGACCTTATGAGAGGCGTAGCCGTCGGGCAGATTGTCTACGAGTCTCCGATAGCTGTCATCCGCACCGTTCACGGTTCGCTTCCTCGGCACGCCTGAGCAGATGCCGGATGGATGTGTGTCACCCGGTTCAAGCCCAACTGGCTTCGGGACGTGGAGTAGAGTGCCGGCCGCTCCCTAATGACCATAGCCCAATGGAGTGCGTGGGTCAAGGGGTATGTCTTTGCGGAGTCTGCGTCACGAATTGCTTCCTGTCCCTCTTGCACAGAATCTGAATCAGGTTGCGATCGGACAGCGTAGCAGATGGGAGGCTGCCACGAGGACGAATCCCTCGTACTCGACGAAACTCCGTCCCTGCACCGCACCCAGCTCCTGCCAGATGCGATGAAAGCCGGGACCGGGCGCCGAACCGACCAGCCAGTGGAGGCACCAGTCGATGGTGTAGCCCTTGCGGGTCCACGAAGTGCACAGCCCGCCCGGCTTGTCGTGCATCTCGAAGATGCGTGTGTCATATTCGTTCATCCAGACGTAGCAGCCGCTCGCCAGTCCCGCGATGCCGGCTCCGATGATGAGGGCCGCATTGTCCATCGTTTCCTGCTCGACTTGTGCCCCTTGCCTCCTGCGGCCATCGTCGTCATGCCGCCCGCGGCTAGTCGAGTTTGCCGACTCCCCATTGTAGACCTTTCACCCTGAATCGGCGGCTGTATGACCGTTTCTTGTCGAGGAGTCCTGGGGCAACGCAGGGCGATGTCTGCCTTGAACTCTCTCCCGCCATGTGCCTTCGGTCGACGCCTGGTCTTGCGTCCAGTCATTCCGCGGCAAACACTTTCAGGCAGTTCGGAGTATTGCGCGACTGGCCCATTGATGGTAGATTCGCACTACTGAGGACGGCTTGCAAATCACCGCGGTACCACTCCAGGTTGGAGAGGTGCTCACATGAAAATCATAGGCAGGCGGCATATCACTCGTGTACTGACGTTCGCGGCGGTTCTTGCGCTGCTGTTCACAGCCGCGCCGGGGACCCTGCTCCACCCGCCGTCAGTAGAAGCGGCGCAGTGGACTGTTACTTCGCTGGCCGATGACGGTAGTCCCGGCACTCTCCGCGACTGCATCAAGCACTCCACCGAAGGCGACACTATCCTGTTCCAGCATGGGTTGCACGGCACCATCACACTTGACCCGGAGCGGGGCCCACTCGAAATCCTCTGTCCCATCACGATCGAAGGTCCCGGAGCGAACGTGTTGGCCGTGGACGGCAACTACGAGGTCCGCGTGTTCGCCATAGGTGGCACACTGGCGGCGCCTGCACCGGAGGTCCCGGGGGACGTGCTTGACCTGGCGCCAGGCGAGGACGAAGAGGCCGACGTAGTCATCAGCGGACTCACAATCCAGAACGGCTTCGCCGACGCTATGTCCGACCCGGATAGCGGGTTCGAACCCGGCGTCGTGACGGAGCTTGAGGACATACGCCTGGGCGGCAACCTCCTCGTTGTCGCGTCGCGCGTGTCTTTCGTCGATTGCGTGATTCAGGGAGGTGTAGCAGAGATAGGTGGCGGCATCGGCGTATTGCTTGCGTACCTGAGCCTCGACGGCTGTACAGTCCGCAACAACGTCGCCACCAATAACAGCGGAGACGTGTTTGCCGGCATTGGAGGAGGTCTGCTGGCGTTCCTTGCCTACGTTGATGCTATCGACTGTACCTTTGAAAACAACGTCGCCGACGATGACGAGCTGAGGCCCGGTGGCGGTGGTGCGATGTCTCTGTTTCTCGCATTCTGTGGGCTGGACGACTGCACGCTCACTGGAAACTCCGCCGGCAATGATGGCGCGGGAGGTATGGGTGGTGGTATCCTGGCGATGCTGAACCTACTGCTCACGCTTGAGGAATGCTCGGTGGAAGGCAACAGCGCTGCGGCAGGTCCGGTTGAATTGGGTGCAGGTGTTGGTGGGGGTGTGGCCGTGCTCGCCTCACTGCTTACTCAGTTCGAGGACTGTCTCATTGCCGACAACGTTGCGGGTGGTAGTGAGAGTTCCATGGGGGCGGGGGGTGGCGTAGTGTTCTTGAGCACGTCGACCGCGGGAGTGCCGGAGTTCCTCGAAGGGGAGGTGCGACCCCGGCTGGCGGGATGTATTCCTCCTGTCATGGTCAACTGCACCGTGAGCGGCAACTCTGCTATGGCCACCGGGACAAGTCTTGGTGGAGGAATCTGGGCCCGTGGAGTGACACCAGGAATCAGCTTCTGCACGATCACCAATAACACGGCCGGCCACGGTGGCGGCATCAGCACCAATCCAGGAGGCACGCAGGAACCTGAGCCCGAGCCTTCCTGGGTCACCTGCATTGTGGCCCTCACGAACTCAATCGTGGCGGGGAACACCTGTACCGTCGAGGGCAACGAGATCTTGGGGTATGTGGAGCGGGCGCGAGGGAACATCATCGGGGATAGTAATGGCTGGAACTACGACTACGGCCCGCCCTATGACTGTGAAGACCTTGTCGGCGTTGACCCGCGCCTGGGCCCTCTTGCGAATAACGGCGGTCCGACACGCACGCATGCGTTGCTGCCGGACAGCCCCGCGCTCGACGGTGCCTGTGATTGTCTGGCAGGCGTGATGTCTGCTGCCGCCTCCGAGGCAGAGGGTGAACCGGGTACCTCCGTTGATGTGATAGACCGTGACCAGCGGGGCGAGCCACGCCCGGTAGACAGTGATGGCGACGGCGAAGTTGGCTGCGATATAGGCGCGTTCGAGGCACAGCCGGACGTGGTGCTCGATGATGGGTCGGGAGCGGACGTTGTGGGTCAGGGCACTACTGTTGGTGATTGCACAATCGTTCTCGTCACCATCACCAATGAGGGCGACGCGCCGCTGCTCATCGAATCCATTGAACTGTCGGGCGACAATGCCGGCGATTTCTCGCTGCTGAGCGATTTGTCCGGCATCATCCTCGACCCGGGAGAGTCTACTCAGGTTGAACTCCTGTTCTGCCCCTCGTTGCCAGGCTGGAAGAGGGTTACGGTGCGAGTATTCTCGACCGACCCAGACGAGCCTGTCGTCCAGGTAGACGTCGTAGCGATGGCTACGCGTGAACGCAAAGAACCTAGGGTCGAGCCCGCCCGAACGGTGACAAGCTATCTGAACGTCGACCCGACGCAGGTGCTGCCGGGACAGCAGGTGACGGTGTCAGCCAATGTCTGCAACAGCGGCGGCGAGCGCGGCTCACACACAGCCTCACTGGCTGTCAACGGCAGCGCCGAGCAGAGCCGGGATGTCACCGTGTCCCCTGGTGCCTGCAAGCGGGTTGTGTTCGCCGTGTGCAGGTCGGTGCCCGGGACCTACACGGTATTCGTCGATGGAATGCAGGGACAGTTCACGGTACTCTCACCCAGACTCGTACAGGCTTCTGTTCCGTCTCAGCAGGAAGTCGGTCTTGGCACTGCGGGCATCATCGCTATCATTGTGGTAGCGATAGTGTTGATTGTCGCGCTTGTCTTCGTCTTCAAGCGCGAGTAGCCGCGGAATCCGAGGCCGCCATACTGATTGCTCGGACTTGCTCTGTCGTTTGCGATTAGTTCTGCTGGCTCTGGCCCGGCCACCGGCGCCGTCTGTTGAGAGAAGCGAGAATGCTTTCTGAGGGGAAGGACATGAAGAAGAGAGCGACCGTTCCGTATGCGTCTCTTGATACTCCGTCTGTGTTGATGGACATGGACAGATGGCAGGCAAACATCGAGGAAATGGGGCGGGAAGCCGCAGAGGCGGGAGTGGCGCTCAGGCCGCATGTCAAGGTCCACCAGTGTCCGGACATGGCGAAGATGCAGCTTGCCGCCGGCGCCCGTGGCGTCGAAGTAGGCCTCGTGGACCAGGCACAGGTGATGGCGGACGCGGGCATTGACGACATCATAGTGGTGCATCCTTTCTATGGCGATAGGAAGTTTGAGAAGGTGAGAGAGCTGCTTTCTCGCCCCGGCCTCAAGCTGGGCATCGTAGTCGACATGCTCGAACAGGGCGAAGCGTTGTCGAGCATAGGGCAACAAGTAGGTAAGAGGACTCCTGTCCATCTGAAGATCGACACAGGTGTTGGACGCTATGGCTCCTTGCCTGGCGCGCCGACACTGAGACTGGCCCAACAGATTGACAGACTACCGGGGCTTCAACTGGCGGGCATCTATGCACATGAGTCAGAAAGGCAAACATCGCCGGATGAGGAAGCGGTGTCACGCGTGGCGCTCGAGGTGGGCTCGATAATGTGCGAGATGGCGCGGCTTCTGCGCCGGGAGGGCCTGGCGATACAGGACGTCTCCACAGGCGCTTCACCGACCGTTTTCGCCACTTGTCGCTGGATAAAGGAAGGGATACTTGAAGAGATAACGGAGATACACCCCGGCCAGCGTGCCGTTGGAGACCTCACGTACAGCTACGTTCGCGGCTGTGATGTGGACCGTATAGCCATCTCCCTGCTGACCACTGTGGTCAGTACGTCGCACTCAACTCACGCGGTTATCGATGCGGGCTTCAAGGCGTTGGGGGGAGAGTCAATGATCGGGCACCGTGACGCTCCCGGGTTCTTCTGGAACGGCATGCCCAGCTTTGGACGAATCAAAGGGCGAGACGACCTCTGGCTCGGAAAGGTTGGCGCCGAAAGCGGCTATCTCTTCTACAAGGAAGGCGCCGCCATGCTCTCGCTTGGAGAGCGGCTGGAAATCATCCCCAACAGCGCCAGCCTGCTGTTCAACATCCATGAGAAGGCGTACGGCGTACGAGCCGGGCAGATCGAGCGCGAGTTTGACATCGCCGGTAGAGGTCGAGGTACCTAGGTTCCCTCGGCTGAAGTCGCTCCAAGGGGGGCTGGCAACAGGACTCCGGGAAGACCACACCTGTCACTGCCCGGAAGGCGCTTCACAGCAATGGTGCTTTGAGGCCGCACTCGTGCTTCTGCACGCTGATGCGGTACCGAGGCGCGTGCTTCCCACTTTGGACGTCGAATCTATTCTCAAACGGTACACACTGGATGCCCGCGCACTGTGATACAGTCCCAAGACTGTCGTCCACGTTTACCAATCCTTGTCTGCGTTCGTCGCCTTCTAGTAAGGGCCCTCGACCACCCCGCCGTGTCATCTGGTATGAAGAGTTGGTCTACGGCCACTGAGGCGGGCTCGTGCGACCCATGAGATGTGACCGAACTGGTCGCACTCAGTCCAACATGGCGCACGAAGGCAACGAAAAGGGGAGGAGACAAGCCCCTCCCCTTGGATGCTGCATGCAATTGAGATTGCTAGTAGGCGGCGCGGTACAATCCGGCGATACTCTCCACACTGTTGTGGATCGCATCTTTGGCCAGGAGACCGCGCGAAGTGTCGAGTGCGGCCTGTGCCATGGTGTCGAACCTGTCTTCCGTGACTCCGATCTGCTTCAGTGAGATCTTCATGCCGACCGACGCAAGCCATGCCTCGACAGCTCCAACCGTGTCCTTCTGGACGCCGAAGACGTTCTTGCCGAGCATCGCGATTCGTTCGCCCCTGAGAGCCATACTCTGGCGCAGCCACGCGGGCAGAAGTGCCGACAAACCATCGCCATGAGAGACATCGAAGTGCCCACTGATGGGGTGCTCCATGAGGTGGATGGGTCGACCACCGAGGCCGCCACCCAGGTTGATGGTTTGCGAACACGCGAGCGTGCTGGCCCAACTGAGATTGGTCCGCGCCTCGAGGTTGGACGGGTCCTTGACAGAAATCGGCAGCCAGTCAACCACCACCTTCATGATGGCCTCTCGGATGCCATCGGCCATGGGAATATTGCCCTGCTGCGTGACGTAGTTCTCCATGACGTGCAGGAAGATGTCAACGCCGCCTTTGGCCAACTGCTTGACAGGCATGCTCAGGGTGAGCGCCGGGTCCACTATGGAAGTCGAGGGGTAGTAGATCGGCACGGCGATGAATCGTTTCTCATGGGTGTCCCAGTTGGTTACCACCGCTCCGTTGTTGAACTCGGAGCCGGTTGCGGCCATCGTGCACACCAACATGAGAGCCGCCTTGGGAGTGACTTCCTTTGAATCCGCGCCCATGTAGTACTCCCACACAGGCCAGCCGCTCGAGTATGCAAGCTTGATGGCCTTTGATGCGTCCATCACGCTGCCGCCACCAAGACCTATGATGAGGTCTACCTTATGCTGGGCCGCCACCTTCGCGCCTTCGTCCACGGTGGAACTCCGAGGATTGGGCTGGACGCCCTCGAACACAGTGGATTCAACTCCATGAACCTTGAGGTCCGCGAGCACCTTGTCCAGGAGTCCGGACTTCTTGGCGCTGGAGCCGCCGATGACGACGAGTGCGCGTTTGCCGAGAAGGGCTGCCTCCTCGCCAACTTTGCTGACTGTTCCTTCACCGAATACGAGCTTGATAGGTATCTGGAAGATAGTTGTTGCCATGTCTGCACCTCCTTGAAACCAACATCCGGCCGGTAGACGGTAGTATAGACGACACACCGAATCAATTCATGCGCATGGCCAGAAGATTCATGGCGCCGAGCCACCTCTTCGCGGCGCCAAACCAGGTTGGGTCGGTGACGAACGCGGGCAGAATGTGGCGTAGGATCTGCGTTTGTCTTCGTTGATTGCCACACATAACTCCTGTTCTGTGACTGGACACCGGGGTATCTCGACGCGTTCGTCAGGCGTATTTGAACATACGTGTGCGTGGGGCACCCGCGACTTGCAGCGGTTGCACCTTCTCCAGTTTGCCGGAGCATCCAAGGGGGGGGCTTCTCAGCCGTCACGCCACTCGTCAGAATGGGTGACCTTCTGCGTTGACACTCACAACTGCCGCCCGCGCCTCCAGGACTCTGTTCCTACACGGGTATTCATTCTCTGATAAAGGTGAGGGGTATGGGTTTGCCGATGGCAACCCGTGCAAAGAGGTCCGTTGCCGGCTTGTCGCGACTGATTCAGCTTCGAATCGTTCGCAGGCTGGCGTGTCGGTTTTGACGCGCCTCTCGAAAGAGGCCCCTCCTCTGTTTTCTATTGGGCACCCCGGCGGGAGATGCGCGGCCCGTGGCGAAACACAGCCTGACGAGAGACAGAGTTCGGGTTCACGAGGAAGCCCGATAGCAGACTTGTGTGGCGCTTGTCGTCTCCGGGGTATCGGCGCCACGTCTTGCCCTGGAAATCGAGAATGGTTTCCCCCAACCACTGAGGGATGCCCATCGTCAACTTGAATCCCGGTGAGAGTCCCGGGCGGGCCGGTTTGCCTGCCCCGCCACTGCTTCTATCAGCATGGAGCTTAGGACTTCTGTTGGCCCTCTTGAATATCCAGCATGAACTCAGCCGCCATACGAGCGGCCTTTCCACATACGTTGCCACAGAGCTCATAGGCACCGGCCTCTACGAACTTGCTGTACTCGTCAGGGTCGGCGGTGTCAAAGCACCGACCCAGTCCTACCGCTCGGATGTCGAAGCATCGCGTGTTGCCTATCTCTTTCTCGAACTTGCGGTAGTATTCATTGCCTAGCTTCATGGCAGCACGGATATCGTCGATGCCCGAGTCCTCCAGCCTCCCGGGGAAGGAGACCATGCCTATCCCCATCAGGCCGCCGAGCAGCGCGGCGCAGGTATTCCGTGTCTGTGCGATTCCGCCCGACAGCGGCAGGATTCCCTTGAGCGCCAGCTCTGCACTGGACTTGTCCGCCAGGTCGAAGTTCGACAGTAGAGCCGAGAGCACACAGCGTCCACAGCCGTGAAGGTCTCTCTCACACTGTGAGGCTGCTGCCTCTACCTTGTCCAATAGACTGTCGCGATTCGTTTGCTGAGACATGTTACCTCCTGAGATTACCTATTATGACTCCGTAGGTGAAGGGATTGCAGGGGGCCGCCGCCATGCCGACTGCGGCCTTTCTCAGTTCCTATCTGTCGAATGTGCACGCCTGGGACTGCAGCGGAAGCGAGGCGGCCCGGAGCATCAGCTCCCCGGGCGCCACCTTGATGCCTTCTTCGGTCGGTCGCCAGCAATAGACGGAAATCGACGATTCGGGCGTTTGTACACGTACGTTGTCCAGTGTATTGCTCTTCATTGCGTCGCAGCTCAGCGTTATCCCGGCGGCTACTTCGCGCCGCCAATTCCGTCGTCTCCCTGAAAGCCGTGTAGGCCACGAAGAACAGCATAACGTCCGCGTTGAAGGACTGCAATACCATAGCCCCTTCTTCTGACATCCTGGCAGTCCATGTTGCCGCCACAGGCCGGAATTCAGGGGACCCCACGCTGATCTGGGCTCGGTCGGCACTGCTGCGCAGCCGCGCGTTGAAGCCGCACTCGTGCTTCAGCTATACTTAGTGGCACGCCAGCGTAGCTCAGAGGTAGAGCAGCGGTTTCGTAAACCGCTGGTCGTCGGTTCGACTCCGACCGCTGGCTCCGAGACTATTCCGCGGTGTGACCGCTTTTTCTGCCCGCAGATTGCACTTCCACTTGACTACGCCCCGCACGTGTGACGTAGATGCGCTTTCCGTGACAGTTCTACGGGGCCAGCCTGCCGCCGCAGGATGCGCTTACTCGGGCCGTCCGTCCGTGGAGCGGGCGCGAAAGTGATGTAGCGTGTTTCCGGCGCTCTCCTCTGTGATAGACTCCGCAAGTTGCGCGTTTCCTTTGTGGTCACAAGCCGGCGCCGCAGGAGTGGGAGACCTGTCAAGGATGACTGAACCATGGCAATGAGACCCGGCGAGCGAAAGGGCATAGTCTATGCCTCGACCTGTCATGCGCTCGTACACGTTCTCGAGCTGGCCTATGGCGTCGTCCTCATCGCCATTGCCGAGGACATCGGCGTTACTCTGCTCGCACTCGGTGTTATTGCGAACGTCTTCGGGCTCGCCTATGGCATCACGGCCTTGCCGGTTGGCGTACTCGCCGACCGCAGCAGCGGTACGCGGTTGCTGGGCCTGTGCTCCATCGGCATGGGTGTTGCTGCGGTTGTCATCAGCATGGCGCAGGGCACTGTTGCCCTCGGAGTCGGCTTCTGCCTGCTGGGCGTCGCAATGGGCGTGTTCCATCCCGTGGCCAATGCCTTTGTTTCGCGGATTTCGACGAGCCTGGGCCTGGGCTTCGCCTACATCGGCACGGGTGGCAATCTCGGTATTGCCCTTGGCCCCATTATCGTGGGCATAATCGCATCGGGGCTGAGTTGGAGGGTTGCCTATGCGGTGATAGCAGTGCCGTGCGTGGTGTTGGGGCTGTTGTTTCTGCGCTTTCCGGATAGCAGTAGAGCCGTGTCCGGCGAAGCTCCCGGTCACCTGGCTGCGGCGCCGTACTCGCTGCGTCCCTTCCTGGCGCCTCTAGTCGTGGTAGTGCTGCTGGGCGTGCTCAACGGACTCATCTATCGGGGCGTAGTGACCTTTCTCCCCACGTATCTCAGCGAGAACGTGCATCTTGGTGCGGCGGGCATTGACAGCGTGATGCTCGCAGGCTCTTTCACCACGTTTGCACTCCTGTTCGGCGTGGCAGGCCAGTTTCTGGGAGGCTATCTTTGTGACCGGCGCAGCCGTGAATGGATTGTGTTGCTTTGTACGGCTGTGACGGTTCCTGCCCTGGCGGCTGTGTGGGGCTTCGGGGGCGCACTTCTCCTGGGGTCAGCAGCCTTCTTCGCGTTCTTCCACTTCATGATGCAACCGGTGTTCAATGCACTGATTGCCGACTACACTCCCGTCCTGTGGCGCGGGCGGATGTTCGGAGTGTACTTCTTCGGCGCCCTGGCCGGTGGGTCATTCGCGGCAACCGGGCTGGGATATGTGGCCGAGACGCGCGGTCTCGATACGGTGTTCCTGGTATGTGGCGTCCTGGCGTTGCTCGCAACGGTGTTTTCGGCACCACTGGTGGTCTGGGCCGGAAAACGTGCCGCCCGCCTGCGGACGACCGGAGTCGCTTGAGTCTGCGAAGCACCGGCGAAATCGCCCCGCCCCTTTCTCCTCTTCTGTGACGCAGCGCACACTGAGCTGCCGTTGAGTGCGCGCTCCGTTTTACGCGATGGTAGGTCAGCTCTGTCTTCGCTGCCGCGGCCCATTCGCGCACGTGCGGGCAGCCCTTGCCGCTGCAAGCCGGACGAGGGGGACTGTGATAGACTCCGTCAGTTGCGGCTGGCCGGAGGGCGCGAGAGAAGCCGGCGTCGCATGGACATGAGACCGGTCAAGGATGTCTGAACGATGGCAATGAGCGATGGCGAACGAAGAGGCATAGTCTACGCCTCCACGTGCCATGCCTTGCTGCATGTCCTCGAGCTTGCCTATGGCGTCATGCTTGTCGCCATCGCCCAGGACCTGGGTATGACACTGCTTGTCCTCGGTGTCCTCGCGAATGTCTTCGGCCTCGCCTACGGTCTCACAGCGTTGCCGGTCGGAGTGCTTGCAGACAGGATAAGCGAGACCCGGTTGTTGGCCATCTGTTCTATAGGGATGGGGCTGGCCGCTGTCAACATCAGCCTGGCGCAGGGCACTGTTTCTCTCGGTGTGGGACTCTGCGTCCTGGGTATCATGCTGGGCATCTTTCATCCTGTGGCGGCTGCGTTCATCTCCAGGATTGCTGCAAATATCGGCCTCGGCTTCGCCTACCTTGGAACGGGTGGCAATCTCGGACTCGCTCTCGGTCCAATAATCGTCGGCGCGATTGCATCGTTCTCAAGCTGGAGGATTGCCTACGCGGTGTTCGCGGTCCCATGTGTGATACTTGGGCTCCTGTTCCTGCGACTTCGCGCTCCCGCTCGCAGCGCGCCCGCCGCAGGCGGCGCCGAGCGCCATACGGACTTCAAGGCGCTTCGGCCCTACATGGCGCCTCTTGTCCTTGTGCTTGTAATCAGCGTTCTCAACGGACTCATCTATCGGGGCGTAGTGACGTTTCTGCCCACTCATCTAAGTGAGAACGTGCATCTTGGTGCGGCGGGCATAGACAGCGTGATGCTCGCAGGCTCTTTCACCACTGTTGCACTTCTGTTCGGCGTTGCCGGCCAGTTCCTTGGAGGCTACCTCTCGGACCGGCGCAGCCGTGAGAAGCTCGCGCTTCTGGCCACTGCCATATCGGTGCCTGCTCTGGCAGCCGTCTGGGGCTTTGGAGGCCTGCTGCTGCTTGGTTCGGCGGCCCTCTTCGCTTTCTTCCATTTCATGAGTCAACCGGTGTTCAATGCGCTGGTTGCGGACTACAGTCCTGACCTGTGGCGCGGCCGCGTGTACGGCGTGTACTTCTTCTGTGCCTTCGGCGTGGGCTCTTTCTCGGCCGGCCCGCTCGGATACGCCGCGGAGCAACATGGCGTGGAGACGGTCTTCCTCATATGTGCCGCCATAGGTGCGCTTGCGACTCTCTGCACGGTGCTCCTGGTATTGAAAACCAGAGGGCGGAGAATGGGTGACAAGATGCCCGAAGCTGCCTGATTCAGTGCAGGCCCAGCCATTGAGTTTGCTTCGTAAACGACGCGAGGTCATAGCTTGAAGATCGACGTTGAGTGCGTGCCCTGTTTCGTGCGCCAGGCACTGGCCACAGTGCGCCGTGCGACCGACGACGAGTCGCTCCAGTGGCTCGTCATGCGAGACGTGGGCCATCTGCTTGATGGCCTGTCGACTGACACAAGCCCTCCCGAGTTTGCTGAACGTGTCTACGGCATCATCGGAGCTGTGACCGGCAACGACGACCCCTATCTTGAGGACAAGAAGCGGGCGAATTCGCTCGTGCTGGAGCTGGAAGCGGGATTCAAAGACATGCTTCGGACGGCGGATGACGCGATGCTGACGGCAGTCAAGCTGGCGATATCAGGCAATTCCATGGACCTGGGCGTGGTTGCTGATTATGGTGATGTTGCTGCGCTCGCGAAGGCGATGCTATCAGAGGAACTGGTTGTCGACGACTACGCATCGTTCGCGCGCTGTCTGGGACAGGCATCCCACGTCGTATTTGTCGGAGATAACGCGGGTGAGATTGTCTTCGACCGCATGCTCATCGAGGAGATGCGGAAGGTACATGCGTGTCGATTCACCTATGTGGTGCGGGGACGGCCTGCCATCAACGACGTGACCATCGAGGACGCGCGCACGGCTGGAATCGACCGTGTTGCGGTGATCGTGGACAGCGGGTCGGGTGCGCCCGGCCTGGTCCTTGCGGAGTGCTCGGATGCGGTGCGAAGCCTGTTTCTCTCAGCCGACATGGTTGTCGCCAAGGGACAGGGCAACTACGAGGCCCTCAGCGACGCGCCGAGGGACGTCTTCTTTCTGTTGCTGGTGAAGTGCCCGGTCGTGTCCCGGGAGTTCGCCGTTCCTGTGGGCGCCGCGGTCGTGAAGCACCATCGGGTTGGTTGACCCTTCCCTCTACCGGCGACCTCCGTGGTCGCAATTCTCCGGCCCGGTCATCTCGTCGTGGGCGTGGTGGTGAATCGTCGAAGTGCCTCCTGTCTCTACCCAGTGTGGGTTTGCCGTCGCGTCGTGCGCCCTGGAACCGCGGTGCCGGTCGACGTGGCGGCCGTGAGTCATCGAAAGGCCGCCTGTCTCTGTCCGGTGACGGTTCGGTATCTCGTCGCGCGCCCTCGAACCTTGGCGCCGGTCGACGTGGTGGCCGTGAGTCATCGAAAGGCCTCCTGTCTCTGCCGGGCGACGGTTCGGTATCTCGTCGTGCGCCCTCGAACCGCGGTGCCGGTCGACGTGGAAACCTTGAGTCATCGAGACGCCGCCCGTCTCTATCCGGTGATGGTGTGGCGTGTGGTCGGGGCCCGTACGTGCGCGTCTCTGGCCGCGAGGCCGGCCGAGAATCATCA
>CAZQML010000064.1:0-13293 GCA_964594245.1 uncultured Dehalococcoidales bacterium | reverse complement strand
CTATCGATATCTGTGGCAAGGCGGTTGCCGTAGGAGCGTGTGCGCAAGGCATGTCGGATGGAGCAGGTCATGTGCCCTGCTGTCCGCCGAGCGACCGCGACATAATCCACGAGCTTTGCGAGGCCTGCGGCGCCGACGAGGCACTGGTTCTTGCGACGATGGAGCAGACGCGCGAGAAGCTCTGGGCCGATTCTGCAGCAGTGCTACGGCACTAGGGTTGTCTGCTTCGGCGCCATCGTGACGCCGGGCCCACGCACGGGTGTGATGGGCCCGTGCGGGGCGTGGCCGTTCTTGTGCCGGGGGAAGCCTCACGCAAACTGGATGACGTGGCCGGCATTGTTGTGGAAGAAGACCTTGTCGCCGAGGGCTGCGGCCACCTTCGCGGCGGAGGCGAGGCCGGTGCAGTGTGAAACGCCCACCTTCTCCACTCCGAGTCGCTTCAGCTCCGCGATAGTGCTCTCCATCTGGTAGTCGGAGGCGCTGACCAGGTGCGTTCCGCCGACGACCATGTGGACCTTCTCCATGCCTGTGAGTTGCTGTGCATGGTGAATCGTGTTCATCATGCCCCGGTGAGCGCAGCCAAGGATGACGATGAGCCCCAGCTCTGTCTTCAGGTATAGAGCCGCGTCGTCGTTCAGCGGGTCAGGGATGAAAGTGGCGTCGCCATCCGAGTACTTGCCCTCTCCTACCTTGAGAAAACAGATGGGGGCTATGGTCTCGTAGTCGTTGAGCATAGGGACCTCGCCGCTCCAGACGATATCGTCTGTCAGCCAGACCGGCTCGCGGCTCTCCATGAAACGGGCTCCCTGCCGCTCTTCCAGCTCTGCTTTGACGAACGGCATCCCGCGGTAGCTGTACGCAGGGTCGCCGTGCTTGATGTACTTCGGGCCCCAGACCTCCGGGTGGGCGATAATCTCTATCTCGCGTGGGTTTGGCGCCAGGAAGTTCGAGTGGCCTACCGTCCTTCGCATGAGCTCCAGGACGTCACGAAGGCCGCCCGTGTGGTCGACGTGTCCGTGGCTGAGCGCGACACGGTCAACTTTCGCCAGGTCCACGCCCATCGCTGCAGCGTTGTAGGTGGCGGAGACGCGCAACCCGGTATCGAAGAGCAGGTTGAATCCATCAGCCTCGATGAGCATGCTCCAGCCCCATTCTCCCAGCACCCAGAGCCACTTGGCGGTGTTCTCGCTCAGCGTCACGAGCCTCAGTTTCTTCTGGTCAAGCATTCGATGTTCCCCCTTTCTAATTGTAAGCCTGCCCGGACTATGGATAGAGGTCCGGACGGGCCTCCAGTGTGGCAATGAAGTCGCGCACCGAGCTATCCCAGTCGTACTCCGCGCGCCAGCCCCAGTCATTCCTGGCTCGTGAGTCGTCGACGTACTTCGGCATGCTGCGGACCAGCCCCGCAATCCTTTCGTCTGCGAGCAACTCGATTTGTGCCCCCGGCACGAGCCTCCTGACCGCCTCCGCCATCTCTCCCGCAGTCAGGGAGAAGCCGTTGATGCTGTACACGCGGCGTTGCAGCTTCGAGGACTCAGTGTCCCTTAACATGGAGAGGCAGCGTGTCACGTCCCTGATGTAGATGAAAGGCAGCTGGGCGCTGTCTTCTACCGGAAGACGGCAGAGTCTACCTCGGACGGGCTCGTGCACCATCAGGCTTGGATAGGCAGCGAGGCCTTCGCGGCGCCCGGGCCCGCAGATGGCCGGCAGGCTCGCGCAGCGAAACTCGATGCCGAACTTGTGATGGTAGTACTCGCCGAGTCGCTCGCCGAATATCTTGGTGGCCGCGTAGATCTGCGAGGGGTTGGACTGGAAGACGTCCTCGTTCACGGTCTCCGGCGCCCCCGGGCCATAGGTGGCGATGCCTGAGAGGAAGATTACCGGCCCGACACCGAATATCCGCGCGGCCTCCAGGACGTGGTACGTGCCGTTGGCGTTCGCGTCGTACGCAGCCCAGGGGTTCGCCTCGGCGGGCATGCTTATCAGGGCTCCCAGGTGGTAGATGCAGTCCACCTTCTGCGTGCGGACTACCTCCAGCACCTCGGCGACGTGGCCGAGGTCGCCTCGCACGACACGGACGGAATCGCGAATGTCCTCAGGAGGGCCAGACGCGGAGGCGACGTCGAAGAGGACCACCTCTTCACCTCTCTCCAACAGATGTCTGGCAAGGCTTCGGCCCACGTAGCCGAGGCCACCTGTCACGAGGTTTCTGCCCATTGTTTCCTCCTCAAAAGCCTATGCGCGGTTGAACTAGCCGGTGCCTGCGCATTCTGGTCTGCCACCGCCGCGTGCCGGCGGCGAGAGCGGGACCGAGGCGAGTCTGTAGCCGGGCGTCCTTCCGGAAATACCTTGATGGCAGTCCCGGGCAATTTTGTCTCTGGCGGCCGCTGATGTCAATAGGGCGCAGCCGACGGGGCCGCCGACCTGCTTGCGCCAATGGCGCGCAGCAGGCATAATCGAAATGCGACTAGGAGACATCGGAATCAGGGAGGTGAACCATGGGTAGGGTGATACTGGCGATGCTGCTGGCGGTTCTGCTGGCGGTTCTGCTGGTTGTTCCACTTGGCTGCTCCGGCGGTGACACCGACACGGAAGGTGGTGGGGCCTGGGAGACGACCGAAGCGGAGGACCAGCCGGAAGAATCCGAGGAAGCCGAGTCGACCGGCAACCGGCCACCCGAGGTGTCGACAATCGCGCTCGACCCGGCGAGCGCGAACGTGTCGAAGAACGGCGTCGTGCGCATGAGCTGCATGGCCTCGGACCCGGATGGAGACGACATCGAGTACAAGTGGACTGCCAATGGCGGCAGCTTCGACATTGTCGAGGGTTTTCGGTGCTCGTGGCGAGCGCCGGAGATGACCGGCAGCTTCACGGTCACCGCGACTGTAACCGATGGCCAGGGAGGCACGGCCGCGGTTCCTCAGACCTTCACCGTCATTGACAACGAGAGCCCGGTCATACTTGGTGTCACTGCGGAACCTGCCTTGATTGGCTC
Source organism: uncultured Dehalococcoidales bacterium (assembly GCA_964594245.1). Taxonomy (GTDB): domain Bacteria; phylum Chloroflexota; class Dehalococcoidia; order GIF9; family AB-539-J10; genus SKVJ01. The sequence continues at coordinate 10,298 of CAZQML010000064.1, read as the reverse complement.
TAACGGCAAGGTAATCCTGAGCAGTTCCGCGGAGGATGCGGACGGCGACCCTCTCACGTTCAAGTGGTATGTCGAAGGTGGCACGATAACCGGCGTGGGTGGCAATGTCACCTGGATTGCGCCAAACGTCAGGCCGGGCGAGAAGACCAACTACTTCATATCGCTGACCGTTGAGGACGGCCGGGGCGGCTACGATGTTGAAGGCGTCGACGTGGAAGTGAATATCGGTTACACCACCAAGGTGTTTACCCCGGTCGCGAAGGAGACGGGCACCGCCATCAGGGATGGCGGCGACGACACGAGCTTCACCCGGGCGGGGGACGACGAAGACAACGAGACGTTCCGTGCCTTCTTCAGCTTCGACCTCTACGAGCTGCGCAACAGCGATATTGGCGAGGCGACAATTCAGTTCACGCATCAGCAGACGATAGGGGACCCGTTTCATATGCCGACCGGGCTGAACGGCATCCACGTGTACGTGGTCCGCTACGATCCGGGCGAGCTTCCCGACTATGACACGGAGCCGGTGGAGGAGTTGACCAAGTCCGCTCTCTTCGAATCGCCGACTGAGTTCGATGTCACGAAGTTCGTCCAGCGTATCGGACAGAACATCGCGGCCAGCGACCGGATGCAGTTCATGATTGCCTTCCAGAGGGCGACGAACTTCGACACGAAGGACGACTTCATGGAGTGGGACAAGGCGATACTCACAGTCACCTATGCTCCGGACCTGGCGGCCTGACCCGGACCATGATTGACTGCGCAGGGGCGCGGGAGCCAACAGTGGCTCCCGCGCCCCACTTTCTTCTGCAGCAGCACACCTGGTGGCGCGCCGGGGCCACTTGCCCGGGCTATTACTGTACGCCGCTATGTCGGCGGGTCCGTGAGTGGGTCGGATGCCGCCTCCCAGAGAGGCTTGTAGAGCACACCGCCGGACCCTGTCGGGTCCACCGTGTACTGCGCGCAACGTGCATGGCGCCGATGATGTTCACCTTGCCGTCGTCGTTTGTGTCGGCGCAAACAAGTTGGTTGGCATCAAGCTCACGAAGGCCGACCGTGTACGGAGCGATGAACGTGACGTTAATGACGTTCGGGACGTTGTCGCGCGTCGCATTCCCTAAAACGAGCCTGAGGACTGCCACACGGTAGTCCTCGACCTCGCCTTCGTCGGGAAGGCCGTCGCGGAAGAGAGTTCCCGCGGAGCTGAAGCCGAAGCGGGCGAACGTGGAACCCTCGACAAAGGTGCCTTCTGGCACGCTGACGGAGAGGCTGTCCGCGCGTTCCGCCAGAGGCCCGGAGTCGAACATCTGCTCTTGTGCATCGGCCCGGTCGCCAGCGCCGTTGAAATCCACCCACGCGTTTAGGAAACCGGCCTGTAAGGCGGTCACGGTCAGCGTCATCTCTTTCGGTAGCTCGTAGGCCGAGGTGGAGACCGCGGCATCTTTGAATGAGTGCGCGGGTCTTCGTGGTAGAATCGTCTGAGCTAATCCCAGGAGGTTGAAGTGGACGTGCGCGAACGCGCCAAATCGATTGCGAAGGAGCTGGCGAACGACCCGGTACTCGGCAACTACCTCGACGTAGAGCCGGACCTTCCGATACCCGCTCCCGTGCGTGGCGGCGGCCACATCCGGCTGATGATACTCGGCCAGGACCCGACGGTGTCGAGTCATCGACGCAGGCGTGATGTCAAGACGGTGCTGGATGTGAGGAGCAGGGAGGGTCCGCTGCGGACCTACCTCTCCTTTCTCTGCGCCGCGCTGGGACTGGTGATGGAGGAAAACGCGTACGTGACGAACCTCGTGAAGGGCTTCTTCAGGGTGCCTCCAGCCCAGCTCAGGGATGTCGACCTTATCGCACTCTCCGTACCTCACTGGCTTCCGCTGCTGCAAGAGGAGCTGGCGGAGTTCCCCGGCGTGTCGGTGCTCACGCTCGGGCAGCCGGTGCTCTCCGCGCTCCTCAATCCCGGCGTCAGACCGCAGGTGCGCGATTACTGGGGCTACACTCCCGAGTGGGAGCGCGGGCGCATGGGCGAGCTCGGCGTCGTCGAGCCGGAGGATAACGTTCTCGGTCGCGTGTTGATTCCCTTTCCGCACATCAATACGGCGCGCAAGCACCGCTTCTACCTCGCCCGCTGGGGCAAGTACACCTCCTTCGCGAAGGAGTGGGTCTGAGCGGGCTCGCGCCCCCGCATGCGGCATACTCCGACGGCATGTGCCGCGGCAGGTAGCGGCAGGCGCAATCGAATCTGAGACACTGCTGAGAGGAGATGAACAGGATGGACCGATTCTTTGTACCCTCCCGGGCTCCTGAAGACTGGATGCACCCTGGAAAGAGTGCAGAGCGGGCGGACGGTTCTCCTTCAGGCTCGCTTGCTCGTGTTTGGCAGGGGGCAGGTGGATTCCCGACCGCAGTGCAACGAGTCCTGGACGGCTCGGGCGAGGACGCTCTACAGGGGCTGGAGATGCTGGCGGCCTTTCCTGACTACGAGTTGCCGCTGCTGGATGATGACGGCCCGTCCACTAGCGACCTCTTCGTGCTCGCGAAGGGCAGGCGCGGCCTGGTGTCTGTGACAGTGGAGGGGACTGACACGGGGGCGTTCGGCCCCATGGTATGTGAATGGCTCGTTGAGGGTGCCAAGACGAAGATGAGGTTGCTGTCTCGCCTGTGTGAAGTCCTCGGCGCAGACATCGGGGAGATACAATCGGCGCGCTACCGCCTGTTCCTTCAGGCAGCCGGCGCACTTGTCGTTGCGGAGAGATTCGAGGCTCCGACTGCGGTGATGGTCGTGCATTCCTTTGCGGGGACGGACGCAGGCTTTCAGGACTACTCTCTATTCTGCCGGCTCTTCGGCACGGCTGCCGTGGCCGACGGCGTTGTCGAGGCTCACCGCACACAGATGCGCAGGCTGTTCTTCTCGTGGGTTCGGGGCGTGGACTAGAGTGACTGGAGGGTTCCTCCTGCCTGGAGGCGGAAACTCCTTCTCCGGTGAGTCTGCGAGGTGCCCTATGGCACCGGCGTGGTGTAGGAGCCCGATGCGGCCGCCGTCCTGCCGAGGGAATTAGTCACCGCTACGGAGATGTTGAACGTCTGTCCGCACGCGGCAGACCTCGACTCCACGTGGTGGTACTGAATCTGGCTGATGGCGCCCGAATCCTTCCAGACCGAGCCGTTGACTGTGAGCACGACGCGCGTGACGGGGTAGTCACCGCCGGTGAGGTCGGTCCCGTCATAGGAGATGGTGATGGTGCTGGTGCAGGCCTCACCGCTCTGGACGCTCTTGCCGCTCACTGCGACCGCAGCCTGCAGGATTGTCTGCGTGGGCAGGTCGGTTGGTGGTGGCGTGACCGGTGGAATGACGGGAGGCGGCGTCCATTCTTGCTGCTTGGACGGCGTGGGTATGACCACCTGCTGCGTCCTTGTAGATACCTGGCCGAAGACGTTGGTGACCTCGACTTCGAGCGTGAACACCTGGCCGCAGAGAACGGGTTTCGTGATGGAGTCGTCGTAGCGGGTGGCACCCGCGGGCAGGAGGCCGGAGTCTCGCCAGACGATGCCGTTGGCCTTGAGCACCACGCGTGCCAGCGGGGCATCGCCGCCGGAAAGGTCGATACCTGCAAAGTCGACCGTCAGTGTGCCCTCGCAGAATCCCTCGACCCAGCCGACGTCCACGTCCGGTTGAAGCTCCGCTTCAACCGCCTCCTCCGGCGTATGCGGAATCGGCTCCATCGGATTGGGGAAGGTGTAGCCGATTGGCTTGTGCTCCCGGTCGGTGAGCTGTATCTTGAGGGCCTGGTTTCCGCCTGTTCCACTCAGCTTGAAGAGCTGTGGGGTGAGCGGGAAGGGGTCTGTGCTCTTGACCCTGATTCCGCCCGGTATCCGCTCCCAGCCGTAGTTCAGGGGCGCATCCTCCAGGGCGCCGCTGCTCCACCGGGGTTTCTGCAGACCGAAGATGATCTCGAAGTCGTGCACCTTGCCTTCCAGGTCTTCGGGCAGTCTGAGCACAAGTTCGTAGTTCCCGTCGACCCAGGAGACTCCTGAGTCGGTCGGTATGACCGGGTACTCCCACTTCTCGTGCTTGTTCTTCGACTTCGGATTGCTGCCGCCCGCGGTCCATGCTGCCTCGTCGGCCTCCTTCGCCTTGTCGAAGGCGTAGTCCCAGCTCTCAACGTCGATTCCGTGGAGGTTCTCGATGAATGCCTTCTCATCGGCCGCGTAGACCTTCCCGGCGGCGTCTTTCCGATTGAAGTGTTTGGTGTCCTCGCTGGAGCCCGTCACAATCTTCTCAACGATGCCTTCGAGGTTCTTGATGAACCCTCCCCCGAAGCACTGCACCATCTCGACGACGATGTGGATGCCCTTGTCGTCCAGCTCTTTCAGCAGGCCGGCGAGTTCATCGTCCCACAGGACGGAGTCAGTGCCGCTGCCCCAGAGGTTGATGCCCTCGTGGAAGCCGACCTTGTCGTTCTTGTCACCGTCGAGGTTCCAGTCGACTCCGCCGTCGGTACCATCGATGATGAGATCGCCGTTGGTGTCCTCTCCCATCGTCTTCCAGTCGGGGTCAACGAATCGCTGGAAGACGTACTTGTTGGCGGTTGCGTCCCAGTGGAGCCGGACGTCCTTTGTGCCATCGTGGTCCGTGTCCCAGGTGTTGTCCCGGTGTTTCCACGGCCCGAGTCCTGCCACCGTCCACCCCAGGTTGCCTTTGTGTCCGTCGCCGTTGATGTCCTGGTTCGTCTCCGCCTCGGTGATCTTGCCATCCCCGTTCGCGTCCTGCCCCTTGTAGACCCAGTCGGCGCCCACTTTCTTGTAGAGCTTGAGCCGGTTTGTGGCTTTGTCGATGGTTACTTTCCATACCATGCCGCTGGGGATGTGCGTCCACTCGTTAAGCTTATAGACCTTCTTGTGGGCATCGACCTTGAAGGTGTTCTCCGGGTAGGTGAGGCCTTCGTCGTACTCGTCAGAGCCCTCGAAAGCCGGTCGAGCGCCGTGGTATCCCTGGGCTGCGTTGTAGCCCGTACCGTGGTCGGTCACGAAGATGGTCAGGGTGCAACTGCCCTTCATCTCCTTGCCGTACTTCTCCAGCGCCTCCTTGACGTTCTCCTTGGTGCACTTCTGCGTCGGGATGGCGCTGTCGCCGGCGCCGATGTTGCCGCCGTCGTTGTAGAGGACGTCGATATGACCGACTGGGAAGCCCAGTTCCTTCATCTTCGCATACTTGAGCTTGATGTTGTCCGCGTAGCGATCATGATTGTTCTTTCGGTCAACACCGCCGCTCAGGATGAGCGCGCGGTCGCAATCGGACGGCTTGGTTCCCTCGGGCGCATCGGCAGCGGCTACGCGTACCTCTGGCGCAAGCAGTGCTGCCACCTCGCCCGCGAGGGCTGTGGCAAGGCTGTCCTCCCAGCTGTCATTGCGGGCGTCTTCAGTGAGCACGATGTGCTTCTCGACGGTGATGAGAGGAGTTGGCTCGGCGACGAAGACGTCGTATGCCTCACCGAACTCACTCACCTCGCCGAATACCAGCAGTTCGTCTCCGTCGTTTCCTGCAGGAGGAAGGTCGCCATCCAGTATCGCGTGCGAGTGCTCTTCGAGGACCTCATCCACCATGAGCATGTCATAGTCCGTTACGAGAAAGCCGATTCCGAGGTCGCTGAATCGTGTGTCGCCGTAGACACCAAGGCACCAGACCTTCTGTCCGATGAGTTCCTCAAACTCGAAGCTGAGTTCGTTGAGCAGGTAGACCTGTTCGAGGACCTCGGTGGCGTCATCCGACTGAGTACAGCCGGGCAGGGCTGACAGCAAGAGGACACAAACGAATAGAAGGGGCAAGGCTCGCCTGAACCGCTGATTTCTCATCCACATCCCTTTGCGAGGCGCGTGACACCGGGGTCCCTGGCGGTCTATGTCGCGGCAATGTAGAGCGTGCAAGTCATGTTGTCAAGCAAACCCCTTGCGACATCGACGCGAGCCCGTGCTAGACTTGCGCAGCTTGTGCCTGATGCCCGGCTGACGGGTTCTTTCAGGCGATTCAGGAGGTTTAATGTCCAAGCCGAGGTTCCTCTACCAGGTGCAGATTCGGTGTGCCCCCGAACTCGAGGACGAGTTCAACAAGTGGTACAACGAGGTGCATATGCCGCTTGTCATGAAGGGCGGCATGCTCAAGGCCGCAACCCGATATACGCTGACGGATGCGGTTGAGTCCGACTTCCCCAATTTCACGACCATGTGCGAGTTCGAAGACCGCGCGGCTTTCGAGAAGTGGCTGGCGAGCGATGTACTCGCGGCTGCGCGCAAGGACATGGCTGAAGTGATGGGCGGCAAAGATGTCGTCTGGGTCGCCAGGGCGTTCTATGAGCCGACCAATCACTTCGGCGATTGAATTCTGCGGCTCTCGGATACCGTTGGCTGAGCGCAGGAAGCATCAGTGCCCGCAGTCGCGTGTGCCGTTGCCGGCGATCCCGGCGTCCAACCGGCCGGACAGATACTGGGGTGTGGGCCCGAGGAGGTTTCATGGAAGGCAGACCTTACCTGTGGATAGTGTTCATGCGCTTTCCCGCCGAACTCGAGGACGAGTTCAACAGGTGGTACGACGACGTACACGTTCCGCTGGTAGCCAGGGAGGGACATTTTCTGTCCATCGCGCGCTACAGACTCACCGATGCGGTCCCGTCCGACCTGTCCAAGTACGTCGCCGTTGTCGAGTTCCGTGATGAGGAGACGTTCCGACAGTGGCTCGTGAGCGATGCCCGTGCGGAGGCGGCGAAAGACACGGCTGACACGTGGAAGGGCAAGGACATGGAGTTCATTCCGAAGGCCTTCTATGAGCCGTACAAGGTCTACCCGCAGTAGGCTGCCCGGCTGGCGTCGTGAGACAGGGCCGTAATCAGCTGGACTTATCGATTCTTTTGTGCGACCCTGTCGGCAAAAGGGTACAGGAGGTGTGGTTATGCCTATTGCTTCTGGTCTGTTGATGTCAATACTCGCGTTGGTGGCCGGAATCCTCATACTTGTCAAGCCACGCCTGATGAACTATGTCGTGGCGATCTACCTGATTGTAGTCGGCGTGCTGGGACTCATCGCGTCTGGTCTTTCTGTGGCGGCAGTGCTTGCACTGGTAGCGGGGTTTCTCATACTGGTCGCGCCGGGCTTGCTCAACTTCGTTGTGGCAATCTACCTGATTGTGGTGGGCGTGATGGGACTCATCGGATCTGGTATCTCGCTGGAGCCAGTGATTGCACTTGTGGCCGGAATCCTCATTCTGATCGTGCCCCGCTTGCTCAACTACGTGGTGGCCGCGTATTTGATTATTATCGGTATCATGGGACTCATCGCGTACTTCTAGTGCACCATTGTGTGACACGACGGCCATGTGAGGGCAAGGACATGGACACCATGCCCAAGGCCTTCTACGAGCCGTACAAGTCCTACCCCTGTGCGGTCTCGCGGGCGATGGGCTGCAAGGCGGTAGGGTTACCGCGGCGTGAATGACAGCGTGCACGTCGGTGGGCGATACGTGATATGTGGTTGCGCGGGTCTAGATGCTGTTGGCCGAAGAACCGGCCTGTTCCTTCGCGTCGGCGAAGTCGTCGCGTGAGAGCTCCATGACCCACATGTCGGCGTAGTCGCCGTCTGGCATGAGCCAGGACTCCTTGAGCAGCTCGGTCTTCTTGAAGCCGACCTTTCCGTATGAGCGGATGGCGGGCCCGTTGTCGGGAAAGACGGTGAGCACGAGCACGGACAGTTCCATTTCGTCAAAGGCGTACTCGGCGGCCTGTCGGAGCGCCATTGTGCCGAGCCCACGGCCGCGGTAGTCCTCGTCCATGATGGCGACGCCAATCTCGGAGCCGGTGCCGCCCTCCCTCACTCCCTTGAGGGATAGATAGCCGATAGGTGTGTTGTCCGGTGTGCTGATGATGCTCATGGCGACGGTCCGGCCACCCATCAGGTAGGGTAATGTGATGTTCTCAACGTAGCGCAGGAATCGCTCACGCTCGTCCGGGTCGAAAGGCTTCCAGCCCATCGTGTCGATGAGCACGGGGTCGGCGGAAAGCGACAGGTACCGCGCGATGTGGGAGTCTTCCAGCGGGGCTAACCGTACGGGAGGTTCGTCTTCCATAGACGGCATAATGTATCACAACCACCGGAGCCTCGCGCAAGTCCACGAACGGAGCTGTCGGCGCAGGGGTCCGGAGTGAAGGAATCCGAGCGTGCCCGCGCCCATTTCGAGCGGAAGAACGCCCGCATCGTAACGGATGACATCATCGTGGCCGGTGGCAGGAAGCCTTCGTAACCCCGGGCCACGTGTCGCGGGCCGCCGAAGCAGCCGCGTCCGTGTGTTCGAGCCAGGCATCGGGGTAGCCGGCGTGGGCACAGGCGCTGTCCCCCTGTCGTGAGTATCTCATCGTCTCGACAATGCCGGGCCTGACGTGGGCGTGTACAATGGCTGAGCCCGTTGGGCCGATGTCGCGTCCAGCCAAGGGCTTCACGGAGAGAGGGAGGTGTTCGTTCGTGAGTTCAGAAGACACCAAACAGGAGAGGATCCAGAGAGCCTCCACCAAGGCAGGCGACTACGAAGTGGAATCGCGCAACTGCGCCCAGGGTACTCTGGCGGCACTCTGCGAGGAGTTCGGCCTTGAAGGCGGCGCAGAAGTCCTGAAAGCCGCCAGTTTCATGCCCGGTGTTGCATCCAGCAGAGAAACCTGTGGCGCACTTCTTGGTGGAGTCATGGCGCTCGGTCTGGCGTACGGACGCGACCATTTGAGCGACCCTGAGTGGAGCACTCCTGAAGCCGGTCAGGAATGGCATGAGACACGCGTCAAGGTGAATGGCTACTGCGAGGCATTCAGGGCCGAATTCGGCAGCATCCTGTGCAGTGTAATCCGCCGACAGATAATGGGAAGAGATTACGACCCCCTGGACCTTGAGGACAGGAAACAGTTCGCCGCGGATGGTGGGGTGGAGAAGTGCCGGCTGCCACCTGAGGTCGCTGCGCGGATAGCCGCGGCCATGTTGCTTGAGGAATAGAACCAGGGGATGACTTCCGGCGGCGGTGTCTTGATGCAGCGGCTTGCTGGTGGCCGCAGCGTGTGGAGTCTCCGTCGAAGTCGTTACTCGTAGCTGTTTGCGCGCCGCGCGGGGCGTGTTGCAAAAGCTGGTTTCACACCCGCGCGGAATTCCGTGGTGCTAGAATCGAACACAACCGTAGTTACGGCAGGAAGGAGGCGTCACATGGGTAGCACGCATTACACAATCACTCCGGTCAGCGTGGGGACACTGACTATTGACAAGTCGCAGCAGGTCTGGGGTCAGGGGTACGGCACGAAGATCAACGTTCCTGTGTTGATGTTCTACGTGGAGGGTGGTGGCAAGCGCATCCTGGTGGACACCGGCTGCTCGGAGCCCGAGTCGGCCGCGAAGTACCACTACCCGTTCATCCGCAAGCCGGAGGAAGACCCGACGCGCGCCCTCGAGGCCATCGGTGTCCATCCGGCGGAGATAGACATCGTCGTCGCGACGCACCTGCACTGGGACCACTGCTACAACCACGAGCTGTTTACTAGCGCCCGCTTCTTCATCCAGAGGACGGAGCTGCAGTTTGCGGCGGCGCCGTTTCCCATCTTTGCGAATGCCTACGAGGCGCCCACCGCGGGGATGACGCCGTCCTACAGCAAGACGAAGTTTGAGGTGCTCGACGGGGACTTCGACCTGGCGGACGGGTTGAAGATAGTCTTCGCGCCGGGCCACACCCCGGGGATGCAGTGTGTGGTGGCCAACACCGCCAAGGGCGTGTACTACATCGCAGGCGACAATGTGGGGCAGTACGAGAACCTCGAGGGCAACCGTTTCGGTCGGCCGATTCCGGGCATCAATTTCATCAACCTTGGCGACTACTATGAGTCGTTCCGGCGCATGGACCGACTTGCCGACCATGTGCTGCCGGGGCATGACCTGAAGGTGCTGGACCAGGCGCGCTACGGATAGGGAGGCGTGTCATCGGTCGCCGGCGTGATGGAGGGTCCTTGATGTAGGGACGAGGCATGCCTCGCCCGTCGGACTGTGCAGCGCACACGGTGGATTGCAGGAGGGCTTGGTCCACATAGCCGCAGCTACCCTCGCCCGATCCGCGCCTATGCAGGCTTCCTTCCCGCGCAGATGAAGTATCCCACGTAGTCCATCATGTCCCTCGGCTTCATCAGCGACCTTTTCAGGGTGCCCCTCAGTTCCGGTCTGGTCGCATACGCAAGTACCAGCTTGTTGATGGCGCTCAATGTTTCCCCGAGGCCCATCGACTGCATGCC
>CAZQML010000063.1:0-20875 GCA_964594245.1 uncultured Dehalococcoidales bacterium | reverse complement strand
AGCATGCAGGAAGGCAGCAGAGCGGAGAAGCTCCTCGCCCTCTTCGGGGATGTCGTTCTACCGCTTGCAGACGCCTATCTGGCGACACGCAGAGCCCTGCTCTGGGCTCCACAAGAACAGGCCCTCGCCGCGGGAGCGAGAATCTATCGTCTGGCCGATATTGAAAACGTCTTCCTCGTCGGCGCCGGCAAGGCCGGAGTCCCGATGGCCAGGGCGGTCACCGACGTGCTCAAGCAGGATGACCGCCTGTGGGCCAAGTGCGCAGGCGGCACCCTCAACGTCTACAGAGACCAGGCTGACGCGAGGATTCCGAAGGTCACGCTCTTCGCCGCCGACCACCCCGACCCCAACGAAGCCAGCGTCCAGGGCGCCAGGGCGGCTCTGAAGCTGCTCTCAGCAGCCTCGTCCAACGACCTCGTAGTAGCCCTGATATCCGGCGGCGGCTCATCTCTTCTCTCCCTCCCGCAGGAGGGAATCTCGCTTGAGGACTTCCGCGCGACCAATCGAGTTCTGGTCACGGGCGGGCCAACCATCCAGGAGATCAACACCGTGAGGAAGCATCTGTCCCAGGTGAAGGGAGGTCGGCTCCGTATGGCAGCGCCCGAGGCCGAGTTCCTGACTCTTATCCTGTCAGACGTCATTGGAGACGACCTGTCCAGCATCGCTTCAGGGCCTACCGTGCCTGACCCGACGACGTACCGTGACGCCGTCCGCGTCCTCGAGAGCCATGGTCTCTGGGAGCGCATCCCCGAGGCGGCCCGCTCGTGCTTACTGCGTGGAGACCCGGAGGAGGGCTCCAGGGCCGACCTGTGGAGAGAGAGGCTGACACCGCGCACGCAGAATATCGTCGTCGCCTCCAACGCCGTGCTGCTCGACTCCCTCTCCAAAGAGCCCTCGCTTTCGAAATACCGGGACCTGGCCGCGTCCGTGCACCTGGAGCAAGAGCCCGTCACAGGCACGGTCGAGGAAGCCGTAGCACAGCATCACAGTCGCGCAGTTGGGCTGGCTGCGGGCTCCTCTCGTCCCACGCTCATGCTATGTGGTGGAGAGCCGATTGTCACCGTCCCCGAGCATGCACACGGAACAGGCGGCCGAATGCTTCACTACGCACTGCTGGCGGCAATCAGTATTGCGGGTACGCCATGGGCGGTGCTTGCATCGGGGACCGATGGCATTGACGGCACCTCGCCGGCAGCAGGCGCAGTAGTAAACGGCGAGACCCTGCGCCTTGCTGAACAGAATGGCCTGAACCCTGGAGATTACCTTGCCTCCTACGACTCGTATGGCTTCTTCAGCGAGCTGGAGGCACGGACGGGCGAGAGATTTTTGAATATTACAGGCCCTACAGGCACCAACGTAAATGATATAATGCTATGGCTGTGTGCAACATAACGCTTGCAGGAAAGGAGACTCATGGAGAGAAAAGCCATCGTACTCAACAGCAAGGACAATGTGGCTACCGCACTTGCCGACCTTAGCGCGGGTGACAGCATTGCGCTGGAGGCAGACAAGAAGCAGTTGTCAGTGAAGCTTGTGAACCCGATACAGTTCGGCCACAAGTTCAGCCTTGTCGACATCAAGGCTGGCGCGACAATCCTGAAGTATGGTGAGGTCATCGGCGAGGCCACACAGGACATAAGAACAGGGGAACATGTGCATGTCCACAATGTGGCAAGCACCCGAGGGCGCGGCGACGTGGTCAAGGCAGCAGCGAAGTGACTTTCCTGGGGTATCCTCGCCCCGATGGCTCCATCGGCACTCGAAACTATGTGGCTGTGATCCCGACCGTCGTATGCGCGGCCGCTACCGCGCGACAGATAAGCGACAACGTCAAGGGCACGGTGCCCTTTCTCCACCATCAGGGCTGCGCCCTCGCTCCCTATGACCTCGAGCTCGTCAACCGGACGTTTACCAACCTCGGCCTGAACCCCAACGTCGCGGCCGTTGTGCTCGTCAGCCTGGGTTGCGAGCCAATCGACATCGATGGCATCGCTGAGGGCATCGCGCAATCAGGCAAGCCCGTCGAGAAGCTTGTGATACAGCAGGTGGGCGGCACGATTGCCACCGTTGAGAAGGGCGTGCGCATCGCCCGCCAGATGGTGAGCGACGCCTCAACGGTGGAGCGGGAACAGTTCGACGAGTCGAGGTTGATGTTCGGTTCGGAGTGTGGCGGCTCGGATACGACATCCGGCCTCGGGTCCAATCCTGCAATCGGCTCCGCCTTCGACATCCTTGTCAAGAAGGGCGGCAGCGCCGTATTCAGCGAGACGACCGAGTTCATCGGCGCCGAGCACCTTCTCGCACAGCGTGCCGTGACCCCGCAGGTCGGGAAGCAGATTATGGACATGGTGCGCCGCTACGAGGAGCGTTTCCTCGAGAAGGGCGTGGACATGAGGGGCACCAACCCCACGAAGGGCAATATCGAGGGCGGATTGACCTCTATCGAAGAGAAGTCCCTCGGAGCCATCTCGAAGGGCGGCAGCCAGCCCATCCAGGAGATATACGAGTACGGAGAGCGTCCCAAGAAGGTCGGCCTGTCTATCGTTGACGGTCCGGGCTACGACGCCCCGTCGTTGACTGCGCTTGCCGCAGCGGGCTCGACGGTCATCTTCTTTTCGACCGGGCGAGGAACCCCTCTTGGCTCTCCCTTCGTTCCCGTTATCAAGGTGACTGCCAACGGCCCGACTTATGAGAAGATGAAGGACAATATCGATTTCTACGTGGACCTCGCACGGAAGGACAACATCAACGAGATAGGCGAGACCCTGTATGAGGAGGCTCTGAAGGTCGCCTCTGGCAAGCAGACGAAGGCCGAGATACTCGACCAGTCGAGTTACAATGGAATCTTCATCGTAGGCCCACTCGCGTAGCGACGTGTGGCACCACAGGAGGAACAATGAGCGACACGAAGAGAGTAACCCTGCCGATACTGGCGTGGTACGGCGACACCGAGTTGGAGGTCGACTTCCCGGCGTCCTGGGACGTGAACGTCTGCAACATGCGCGGTGCAGCGACCCCTCCTCTCGATGACGCCGGCTTCAGAAAGGCATTTGCGAACCCCATAGGCACCAAGACCATTCGTGAGATGGCGAAAGGCAAGAAAGAGGTCGTCATCCTCTTCGACGACATGTCCAGGGGAACTCCCTCTGCGGACATGGTCCCTTACGTCCTTGAGGAGCTGGCCGCGGCAGGCATCAAGGACAATCAGGTTCGCTTCGTGGCCGCCATTGGCGCCCATGGCTCGATGACCGCCATCGACTTCACCAAGAAGCTGGGCGCGGACGTCATGGGTCGCTTCCTTGTCTACAACCACAACCCCTACGAAAATTGCACGTCCGTCGGCCCCAGTCCGCAGGGCATCCCGATGCAGTTCAACGCTGAAGTTATGATGTGCGACCTGAAGATCGGCATCGGCTCCATCGTTCCTCACCCCATGAGCGGCTTCGGCGGTGGCAGCAAGATAATCCTGCCCGGCGTGGCGTCTATCACCACCATCGACCTGAATCACACGCGACTCGGCCCGAGCGAAACCACGGGCATTGGCAAGTACGAGGGCAACATCCTCAAGCGAGATATGAACGACGCGGCCCGCATGGCCGGCCTTGACGTCAAAGTCGACTGCATCTTCAACCTGAAGCGACAGATTACCCACCTGTTCGTGGGCGATGTTGTCGACGAGCACGTGGAAGGAGTGAAGGTCGCGAGGGATTTCTACGCCACTGACACGGTGGAGGACTGCGACATCGTCGTGGCCAACTGCTTCGCGAAGGCCAATGAGATGGTGCTCGCTCCCAACATAGCCACCCCCTTACTCAAGACGAGCGGAGGAGACCTTGTGATAGTGGTTGTCACTCCCGAAGGCCAGATCAACCACTACTGGAGCAGGAGCTTCGGCAAGAACCTGGGAGGAAGAAACTTCTCGCCCAAGTCCGAACTCCCGCCGAACACCAAGAGGCTTACCGTCATGCAGCCATATCCTGATTACGTCGGCGGTGACTGGGTGGCGCCCTACGATCAGATTAAATTCACGAGGAGTTGGCCGGAGACGATTGAATCGCTCAAGGCCACGTACGGGGACAAGGCGAAGGTCGCAGTTATCCCCGACGTCACGGTACAGTACTTCCCCAACTAGGCCGCCATACGTTAAGCTGGACTTCGAGGGACTCCGTGCCTTCGGGAGTCTCAAGGACTTCCGAAGGCATAGCAAAATATATATGTGTGGAGGAGAATCAAACATGAGCGACATTCTGCAGAAGAACACCGAGCGAGCCCGACAACTGGAGCGACATCTCCGCCTGACAACTCTGCCGGTCGGCATCCGCCTGTGGAAGAACGGTGAGACAATCCCACCGGACGCGGGCGAGCGACCAGCCAAGAAGCATTCCTGGTGCCAGTACCTCACAATGGCCAGGACATCTGCGGCAGATGTCCGTCCAACATTCCTAGTGAAGGCCGACGACTTCTCGTGCCTCATCGGTCCAGGGATGCTGGGCATCACGGAGAGACTCGAGACTATCCTCAGCGGAGAGCACGTGGAGAAGATTCACTTCGAGACAAAAGAGCTGGCGAAGAGCACCATGGACACTCTTCCAAGTGTTCCGGCCCACACGATGCAGGGCGCCACGATTGCGGCGCTTGAGAACTTCAAGTTCGAGCCGGACGTCGTGTTCGCGGCGGTCTACCCGGGCATGGTCAACCGCATCATGGATGCCTCGCTCTGGTACACGGGCGGACCGTATACCACGTCGTACGGGAGCCTTGGTGGCATTTGCTCCTCGGCGACGGCACAGGCGTACCTGGACGACTCCAAGAGAGTCTCCATCACCGCCTTCCCGTGCATGGGCTCACGACGCTGGGGCGGCTTTACAGACATGGAAGTCGCGCTCGCAGTGAACATCAAGCAGTTCGACCGCTTCATCAAGGGTCTTGAGAATACCTATCTCACGGGGCACTCCTATCCGATTGCTGTCCACCTCGGTGAGGTCTACGAGACTCACCACGCCATCCCCAAAGAGGCATACAGCGACGTCTACCCCTACTGCTACGAGAGCTAGCGCCCGATTCGTATCTGCGGGGCCCCGGGGTTCCTGGTGGCCCCGCAGGTACTTCATTCTCGTCCCCGGGCTCATGAAGCGCGTCTGTGCGCGTTTGGCGCCTATATATCGCCGAAAGCTCCTCTGCTACAATAGTTCAGAGGCGAACATGCCTCAACAAGGAGGGTAGATGCCACTCAGCAAAGATCAGGTAGCGAAAATCTCCGGTGAGCTCATCGAGGCAGAGAAGTCTTGCGTCTCGATTGTCGCCCTCACAGAGAGATTCAAGGAAGTCTCCTACGAGGACGCCTATGCAATCCAGTTGAAAACCTTTGAAACGAAGGTGAAATCAGGCGCCGTCATCGTGGGCAAGAAGATCGGCCTCACGAGCACGGCCATGCAGGACCAGTTCGGAATTAGAGAGCCGGACTACGGCCTGATAGTTGACCAGATGGTTGCCCGTGAAGGGGCGCCGTTGCCGATGAGCAGCCTCATCCTGCCGAGAATCGAGCCCGAGATAGCGTTTCTCCTCAAGAGCGACCTGAAAGGGCCGGGCGTCAACGTCGCGAACGTCCTCGATGCGACGGAGGGCGTCCTCCCCGCATTCGAAGTCATCGACAGCAGGTACAAGGACTGGAAGATAACTGTCAAGGACTCCATCTCGGACAACGCGTCGGCTTCCACGATGATACTTGGCGGCAAACTGACTCCCATCGAGGACCTCGACCTGCGGCTCATTGGCCTGGTCCTGGAGAAGAACGGAGAGGTTGTCAGCACCGGAGCCGGCGCTGCCGTGTTCGGCAACCCGGCGGCGTCAGTTGCATGGCTCGTCAACAAGCTGGCCGAGTTCGACATCATGCTCAAGAAGGGCGAGTTCGTGATGTCAGGCAGCCTCGTGAAGGCGGCCGTGGTAGAAGCAGGGGCTTCATTCCGGGCGACGTTCGACCGCCTCGGCTCCGTGTCGGTCCGTTTCGAGTAGTCCACATGCCAGGCAGGCATATCCTGTAAGCAATTGCCACATTAGCGAATAGGGGGACAAGATGCCGAATATCGCCAAGCTTGCGTCGGGGTCGTACCACCTCCTCCAGGGAAACGAGGCCATCGCCCGCGGAGCCCTCGAGGCGGGAGTCCAGTACTGTGCGGCATACCCCGGCACACCCTCCACCGAGATTCTCACTAATCTCGCTGCGGTCGCCAAGGAAACCGGCATTCACGCCGAATGGTCGACCAATGAGAAGGTCGCCACAGAGGCGGCGCTGGCCGCCGCGTACACAGGCCTGCGCACGATAAGCTCCATGAAGAACGCCGGGCTCAACGTGGCCATGGACACTCTTCAGCACATCAATCTGGCCACACTCGGCGACAAGAAGGGCGCGATGGTCGTAGTAGTCGCGGACGATCCGCAATCCCACGCCAGCGGCGACGAGGAGGACACCCGCTGGACGGCCCAGATGGCGAACGCGCCGCTCCTCGAGCCCTCCAGCTTCCAGGATGCTCTTGATATGACTAAATACCTCTTCGAGTTGTCCGAGGAGTTCGCCATCTTCGGCTACTTGAGGGGCTACACTCGCCTGGCGCACTCCCGGGGTAAGGTGCGGGTCGGGGAGTACAAGAAGGCAAGCCGGAAAGCCTCGTTCGACCGGTCGAAGATGTTCACCCCGTACATCGCCCCACCCAAGCGCGCTGCGCTCCTCGAAAAGATGGCGAAGATTCGAGAGCGCTTCGAGGAGTCCCCGTTCAACACGTACAAGGGACCCCAGAAACCGGAACTCCTCATCATCTGTAGCGGCAGCGGCGAGCCCTGCTCACTGGACGCCATAGAGGAGCTCGGCCTCGGCAGCCGGGTCGGTGTGCTGAAGCTGGGGACACTGTGGCCGTTCCCGTCCAGACTGGTGGTGTCATACATAAAGAAGGCGGGAAAGACCCTCGTTGTCGAGGAATCTGACCCGTACGTTGAGACTCACGTCAAGGAAGCTGTGGCCGAAGCACGAATGGAGCCAGCGCCCGAGATACTCGGCAAGAGTTCCGGCCATATTCCCTACGTGGGGGAGAACAGCCCCGACAAGGTCATAGCCGCCCTCTGTCAGCTGTTCGGCATCGAGTATCAGGCACGTGACCCTGAGTACCAGCGCAAGCTCGACGAAATCACGAACAAGCTGGTTATAAGCCGCGGCCTTATCTGGTGCCCGGGCTGCCCGCACAGGGCCAGCTTCTACGCCATCAGCAACGCTATCAAGCGGGATGGAAGAAGCGCCGTCATCGCGAGCGATATCGGCTGCTATACGCTGGACGCTTTCCCGGACGGCACGCAGCTGACCAACGTTCTGCACTGCATGGGCGGAGGCCTCGCCGAGGCATGTGGATTCGGCCAACTCGCCCAGTTCGGGTTCGAGCAACCTGCCATCGGTATCTGTGGAGATTCAACGTTCTTCCATGGCTCCATACCGGCCCTCATCAACGCGGTCTACAACAACTCGAACGTGACCTACATCGTGCTGGACAACGCCATCACGGCAATGACAGGGTTTCAGCCACATGCCGCCAGCGGCCGGACCGCCACGCAGGATGTCACCGCCAAGGTGGACATCGAAGCCCTCTGCCGGACGCTGGGTTGCCGGGTTGAGGTAGAGGACCCGTTCAATACGAAGGCAACAACCGCCAGGCTGCTGGAGTTGCTCAAGGACGATAGCGGCGTCAAGGTATTCATCTTGAGGCGCAAGTGCGAACTCCTGCGCATGCGACAGGAGAGGACGCGCCCCTACAAGGTCTGGGTCGATGCCGAGAAGTGCATAGGGGACAAGTGCGGCTTCTGCTACCGCATACTCCGTTGCCCCGGCGTCGCATTCGACAAGGAATCTGGCAAGGCCAAGATTCAGGAGGCTCTGTGTGCCGAGTGCGGCCTGTGCGCCGACCTGTGCCCGAGCAAGGCGATCGTGAAGGAGGAAAGAGCATAATGGCCATCTCTGCTGATCCCTTGAACCTCGTCATCTGCGGAGTCGGAGGGCAAGGCAATATCCTGCTCTCTGGGATGCTTGGCAGCGCGTTCTTGAAGAAGGGCTACTATGCCACCATAGGGGAGACCTTCGGCGCCGCTCAGCGTGGCGGCGCCGTCTTCAGCAGCGTCCGCGTTTCCAAGAACAGGGAGTACGGCCCTCTTATGCCTGAGGGCAAGGCGCACCTTGTGCTCGGCCTTGAGCCACTCGAGACGTTGCGGATGGTGCAGAAGTATGGAAACCCCGGGGCCGTGTGCATCAGCAACACGTATCCGGTAGTCACGGCCGGCGTGTCGTCCAACAGGGACAGCTACCCCGACCTGGAGGAGCTGAAGAAGGCCGTGTCCGGGCTCTCGAAACAGGCCTGGTTCCTCGACGCAACCAGCATCGCGCTCGAGCTTCAGGCGCCAATCACGCTGAATATCGTGATGGTCGGCGCACTGCTCGGAACACACCAGCTGCCACTCGACGTGGAGGACATCAAGGTGGAACTGCGGGAGAGCCTGCCGCCGGATCGGCTCGAGCTCAACTTCCAAGCTCTGGAAAGGGGCTTCAAGGCCGTCTCATAGGCACCACCAGGCTTTGACGGAGCACAACTGAGCAGTCGTGTACAGGGCACCCAGGGGGACTACCGACATACTGCCTGCCGAGCAGGCATACTGGGCGCACGTGCAGCAACGCGCTGCCGAGGTATGCCGGCTCTATGGCTATGAGCGGATCGACACCCCGGTGTTCGAGGACTACGCTCTCTTCGCGCGTACCGACGCGGAGGGGACCGACCTTGTTGAGAAGGAGATGTATGTCTTCGAGGACCGGGGCGGGCAGAAGCTTGCGCTCCGAGCCGAGAACACCGCTCCCGTATGCCGGGCTTACGTGGAACACGGCCTCTTCAACCTCTCGCAGCCTGTGCGCCTCTACTACATCGGCCCCACCTTTCGCTACGAGCGTCCCCAGGCGGGAAGGTATCGCCAGCATCACCAGTTCGGCTGCGAGGCGCTTGGCGACGCCTCGGCAAGCCTGGATGTCGAGGTGATTGACCTCGCCCTGCGCTTCTTCTCTTCTCTTGGACTGGGTGAATTGACGGTTGTCCTCAACAGCATCGGCTGTCGCATATGCCAGCCCGTGTACGTCGAGGTGCTGAAACAGCACTACCAGTCACTCTCCGATCGCGTGTGCGATGATTGCCGCGTCCGCATGGTCAGGAACCCTTTGCGACTTCTGGACTGTAAGGAGTCTGCATGTCGGGCTATCGCTGACGCGGCGCCACGTATCTCGGACTATCTCTGCCCCGAGTGTGAGGCCCACTTCGAGGAGGTCAAGAGCCAACTCACAGCTTTCGGCGTAGGATACTCGCTGAATCACAAGCTGGTACGGGGCCTTGACTACTACACCAGAACTGTCTTTGAGATCCATCCGAAGCGTGAAGGAGGGCAGAGCGCCATCGTTGGCGGCGGCCGCTACGACGGTCTCATTGAGGCCATCGGTGGCAAGCCCACACCAGCCGTCGGATTCGCCATGGGCATGGAGCGAATCATACTCAACATCAAGGAACAAGGACTCGATGTACCAACGCCTGCAGGGCCGCGCGTCTATGTTGCACACGTGGGCGCGCCGGCCCGGCGGACAGCTGCCAGCCTGGCAAGACGGCTGAGGGACGCCGGTGTCGGCGTGCTGGCATCCACGGGCGCCAAGAGCTTCAAGGCGCAGCTCCGTCAGGCCAACTCTCTGGGTGTGAGATACGCGATAATCCTGGGAGACAACGAGATTGAGGCGCACACAGCAGTCGTCCGGGATATGGCACGCAACGAGCAATCAACGCTGCCCCAGGATGACCTGCTTCAACATCTCCGCGAGCACCTTGAGTGCTCAACAGACGGTGCTTCCTCGTAGCTAAACCCTTCCCAAATGTGCTACAATTCCGTAGTGTCTGCAGCTACGTTGGCCCCATTCCACCAAGCCAGGACCGGCGTGACCGTTCGCCCTCAAGCCCCAATGCCGCACGACAATCAAAGAGGTGAATCTCGACATGGCTGCTGCTGAGAACGGGAAGCCTCGCCCCAGGGACTATACGTCCCGCGACATTCAGATACTCGACGAGATCGAGGCTGTCCGCCTCCGCCCCGGCATGTACATAGGGGGGACGGGGGCCGAGGGTCTCCAGCACCTCCTGTACGAGATCGCCTACAACAGCATCGATGAAGCGATGGCGGGCTATTGCGACAGCATAGAGGTCACAATACACCCGGACAACTCCATCACCGTGCTGGACAACGGCCGTGGTATCCCTGTCGAACTCATTCCCTCCACCGATATCACTGCGCTCGAAGCAGTCATGACGCGGCTCCATGCCGGCGGCAAGTTCGGCAACCACCTCTACAGCGTGTCCAGCGGCCTCCATGGGGTCGGCGCCTCGGTCGTAAACGCGCTCTCAAGCCGCACCCGCGTCGAGGTCCGACGGGAAGGCAAGGTGTACTGCCAGGAGTACGAGCGCGGCGTACCAACCTCTGACATCACGGTCGTCGGAGAAACCGACGAGACGGGAACCCGCACTACCTTCCTGGCCGACTCGGAGATATTCGAGGACATCTCCTACGATTTCTCTATCTCCTGTCAGCGCTTGCGGGAGATGGCGTTCCTCAACAAGGGCATCACCATCCAGTTCACCGACGAGAGAACTGACGAAGAGAGAACGTACTACTTCGAGGGCGGCATCGCGAGTTATACCCGACGCCTGAGCCGCGAAAGAAGCCCAATCCACCCTGACCCCATCTACATCTCCGGTACGGCCAACAGTTCGGCAGTCGAGGTTGCCATTCAGTACAACGACGGCATGGCGGAGAACACGTCTTCGTTCGCCAACTGCGTCAACACCCGTGACGGAGGAACTCACCTCACCGGATTCCGCGCAGCACTCACCCGGGTCCTCACGGACTACGCCCGCAAGAACAAGCTCACCAGGGACAGCGACCCCGGTTTGACGGGTGACGATGTGCGGCAGGGTCTGGTGGCCGTCATAAGTGTCAAGCTGTCCAACCCTCAGTTCGAGGGCCAGACCAAGGGGAAGCTCGGCAACCCGGAAGTCAGAGGCCAGGTTGAGTCCATTGTCGCCGACCAGCTCGGTCTCTACCTCGAGCAGCACCCCGAGGAGGCGCGGTCTATCCTCGACAAGTGCCTTCTCTCCGCTCGAGCCCGCGAGGCCGCTCGTAAGGCCCGTGAGCTGGTCTTCAAGAAGAGCAGCTTCGACACAGCCACTCTGCCCGGCAAGCTGGCCGACTGTTCCGAGAAGAACCCCGAGTTTTGCGAACTCTACCTCGTCGAGGGGGACTCCGCAGGTGGCTCGGCCAAGCAGGGCAGGGACAGGCGATTTCAGGCGATACTCCCTCTCAGGGGAAAGATACTGAACGTCGAGAAGGCAACCGCTGAGAAGATTCTCGCTCACCAGGAGATACGGGCGCTGGGCACGGCCCTGAGGGCCGGTCCGGATGGTCTCGACCTTAGCAAGCTCCGGTACCACCGCATAATCATCATGACCGACGCCGACGTGGACGGCGCTCACATCCGCACGTTACTGCTCACCTTCTTCTACAGGCATATGCCGGAGCTTATCGAAGAAGGGCATCTCTATATAGCGCAGCCACCACTCTATCGAATCCGCTCTGGCAAGCACGAAGCGTGGGTCTACACAGAGCAACAGAGGGACGAAGCCATGCGCGGCTTCGGTGGCAAAGGCGACATCCAGCGCTACAAGGGTCTCGGAGAGATGAGCCCGGAGCAACTCTGGCAAACGACAATGAACCCTGACACAAGGACTCTCCTCAGAGTGGAAATCGAGGACAACACCACCGCAGACGAGACCTTTCAAATGCTGATGGGTAGCGAAGTGGAACCTCGGAAGAACTACATCCAGGACCACGCTGACGCGGTCGAGAACCTTGACATCTGACAACCATTAGCCACGGTACAGGCCGTGGGCTACTATGTACTTCTCCACCTCGCCTGGAACAAGGTAGTCAATCGGCAGCCCTTTTCCCACCCGTTCCCGTATCCCGGACGAGCTGATTCCTATCATGGGCGAGTCCAGAGTCACTACATTCTTTCTCGACAATCCCTTGATACGCGCGGCAACATCTTTCAGCTCCGGAAGGTTCGTTCCGATCCTCGGCACCACGACAAGCTTGCACATCTCCACAATCCTCTCGGCCTGCTTCCAGAGCGGCAATTCCGTGAAGCTGTCCCGCCCCAGAATCAAGTAGTACTCGTTCTCGCCCATCGTGGTGCGCAATTCATCCAACGTGTCAACCATGTAAGAGGGTCCACCCCGATCCACCTCAACAGTGGAGAGGACGAAGTGCTCATGCTTGGCTATCGACAGACGAACCATCTCCACTCGAAGCTCCGCAGGACTGATGTCCCGGTCAAGCTTCAGCCACGGCCTTCCCGCGACAATAAACAGCACTAGCTCCAGCTCAAGACGAATGCGAGCCTCTTCCGCAATGAATATGTGACCGACATGTACCGGGTCGAATGTTCCTCCAAGAAGACCTATCCTCATTACTATCCTATATACATAGTATGTTTGTGTGGATGGTTATAGTATCAGAGATAGTAGTCATCGGTCGGACGGAGGAGACGAGTCCAAGTCAACGAGGACGTTTGGTAGAAGCACAAGTTATGAGAGTCCCCGAATGGGTTGTCGACAGCGTCTACGGTGGGTGTCGAGGGGCTGTCAACAGGTTGTCTACAGGTCTTTTTCCTGTAGCAGGCGCTCGCGAATCCTTGCAACCTGCTTGCGCAGTTTCGGGTCCTGTGTGAGTTCGACGGAAATCCTGTTGTAGCCGTGTAGAACGGTTGCGTGGTTGCGGTTCCCGAGTTGGCGGCCAATCTCCGAGAAAGAACAGCTGGTTTCAGTGCGCATGAGGTGCATGGCGACGTGCCTCGCGAGAGCGGTCTTCCTGTCCCTCTTCTTGCTGAGAAGCTGTTCCAGTGGCACGTCGAACGAAGCAACGACCTCATGGATGATGGCGCCACTGTCGCCGGTCGAGGAAATACTGGTGAGGAGATTGTGGACAGACTGTGCATTGATGTCATCCCCGGTGAGCCTGGCCTGGGCGGAGAGGAAGACGAGGGCGCCTTCGAGCTGGCGCATGTTGCCGCGCACCTCGTCGGCCAGGAGCCGGAGGGCGTCGGCAGGCACCAGGATATCGGCCTCGGCTGACCTGGCCTCCAGGAAACAGAGGCGGGTCTCGCGCTCAGGTGGCTGAATGCAGGCGACCATTCCGCTTTCCAGACGGCTCCTGAGCTTCTCACCGAGCATCTGTATGTCACGAGGATGACGGTCCCCCGTAACGGCTATCTGGCAGTCCTTCTGATGAAGCTCGTCGAAGATGTGGTAGAAGCACTGCAGAGTCTGGCGCTTGTTGGCAAGGAACTGAATGTCGTCGAAAAGGAGTAGCGAGAGAGTCTTGAATTTCGAGCTGAACTCCTCGACGCGTTTCTGCCTCACAGCAAGGACGAACTCATCTGTGAAGCGCTCTGCCGTCATGTAGAGCACCTCGCGGCCGCTCAGGCGTGCTGCATGACCTATTGCCTGGAGCAGATGTGTCTTCCCCTGGCCGGTGCCGCTGTAGAGATACAGCGGGTTGAAGGAGCTTGGGGAGTTCTCTGCAATCTCAAGGGCCGTCGCGCAAGCGAGGCGGTTGCAGCTGCCGACGACGAAGTTATCGAAAGTGAATCGCGAATTGGGCGTCTCGACGCGGGCCCGTGTGCTGACGCCGCCATCGGCGAGTGCCGACTGCAGCTGTGGCCTTCGCTGAGGCAGGAGCTTGTCACGGACGATGAACTCGACTTCGATATCGTAGCCGACCACGTGCGTGAGCGTCTTCTTCACGAGTGAGCGGAGGCGTTTTGTCAGCCACTCGGCGACGAACGCGCTCGGTGTCCCGACGACGAATACTCCGTTGTCATAGGACACTCCGTGGCTATTGCGCAGCCACGTATTGTAGTTGGCCCGGCTCACCTGAGTCTGGAGTTCGCCTAGTGCTTTCTGCCAAGTCTCGTGCGCCGACTCCAACACACCTCCACAGGCATCAAATAGATGCAGTTGCCCAAAGAACGAACACGAGGAAAGATTATGCAAGAAGAGCGGGGATTCCGACTGACCTAGCGGGGGTCACGAGCATGGATATCAATCTAGCAAAGGCCCCTGGGCTTCTCTAGGGACGCTTTGACATAAACAGGGGAAATCCGAGAAAATGTGCCCTACGTGGAGCCGCGAATTGTATTCATGGGCACGCCAGAATTCGGCGTGCCGGTCCTGGAAGAACTGGCACATGGCCCCTATGAGCTAGTGGCTGTATTCTCCCGGCCGGACCGCCCTGCGGGACGTGGACGGCAGATGGCTCCGTCGCCCGTCAAACGAGCTGCGCTCGAGCATGGATTCCGAGTAATCGAGCCCTCGACCATGCGGGGAGAGGAGAGTGCCGCAAGCCTCGCGGAGCTGCGGCCGGATGTCGTGGTGGTGGCGGCATTCGCGTACCTGCTGCCCCCGGAAGTGCTGGCGGCGCCCCGCCTGGGATGTCTGAATGTTCACCCGTCACTGCTGCCTCGTCACCGAGGGCCTTCGCCTGTGGCAGCGGCGCTGCTGAGTGGAGACGCCCGCACCGGCGTGTCGATAATGCTCATGGACGAGGGACTGGACACGGGGCCGGTGCTCAGTCAGGAGGCCCTCAGCATCAGCGAGACCGACAGCACCGGCAGCCTGACAGGGGCCCTGTCTGTGATGGGGGCTCGCCTGCTGCATTCGACGCTCGATAGATGGCTCGAAGGCGACGTTGTCTTGCAGCCGCAGGATGAATCGCTCGCCACGTGCAGCGAGCTGATTCGAGCGAACGACGCGGGGCTCGACTGGTCCCTGCCCGCCGTGGAGCTCTGGAGGCGGGTGAGGGCGTACTATCCATGGCCTGGATGCTACACGACGTGGGAAGGCAAGCGACTGAAGATACACAGCTGCCGGCCGATTCAGGAGGTGCAGACAGGAGGGGTGGGGAGAGTGGTGGAATTGCCCGTTACCTCGGCACTCAGAATCGGAGTTGTGACAGGGAAAGGCCTTCTGGGCCTCGGCGAGGTACAGCTCGAAGGAAAGCGGAAGGTGTCAGCAGAGGAGTTCGTTCGTGGTCATGGCGGCTTCATCGGGTCGTCTCTGGTGACGTAGCGGAGCCGGCTGTCGAGAATGTCCGAAGGAGAGAAGATGATGACAAGACGCGTGCTGGAACCCTTCCATCTGGGCCCGCTGTCGCTACGGAATAGATACGTGCTGGCCCCCGTCACCAGCCAGTACGCGGACGAGAAAGGCCGCGTGACAGAGCAACTCAAGGCGCACTATGAGGCGCGCGCGCGCGGCGGTACCGGGCTCATCGTTGTGGAGGCGTCCTACGTTGAACCGGTGGGGCAGGCGTTCGCGAACCAGCTCGGTATCTATGACGACAAGCTGCTGCCGGGCCTGCGGGATCTGACCGATGTCATCAAGCGCCACGGTGCCGTGGCGGCGATCCAGCTGCATCATGGGGGCCGGAAGGCCAAGTCTAGCCTCACTGGCATGCAGCCGGTGGCTCCGTCGGCAATCGCGGATGCTGGAGGCGAGCTGCCCAGGGAGCTGAAGGCGGAGGAAATAAGGGCAGTGGCAGCGGCGTTTGCTCGTGCAGCAGTCCGTGCCAAGGAGGCAGGCTTCGACGCCGTGGAGCTTCACGGTGCGCACAGCTACCTGATAGACCAATTCATCTCCAGGGCAGCCAACAAGCGGACCGACGAGTATGGCGGAGACATCGCGAACCGGGCCCGCTTCTTCGTCGAAGTCATCGAGGCGGTACGCGCCGCGACAGGGGCGGAGTATCCCGTCTGGGTCAGGATGAATGGGCGTGAGTACGGGGAGGAAGAGGGAACGTCACTGGAGGAGGCCGTTGAAGTGGCGAAGCTCGCCGAGCGGGCGGGCTCTCTGGCGGTGCACGTGTCCTCCTATGGCCCCTCCACGCCGACGAACAGGACCACGGCTGTCTTCAAGCCTGCAGTCATTGCAGAGCTGGCCGCCGCGATGAAGGGGGCTCTCGATGTGCCGGTGATAGCCGTGGGACGCATCACTCCGGAGTCGGCCGAAGCGCTCCTGGAGGAAGGCAGCGCCGACCTGATAGCAGTCGGCAAGGCGCTGCTCGCAGATCCCGAGTTGCCGAACAAGCTGGCGGAGGGGAAAGAGGAAGATATCGTCCCATGCATCGTCTGTATGCACTGTCGCGACACGCTGATGGCGCCGGACTCGGTAGGCATCCGGTGCCAGGTGAACCCGAGACTCGGCAGGGACCATGAGTCAGCGCCGGCAGCTGCTGCAGTGGCGAAGCGGGTGCTGGTGGTGGGGGGAGGGCCGGGCGGAATGACCGCAGCCATGGCGGCGGCAGACCGGGGGCATGTTGTGACGCTCTGGGAGAAGGAGCGCTGCCTTGGAGGGCAACTGCTTCAGGCGGCTGTTCCCCCGCACAAGGACCGGATTGCCTTCTTCACTCACTATCTCGAAGCCCAGCTTCAGCGCCGGGGTGTTGCCGTCGAGCTACAGCGAGACGCCACAGTCGAGGCCATTGTGGAGCAGAAGCCGGACGTGGTCGTGCTGGCAACAGGGGCACGTGCAGCCTTGCCCGATATACCGGGCCTGGACAAATGCAAGTCTGTGACGGCGGGGGCTGTCCTCGACGGAAGCGCGAAGACCGGCAGGAGAGTCGTCGTGGTAGGAGGGGAACTCGTCGGGTGCGAGACAGCGGAGTACCTGGCGGAGCACGGCAGAAGCGTCACTGTGACACGACGAGGGAAGGAGATGGCGACCAGAGTGGGACCTTCCCTGCGCGAGTTCTTCCTCGAGAGACTGCGACAGAAGGGCGTAGTGCTGCTGCCCGGAGTGCGCTACGAAGAGGCGCGGCCCGGGGCTCTCGTTGTGGGGACTCCTGACGGCCAAACGCGGACGCTGGAAGCGGATACTCTCGTACTTGCCGCCGGCTCTGTCCCCGACACAAGCCTGTACGAAGGCCTTGAGGGCAAGGTGGTCGAGCTGTACTCCGTAGGGGACTGTGTGGAGCCGCGGGCGATAGGCGATGCAGTGCGGGAAGGCTACACGGTGGGAGCGACGCTGTAGAACAGTGCCCGGCTAGAGACCGATCTGCTCCCTGACCTCGCGCATGCCCATGATGGCGTCCGTTACGAGGTCGCGGAGTTCGACTCCAAGCAGCCCCACCCCCTTCTCTATGATGGACCGGTCTACTCCGGCTGCGAATGACTTGTCCTTCCATTTCTTCATGACCGACTTCGCCTCCATGTCGGCCACACTCCTGGAAGGCCTGACGAGCGCTGCGGCTGTGATTAGGCCGGTGAGTTCGTCCACGGCGTAGAGCGTCTTCGCCATAGCGGTTGTCGGCTCCTCGTCCGTGCAGATGCCCCAGCCATGAGAGACTGCGGCCTGTATGTACTCCTCCGGCCAACCACGCTCCGAGAGGAGTTCTCGGGTCTTCTTGCAGTGCTCCGACGGATAGCGCTCATAGTCGAGATCATGTACCAGCCCTACGATGGCCCACTTCTCCTCGTCTTCGCCGCGCTTGCGGGCTATGTACCTCATGACGCCCTCCACAGAGTAGGCGTGCTTGAGCAGGCTGTCGGTCTTGTTGAACTCCTTGAGGACGGCGAGCGCCTCGTCGTGGGTCGGAGTGTGTTCCTGCATTGTCCTACCTCCTTGGCCAAGAGTTGGAGTGCGAGCCTAGACTATAGACGGAAAGACGCCTGGAGGCAACAGGGCGGAGCGTGGCGCGCCGCGGGCCGGGTGTCCGCAGTGGGTATTGTGAAGGTCGAGTCGAGGGAGACTGAGCCGGTCGGCGGCGGGAGCGTCTCGACGCAGTCGTGATTACCCACGTTGGAGATAAGCATGGCCTGGTCGCGACCGCGAAATGATAGAATGGCCGTCTTCATGTCACACGGCCCGACCGGCAAATCGCCTGGCCCGTTGCCTTTCCGGGGCGGGCGCTCCTTGGAGAAGAGCCGTGCGCTGTTCTGCGTGGTCACTTTCTTCTACTTCGCGTCCCTCTACCTCTACGTCCCGATACTGCCGGTCTATGCCGAGTCGGTCGTGGGCAAGCTATCTGTGGTCGGAATCGTGATTGCCTCGTACGCTCTGCCTCAGCTGCTTCTTCGGATACCCGTTGGCCTCTTCTTCGATTCGACGCCAAGGCGAAAGCCTTTAGTGGCCCTGAGCCTGGTGGCGTGCGCGGCAGGAGCCGTTGGCCTCGCGCTTGCCGACGGCGCGCGGTCACTTGTCCTGGCTCGCGCAGTGACCGGTATCGGCGCCGCAGGCTGGGTGGCCTTCACGGTGTTCTTCACGAGGTACTACGAGGCGGCGGCCTCTTCACGCGCCATAGGGACCATCAATGCCGTCAACCAGGTGGCGCTTGTTGCAGCCACCGGCTGCGGAGGTGTGCTGGCACAGGCAGGAGGCTACCAGGCGACTTTCTGTGGGGCAGCCCTGCTGGCTCTGCTGGGCCTGCTTGTCCTCGCGTTCGCGAAAGAGCCTATTGTAGAGGCAGGCGCCGCTGTGAGGCAGCGACTTTCACACGTCGCAACCCGGCCTCTGCTCGTTGTGGCTGCGTCGATGGCCATCCTGCTGCAATTCGCGAACTTCGCCAGTGTCTTCGGGTTCATACCGGTCTACGCTACTCGTCTCGGTGCGTCGAGCAGCCAGCTTGGCGTCATCACAATGCTGACGCTCGGTGCGTCGGCTGTCGCCGCGTACACGTCTGTGCGGCTGGCGGAGCGCATCGGCTACTCAGCGGCGCTCGTTGGTGGGGCAGTCGTGCTGGGGACGTCCCTGCTCATCGTGCCGCATACACTCACACCCGCGACGCTCGCATTGGTGCAGCTTGGGAGTGGCTTTGGAAGAGGCTGTCTCGCGACACTGTTGATGGCCCTGAGCATCAGGTCCGCTACGCCCGGCGCGAGGGCGACCGCCATGGGGGTCTTCCAGGCGGTCTACGCAGCGGGCATGATGGCGGGTCCGGTAGTCTCGGGCTTGATTGCCGAGACCGCCGGACTCTCACTCGTCTTTGTGGCAAGTGCGGGCCTGAGCTTCGCGATAGCTCTATTGGCCCGGCACCCTGTCGTGCGCCGGGCCTGAGAGACAAGCATCAGGGCGTCAGTGCGGCCCGAACTCGTCGCAGGCTTCGATGACTCGGGTAAGGAAGGCCATGGCTGGCCCTCCGCCCATCTTGACCGCCGCGAAACTGGCCTCCAGTATCTCTTGCCGCGTCGCGCCCTGCTGCAGGGCCTTCTTCACGTGCGAGGCAATGCAGTAGTCGCAGTGCACGACCACCCCGATGGCGATACAGATGAGTTCCTTCGTCTTCACGCTCAGCACGCCTTGTTTCCCGCCTTGCGTGCTGAGTGCAACCCAGGCAGCCTGGAAGTCCGGGTCAACCGTCTTGACTTCTTCCATCATGGTGGAGAGCTGGTCAAGGTACTGCTTCATCTCACCGGATGACATTGTGTGGCTCCTCCTCTCTGTAGTGGGTAGTCCGATTATATACAGGTAAGAAGCGGCATGTTGTATGGCGGGGGTGGTGCTAGGAAAGCAGGAACGCAATAAGGGCTACGGCGAGCACTCCCACAAGAGGGAGCGCCATGAGGCGATAGACGTCACCAAGGCGGGCCCCGAAGAACTCCGACGAGAGGGTGAGACACAGATGGAGAGGGGAGAGCATGTAGCCCACTCCACCTGCGACGTAGGCAAGGAAGAGTGCGTAGCCGCTGATATCGCCCGCAACGGACATAAACGGAAGGAGCAGGGGAAAGGAGATGCCGACGAAGGCCATCGAGAGGCCCGTGGCGAAGCCCACCAATGCGGGAAGCGCCAGCAGTATCAAGGCCGGTGGCATTCCTAAGGCCTGCATGTCTGTGAACAGCGCGTAGGCCGCGCCCGATTCCTCGACGATGCCTTTATACAGCATGACCGAATAGAGCAGGAAAAGCACCTTGGGGCCGAGGCCATACTTGAGAGCCTGCTTGACCTCCTGCTTCGGTGCGCGTTGCTGCACTGCGAGCAGGACCCCGGCTGCCAGGAACGCGAAGGCCGCTTCGACACCGGCGAGAACCAGTCCGATGAGGAGCAGTACCGGCCAGGCCGCGCGAAACAGCTCGACCACCAGCTGAGGCCCGGAGAGGCTCTCCGCTCGCTCCGCGTCGGTCTTCCTGAGTATGCGATAGCTGGCGATGCCGCCGAAGACAGCCATCAGTGGAATCACGGGAAGCATCGTTATGACAACGCTTGAGAGAGGAACGGACAGGACCACGCTGGCGGCAATCACTGCAGGATATACGGGGACAGCCAGTTCCCATATGTGGCGAAACCAGTAGTTGATGAAAGTCGCCTGGTCGGGTGCAAGGCGAAGACGGCGAGCAAGGTCCTTCAGGGCGGTGGCCGAGACAAGAGCCCCGGCCGGCATGGGCACCATTGCTATCACAGACGGCACGACATGCATCGCCACTTTGGGACCTACAGTCTCAAGCGTGTGGGCGAGCTTAAGCAGGAGTCCCCTCGATTCCATCAGCTTGCTGAGAGAGAGTGCGCAGACGATAATCCCGATCAATCGCAGGGTCTGGAGACTGGTGATGGTTGTGAGCATCAGGACCGGCGTCTGGCGGGCGGGCAATACCAGGAGAGAGAGGACAATGCTGCCCAGAAATACGGCGAGGCCAGGGTGCAGCTTGAGCCAGAGGAGGAGAAGCACGCCCGCGAGCGAAATCAAGAGGGCAACCGAGGGACTCAACGGGCAAGCC